>CAZCAV010000026.1:0-26504 GCA_964496795.1 uncultured Oscillospiraceae bacterium
CGCCGCGCTGGATGAGGTTTCCGCGGCCCAGAAACGCTATATCGGCCTCACCAACTACGCTTCCGGCCTCTGTATGCCGGAGATCGCGGCCATGGGCGCGCTTGAACGTCTTGACATGATGCTCAACGACGCGCTCTACGGCATCCTTTTCCGCGATATCAACATGCAGCGCACGATGATCGATCAGTATTTTTCTCGGGTCATCAACGGCTTTGCGGGCGTGATCATCAACACCGGCGAGGATAACTACCTCACCACCTCCGACGCGGTGGAGGAGGCCCATACGGTGCTGGCCTCCCAGCTTCTCAACGAGCAGTTTGCCCTCAAGGCGGGGCTCCCGCCGGAGCAGATGGGTCTTGGGCACGCGTTCGAGATCGCGCCGACGGTCGAAAACGGCTTCCTCTATGAGCTGGCGCAGGCGCAGATGGCGCGTGAAATATTCCCGGACGCGCCGCTGAAATATATGCCGCCCACCAAGTTCATGACGGGCAATGTATTCCTTGGCAACGTACAGGACGCTTTGTTCAATATTGTCAACGTCGTCACCGATCAGCGCATACAGCTTCTGGGCATGCTTACCGAGGCCGTGCATACGCCGTTTATGTCAGACCGCGCGCTCGCCATAGAAAACGCCCGCTACATCGCCACCACAATGCGGGATCTCGGCAGCGAGCTTGAATTCCGCGAGGGCGGCGTCATACAAGCCCGCGCCAGACAGGTGCTTTCAGATGCAGCCGAGCTTCTCGGGCGCATCGAGAGCGTTGGGCTGTTCGCCACGCTCGAGCAGGGCGTATTCGCCGACATCAAGCGGCCGCTCGACGGCGGCAAGGGCCTTGGCGGCGTAGCCAAAAAGAACGAGCAATACAAGAACCCGTTTATCGCGCGCATGAAGGGAGGCGACAACGCATGAGCGGAGGACTATATGATCTTTCCAAAAAAGAGTATGACAAGACGCTCGATCCGGCGTTCCTGCGCGCCTACGGCGACACGATGAACGACGGCAAGGTGCAGCTCTCCTTTACGCTGCCGGTCAAAAACGACGAGCGCGGCGTCGAGGCGGCGCGGCTGCTTGCGGGCAAGATGGGTCTTGAAAATCCGAACGTCGCGGGCGTAAAGCCGCTCGACGACGGCTACACTTTCTATGTCGTTTACGGCAGCTGCGTGCATACGGTCGATTACACCGCCATCCGCGTGCAGGCGGCCACAGACCACGTCATGAGCATGGAGGAGACCGACGCGTATATCAAGACGCGCATCGGCCGTCCGCTCGTCGTGCTCGGGGCCTCCACCGGCACCGACACGCATACGGTCGGCATCGACGCCATCATGAACCGCAAGGGCTTCGCGGGGCATTACGGTCTTGAACGCTATGAATGGATCGAGGGCGTCAATATGGGCGCTCAGGTCCCCAACGAGGCCTTTGTGGAAAAGGCCGTCGAGCTGAACGCCGACGTCCTGCTCGTTTCTCAGACGGTCACGCAGAAGGATGTGCATATCCGGAACCTGACCGAGCTCATAGAGCTTCTTGAGGCCGAGGGCCTTCGGGAGCGCTTCATCATCTGCTGCGGCGGCGCGCGCATCACAAACGAGCTCGCCAAGGAGCTTGGCTATGATGCGGGCTTCGGCTCCGGTAAGTTTGCCGGCGACGTGGCTACCTTCATTGCTGAGGAAATGGTACGGCGCCAAAACGCCGGAAAGTGACGATCATGGACTTCGTACGTTATGAAACGCGGGGCGCAGTCGGGCTGATCACGCTCGAGCGTCCCATGGCTCTCAACGCGCTCTCCGGCGCTATGCTGGGCGAGCTGTCCGAGACGCTTGAGCGCGTAGACCTGAGCGCGATACGCGTCCTCGTCATCACCGGCGCGGGCGAAAAAGCCTTCGCCGCGGGCGCGGACATCGCCGAAATGAGCGAGCTGACCAAAGAGGGCGGCTTTCTCCTCGGCAAGAAGGGCAACGACGTGTTTTTAAAGCTCGAGCGCTTCCCCATCCCCGTGATCGCCGCGGTCAACGGTTATGCGCTCGGCGGCGGCTGTGAGCTTTGCATGAGCTGCGATATCCGTCTTTGCTCCGATACCGCCATATTCGGCCAGCCCGAGGTCACGCTCGGCATTACGCCGGGCTTTGGCGGCACGCAGAGGCTCAGCCGCATCGTGGGCATGAGCCGCGCCAAGGAGATGATCTTCTCCGCCCGCAGCATCAAGGCGGCGGAGGCGGAGAGAATCGGCCTTGTCAGCGCCGTCTATCCGCCCGAGGAGCTGCTGAATGCCGCCATGAAGCTGGCCGACCGCATCGCTCTGAACGCGCCCATCGCCGTGCGCGCCGCCAAGCGCGCCATGTTCGAGGGCATAGACCTTCCCATGCCCGAGGCCGTGCAGGCCGAGGAACGTATGTTCTCCAGCTGCTTTGAGAGCGAGGATCAGCGCGAGGCTATGAAGGCCTTTTTGGAAAGACGCAGGGTGGAAGCCTTTCACAACCGATAAACAACAGGAGGATTGCCAATTATGTCCATTCAAAAAATCGCTGTGCTGGGTCAGGGCCAGATGGGCTCCGGCATCGTGCAGGTGGCCGCGCAGAGCGGCTATGACGTGCTTCTCTACGGCCGTAACGCCGAGCGCGTTTCTGCCGCCGTCGCAAAAATCCATAAGAGCTATGACAAAAGCGTGGACAAGGGCCGCATCGACGCGGAGACCGCTGCGGCCGCCAAGTCCCGCATCAGCACCACCAACACGCTTGAGGACGCCGCGGGCTGCGATCTGATCATCGAATCTATTTCCGAGGACATCGCGCTGAAAAAGGAGTTCTTCTCCAAGCTCGACGCCTGCTGCCCGCCCGAGGTCATATTTGCGACCAATACCTCGTCTACCTGCATCACTGAGATTGCCTGCGCCACCAAGCGTCCCGACCGCTTCATCGGCATGCACTTTTTTAATCCTGTGCCGGCTATGAAGCTCGTGGAGGTTATTTCCGGCCTTGCGACCTCCGACGCGGTCTACGACGAGATCTTCAAGCTCGCCGCGGCCTTCGGCAAGGATCCCGTCACCGTGCAGGACAGCCCGGGCTTTGTGGTGAACCGCATTCTGCTGCCCATGATCAACGAGGCCGTCTTTACGCTTTACGAGGGCGTGGCCAGCGCCGCCGATATCGACAAGGCCATGAAGCTCGGCTGCAATTTCCCGATGGGCCCTCTGGCGCTCGCCGATTTTATCGGTCTGGATACCTGCCTGAGCATTCTGGACGTGCTGTATCATGACACCGGCGACTCGAAGTACCGCGCCTGCTATCTGCTGCGCAAGATGGTGCGCGGCGGCTTCCTCGGCGTAAAAACCGGCAAAGGATTCTTCGCCTACTAAGCGGCGCGCAGCAGTATTCAGCGTTTGAGATCGTCACGGGGCGAAGCCGCAGCTTCGCCCCGTAATTGACGTTAGTGGGCAAATAGTGTAACATGCTTGTATAAAAAGCCGGTATGGCGGCTTGTGCGCAAGGAGCCCTTATGAACTGTAAATTCTGCGGCGCGCCCATAAACGACGGGCTTCGCTTTTGTACTTTCTGCGGCAGAAAAACGCCGCGCGAAGCGTTTTCGCCCGCCGCGCAGGCCGTTGACGCGCCCCGTCCGGCCGGACATAAAAAGCTTCTTCTCGTTCTGATCCTCACGGCGGTTTTCTTTCTGTTGCTGGCGCTGACGCTCTATCTGCTGCGGCAAAGATCGCTTTTATCAGCGGCCGCCGCGCCAGAGCCTGCGGCGGTCGCCGACGCGCCCGCGGAAGATGATTCGCAGCAATGCCGTTTGCCGGACGGCGACTACCGTTTTACCGCCATTGATTACGCGCAGCTCGTTTCCGACGGCCGCTTCTGGTATGCTCCGGTAAGCTATCACGAATCGTATGACACGGAAACTCCTTTCGCCGTCATGACGCGAGAGGCGGCCGGCGCGCTTTGTGCAGGCGACAGTTTTTGGGCGGGCGAGCAGTTTGTAAGCATTGAGAATATCGCGCCCGTTTCCTATGCCATGGACGAGCTCGGCGACTGGGATAACTGCCCGTTGTTATTCGACGAGTACTCCACGGGGCATGTGTATTTCAGCCGCAACAGCCGGCTTGAGGGCTGGGGCGTCAATGCCTTCGACTATGAGGGCTTCACCGTCTATGAATACTATATCCTCTATTCCGAGAGCGAGGATACCTGCTTCATCATGAACGTGTTCGCCGGGGACAGCGTCGCGCTCCGCCCTGTGGAAAGCAGCGAAGCCTTGACCACCGTAAGCATGGCCTTTGACCCGTCGATCGCCGTCAAGCTCGACAGTACCTTCATGATCAACCTTCCGGCGCCGGACTATCTGACGTACGATGAAAGCAGCGGCTATTATCTCGCTTCGATCGAGGATCTGAGGTATTATTGGATAAACGATCGCGACAGCGTCTACTGGGGCGATAACTGCGAGGTCATACTGGCCACCGTCAAGGGCGGCGTAATCACCGGCCTGCGGCTTTGTTATGCGCCATAAAATATATTGAAGGAGCTGCGTCCCCTTGGGAGCTTGAAAGCGTATGCTGATTAAAAACGCCAATGTGTTTTTGCCGGACGGCCATTTTTCCCTCTGTGATCTGCGTTATTCTGAGCGCATCGAGGCGCTTGGCAGCTTTTCAGGCGACGAGGGCTTTGACGCCGCGGGCTGCTATCTTATGCCGGGGCTTCTGGATCTGCATACGCACGGCGCGCTTGGCGGCGACTTTTCCGACGGCCCTTCGGCCGATCTGGCGGCCATGGCGCGCCACTATGCGGCGCACGGCGTGACAGGCTTCCTTGCTACTACAATGACGCTGCCGGAGGATACGCTCGTGCGCGCGGCGGCGCATATCGCGGCCTTCAGGCCGCGTGCTGGCGAGGCCGCATGCCTTGGCGTGCATATGGAGGGGCCCTTCCTCTCCTATGATAAGCGCGGCGCGCAATGCGCGGACTACCTCCGATTGCCCGATATGTCGCTGTTCGAGCACGTTAACGCCGCCTGCGGCGGACGCGTACGGCAGATCACGGTCGCGCCGGAGCTCGAGGGCGCGCTGCCTTTTATCGAACGCGTTTCCAGGGCTTGCGCGGTCTCGCTCGGCCACACGGCCGCGGCCTACGATACAGCCGCCGCAGCGTTTTCGGCCGGCGCGGGCCGGCTCACGCATCTGTATAACGCCATGTGTCCTTTCGAGCACCGGCAGCCGGGTGTGATCGGCGCGGGCATGGATGCGGGCGCATTTGCCGAACTGATCGTGGATGGGCTGCATGTGCACCCTGCGGCCGTTCGCGCGGCCTTTCGCCTGTTTCCGGATCGCATAGTCCTTATCAGCGACTCCCTGCGCTGCGCCGGTATGCCTCAGGGCGAATACACGCTGGGCGGCCAGGCTGTCGCCCTGCAGGACGGGCGCTGCACGCTCGCCGGAACCAACACGCTGGCAGGCTCGGTCATCACCGTATACGATGGGCTGATAAACGCCGTACGTTTTGGAGTTCCGCTCGAGTCCGCCGCGGCAGCTTCAACGCATCATCCCGCGCAGGCGCTTCATCTTGAGCGCGAGCGCGGCTTTCTGCGTCCCGGGCTCATGGCCGACATGCTTCTCCTAAACCCCGATCTCAGCATACGCAGCGTCTTTATCGGCGGCCGGGAGGCAGTCTGCCGGTTCGATTGACAAGCACACGGTCAAATGTTAATATGAGCATTATGGAAAAAAGCCAAAAATCGCCGGATAACGCCCCTGAACGTTTGAGCGCGGCGGGACAAGCTCCCCGCCGCGTTGCTCGCTATATCAGAGATTTTGCCGTACCGTCCAAGCTTCTGCCGCTTCTGATGGATCTGGCGCTGGTCAGTCTTGCGCTGTACCTGGCGCTTGTGCTGCGCTTTGAGGAGGGCTGGTCGGAATATTTCAGCAATATGTTCCGCCATATCGTTGAGATCCTCTGCGTGTATCTTCTGTTCTTTGTGTTTGGCCGGGTTTACGACGTGCTCTGGCGTTTTGCGGGCATTCGCGAGGCCTTGCAGCTTGGCGCGCTCTGCGCGGGCGCGGGCGTGGTATGTGTCGTTCTGTGTATGGTGCTTCGATGGGGCGCGTCGCGCGGCGCGCTGATCATCCATGCCATGCTGACCATCGGGCTGGTGGGCTTGTCGCGTGCATTGTGGCGATTTTTGTCGCGCCGCAAGGCATTGTCACGCGGGCATACGGGCTCCGACCGCGCCGCGTGTCCGCGGCTCATGATCGTGGGAGCCGGTATGGCAGGCTCCTGTGTGATGAACATGTGCTCTAGCGACCCGAGTCTCGGCAGTCCCATCGTCTATGTTGACGACGATAAAAAAAAGCAGCGCCTGACCATCCGCGGCGTCCCCGTAGCCGGCACGACGGAGGATATTCCCGCGCTTGTAGCGGCCTGCCGCATTTCTGACATCATGATCGCCATACCCTCGCTCGGAGGGGAGGCGCTCGGCCGTCTGGTACGCACCTGCACGGAAACGGGCTGCCGCGTGCGCATATCCGGCTTTGCGCAAAATCCGGACGAAGTGGCCTGCCTTCCGGAAAACCTGATCGTGCGCGAGCCGAATATCTCCGATTTTCTGTCCCGCGACGAGGTCGTGCTGGATACGGCGGGCATATCGGGCTATCTGAAGGATCAAACCGTGCTTGTCAGCGGCGGCGGCGGCTCGATCGGCTCGGAGCTGTGCCGCCAGATCATGAAGTTTTCTCCACGGCTGCTGATCGTATTCGACGTTTATGAAAACAGCGCCTACGAGCTGGAGTGTGAGCTTAAGCAGCTTTACGGAGCGGATTGCCCCGTACGCGTGCTGATAGGCTCGGTACGCGACCGCGCGCGGCTTACCGAGGTCTTTGAAGCGTTTCGGCCCGAGGTGGTGTTCCACGCCGCTGATGGAGGACAGCCCCGCCGAAGCCGTCAAGAACAATGTGTTCGGAACGCTGAACATGCTGGAAGTCTCGGGCGCCTGCGGGGTCAAGCGCTTTGTGCTGCTTTCGACCGACAAGGCCGTCAATCCCACCAACGTGATGGGCGCGACCAAGCGCATCACCGAGATGCTCATACAGTATTTTGCCAGGCAGACGGAAATGAAGTGCATGGCCGTGCGCTTTGGAAACGTTCTGGGCTCACACGGCTCGGTCATTCCCCTTTTTGAGCGTCAGATCAAGCTTGGCGGGCCGGTCACGGTCACGCATCCGGAGATCACCCGCTATTTTATGACCATCTCCGAGGCCGCGCAGCTTGTTCTTCAGGCGGGCGGCATTGCGGTCTCCGGCGCGACATTCGTACTCGATATGGGCCAACCCGTGCGCATACTCGATCTTGCCGAGCAGATGATACGGTTTTACGGCTATGAACCCAACGGCGCCATCCGCATCGTCATCACAGGCCTCCGTCCCGGCGAAAAGCTTTATGAGGAGCTGCTGACCGACCGTGAGCGCTGCCACATGCGCACCACAAGTCATGATCAGATCATGATTGCGCCGCCGATGGACCAAAATGCCCATGAATTTGAATTGCAGCTTGAGGTGCTTCGCGCCGCCTGCGCGCACAACGACGCGCGCGTGCTTGAGGTGCTGCATACCATCGTCCCCGAATTCGAGCATGCGGATTCTCTGGTATCCGCAGGATAAGCGGACGCATAACGGATCATACAGGCTCGCGGCCTCCTGCCGGATCATATCGGCAGGAGGCCGCAGCGCTTATTTCCGTCCTTGCTCCCAGGCCAACAGCAGCTCTTGAAACACCGGCAGGCTGCGCTCGATCATGTCGTAGGAAACGCAGGTGCTGATGCGGAAATAGTCCGGACAGCCAAAATCGCCGCCGGGCACCAGCAGAAGATTATACGCTTTTGCAAGATCCGAAAAGGCCTGCGCATCGTCTCCGGGCGCTTGAATAAACAGGTAGAACGCGCCGTCGGGCTTGACGCAGCGGTAGCCATAGTCCGTCAGCGCGTGATATAGCTTCAGGCGGTTGCGGTCGTATGCGCGGATATCGGGCCGCACCTGCGCGCAGCGCGCGATCACGCGCTGCATCAGGGAAGGCGCGCAGACATGTCCGGACGATCGGGCCGCACCCGCTATGGCAGTCATCAGATGCCGGCTGTCCTCAGCCTCGTCGGCCACGCAAAGATAGCCGATACGCTCGCCCGGCAGGGACAGGGACTTGGAATAGGAATAGCAAACGATGGTATCGGCATAGACGGTCGGAATAAACGTTGCCTCCGCGCCGTCATACACAAGCTCGCGATAGGGCTCGTCGGCTATGATATAGATGGGACGCCCATACTCCGCACTCTTTTTGCGCAGCACCCGCGCCAGCTCCGTCAGCGTTTCACGCGTGTAGACGACGCCCGAGGGATTGTTGGGCGAGTTGACGATCACCGCCTGCGTGTGAGGCGTTAAGCAGCCCTCAAGCGCCTGCGTGTCGATCTGAAAGCGCTCCCTGTCTGCCGGCGCCGCCACAAACCTTGCTCCGCAGCCCTCAACGAACATGCGGTATTCCGTAAAATAGGGCGTAATGCCCAGTATTTCGCTTCCCTCCACCGCCAGCGCGCGGATCGCCGCAACGACGGCCGGCGCTGCGCCGCAGGTAATGAACAGATTGTGCGGCCCGATGGCCGTACCGTAGCGCGCATTCAGATCGGCGGCTACGGCGGCGCGCGTCTCCTCGTCGCCTCTGGCGGGCGTATAGCCGTGGATACTGCGGCTGTCCTCATGGCGGATCAGCTCCTCTATCGCCGCGTTTACCTCCGGCGGCGCAGGGATGGAAGGATTGCCAAGAGAATAGTCGAACACATTGTCCGCACCGATCTTCTTCGCCTGAGCCAGCCCATACTCAAAAAGCTCTCTGATGCAGGATTGTCTGGAGCCCACACGAACCATTTCCTTTGAAAGCATCGTCCCGATCCTCCATTCTGTTGATTTTTACCGCAAGCCGTTACCGGTATTCCGAACAGGCGCCGCCGTGCAGCGCCCTGAGGGCGCCCTCGGCCAGGCTCCTCATCTCCTCCTCGCCCGGCAGGCGCAATACTGTCGCAAGGCCCGCAACATAGGCGTCAAGCTCCGCGCAAAAACGGTTGCTGAAGGCCATACCGCCCGTATATACGATGGCGTCCACATGAAAGCGAAGCACGGCGGCCATGGCGCCGATATCCTTGGCAAGCTGATATGCCAGCGCACGAAAGGCAAGAAGCGCAGCGGCGTCGCCCGAAAAGGCGCGCTGCTCCACCTGCCGGAAATCCTTTGTTCCCGTATAGGAATACACGCCCGCCTCCGAGCCGAACAGCTTTTTGATCTCCTGACGGCTTTTTCCGGAAAAGCAAAGCTCGATCACCGCGTTTACCGGCACGCCTCCCGCACGGTCCACGCCCATGCTGCCGTCGTCCTTGACATTGAACACGTCCACCACTCGGCCCTTTTCATGCGCCGCAACGGAAACGCCTCCGCCAAGATGCGCCACCACCAGATCGAGCTCCTCGTAGGGCCTGCCGAGCCGGCAGGCCGCCTTCCGCGCGACGGATTTTTGGTTCAGCGCATGAAAAAAGCTCTGCCGTTCCACCCCGCACAGGCCGGATACGCGCGCGAGCTCGTTCATTTCGTCCACGCAGACAGGGTCTACAAAATAGGCGGGAATGCCGGCCTCGTCGGCCAATTCCCTGGCGATATAGGCGCCTAGATTGGACGCATGCTCGCCATAGCTCGGATGCAGAATATCTTCTATAACGCGGTCGTTCACCCGATAGGTACCGGAGGGGATATGCTTTAGCAGTCCACCGCGGCCGCAGACGGCGTCAAAATCGTGTACGGAAAAATTCAGCTTTCGGAGCGCTTCGAGCACAAGCGCTTTACGATAGGGCATTTGCTCGGCCACATGCGAAAAGACTGCCAGCTCCGCGGCGCTGTGCTCGATGGTCGTGCGCGCCAGCTCCGTTTCCTCGTCGAATACGGCGATCTTGGTCGAGGTCGCGCCGGGGTTGATGACAAGTACCTTCATGCCGCCCTCCTTCGGTGCGCTTTATTCCATGTCCATTCTATCATAAAGGGAGGCGCAGCAGCACGGATTCAAATAATATAGTATTGTGCCATGGCCTGGCGGCTCAGTCCCGAAAATACAGGTCTCTGGTGTACAGCTTATCCCGCACATCCTCCAGCTCGGCGCTGAAGCGGTTGGCCACGACGACGTCCGCCATCCGCTTAAACTCAGCCAGATCGTCGATCTTCCGGCTGCTGAAAAAATTGTCCGATTCAAGCGTCGGTTCGTACACCACGACCCTGACGCCCTTGGCCTTGATGCGCTTCATCACGCCCTGTATGCTGGAGGCACGGAAATTGTCGCTTCCCGACTTCATGGTCAAACGGTAAACGCCGATCACGCAGTCCGGCTTCCCGTCATAGAATCCCGCTTTTCTGAGTATGCTGTCGGCCACGACGTCCTTTCGCGTGCGGTTGCTGTCCACAATGGCGGAGATCAGATTGTTGGGCACATCCTCATAGTTTGCACGAAGCTGCTTTGTATCCTTGGGCAGACAATAGCCGCCAAAGCCGAACGAGGGATTGTTATAATGCGTCCCAATACGCGGATCCATGCACACGCCCTCGATGATCTGCCGCGTATCCAGGCCTTTGGCCTCGGCATAGGTATCCAACTCGTTGAAATAGCTCACGCGCAGCGCCAGATAAGTGTTGGCAAAGAGCTTGATCGCCTCAGCCTCCGTCAGGCCGGTAAACAGAGTGGGAATATCCTGCTTCACCGCGCCCTCGCTCAGCAGGCCGGCAAAGCTTTTTGCCGCGCGCATAAGCCTTTCGTCGCCGGCAGGCACGCCCACTACGATGCGGCTCGGGTACAGGTTGTCGTAGAGCGCCCTGCCTTCGCGCAGGAACTCCGGACTGAAAATAATGTTCTCGGAGCCAAACTCCTCTCTCACGCGCGCGGTATAGCCCACCGGAACGGTGGACTTGACGACCATGATCGCCTCAGGGTTGACCCGCATGACGATGCGGATAACGTCCTCGACGCAGCTCGTATCAAAATAATTCTTCTCGGGATCATAGTTGGTCGGCGTCGCGATGATCACCATCTCCGCATCCCGGTAGGCGGCTTCCTTATCCAGCGTGGCCGTAAGATGCAGCGATTTTGTGCTAAGATACTCCGTGATCTCATCATCGGCAATCGGCGACACGCGGCCGTTGATCATATCCACCTTGCGCGCCGTGGTGCTCACGGCATACACTTCATTGTGCTGTGAAAGCAGCACCGCCAGAGAAAGGCCCACATAGCCCACGCCCGCAACCGCAATTTTCATGGTCATCCCTCCAAGTTTTCATCAGTTTTGCGCCCGATCAGCGCCTTGATCTTATGCAGCAGATAGTTGAGGCTTTCCAGTCTGCACAGCCATGCAAGCCCGAAATAGATCAGGCCGCCCGCCGCTATCTGCACCAGCAGCATGCCAAAAGTGCTTGGGGCGAGCCGCCCAATGCCATAGACCGCTGCGCTCATGACGGCGGACAGCAATAACGTAGGCAGCACGTCTCTGAGCAGCTCCCTTCCCCGATAACCGACCAACCGCCGGACGGGAAACATCACAATGACGATATCTATCATAGAGGATACGAGCCAGCCAAGCGCAATGGCTCTGAGCGAGTGAAAGCAGAGGCTCACAAGCAAAACGGCCAGCATCACCGCGCGCCTCACGAATTCAAGCTTCATATATATGTCGCTCCTGCCCAGCGCCTTAATGGAAACCAGACAGGGCGAGGTGATGGATACGGCAAGGCCAGCGAGACTGAGTATCTGCAAATACGGCACACAAAACAGCCATTTTTCCGTATACAGGAACCTGACGAGCGGTTCGCCGACGACCGCAAGGCCAAACATGAAGGGGAAGCTGATAAACGTATTCAGCGCTACCGTGCGGCGAAGCAGCGCGCGAACCATGCTTTGGTCGTCCTGCGCGCGCGAATATGTCGGCAGCATCACGGCGTTGAACGAGTTGTCAATAGCCGTGGAAAGAATGCCCGGTATCTGCTCTCCGCGGTTATAATAGGCAAGTTCGGCTGTGGAATACTGCTTTCCAATAATGAAGGTGCGTAAATGTGTGAATATGGAGCACAGCAGGCCGGATATCAGAATTTTATAGCCATAGCCGAACAGCTCCTTCGCTCTCGAAACTGAAAAGCAGAGCCGCGGCCGCCAGCGGGCGGCAAAAGCATAGGCTACGCAGATAAGCGCCGCATTGGACAGATAGTATGCCACCAATGCCCAAAGGCCTGCGCCGGCATAGGCCAGACCAATGCCCAACGCGCCTGTAAGCAGCGTCACGATCAAATTGCACAGGAACATGCTGCGAAAGCGCATTTCACGCGTCAGCTTGGCCGTCTGTATGGCGCTGAAGGAATGGAACATCAGCGTCAGCGTCAGCACGCGAAACGGCTGCGTGAGCTCGTCCATTTCATAATAGGCGGCAAAGAGAGGCGCCAGGAAAAACAGCGCGGCATACAGCGCCGCCGCAATGGCAAAGCTGATATAAAACACGGTCGAATAGTCCGCTTCATCGGTGTTTTGGTTTTGTATGAGCGCCACGCCAAGGCCGCTGTCCACAAATGTCTGCGCAATGGCCGTCACCGCAGTGATAATGGCGACAAGGCCGAACACCTCCGGCTCGAGCAGCCTGGCCAGAATTATGCCTATCACCAAGCCGATGCCCTTCACGCCGATGCGCTCAGAAAACTTGTAGATCAACGATACTCCAACCGATTGCTTCTTTCGTTTTCTTTCGTCCGTTTCAGGTATCCTCCGTTCCATGCTCCGCGCGCCGATCATTCCGTACCAGCTCCAGATAGGCGCAGAATTTTTTCCCGATCGCTTCCATATCGTTGGCTGTCCGTACGCCGCGCGCGGTCTCTCCAAGCCTGCGGCAAAGGGTATCGTCCTCAAGCAGGGCGTTTACGCGCTGCGTCATAGCCTCTGCGTCATGTACCGGCACAAGAAAGCCGTTATCGCCGTCTGAGATCAGCTCGGCGGGCCCAAAGTCGCAGTCGGTAGAAACGCAGGCGCAGCCGCTGGCCATGGCCTCCAGAAGCACATTGGGCATTCCCTCGCGCTCGCTGGGCATCGCGAATACTTTATGCCGTGCATACTCCTCAGGCATCTTCGCGCAGCGGCCGCAAAAAGTCACAGTCTTCTCAAGTCCGAGGCGGGCGCGCAGCGCTTCCAGCTCGCCCCGCTGCGGGCCGTCGCCATATACATCCAGTCGTGCCTCGGGGTGCCGCCGCAGCACCCCGGCAAATGCCGTCAACAGATCGTCAAAGCACTTTCCGGGGATCATGCGTCCCGCGGCGCAAATACCTTCCCGTTCCTGCCATGGCCGATCCTGCGCTGCATAGTCCGATACGGCGATACCGTTGGAAAGTATGATGGAGCGTTTGCGCGTCCTCGCAGGATAATAGCGCCGCGCGCGCTCCGTCTGGAACAGAAACCCGTCACAGCAGGCAGATATCCACCCCTTGCTCCATCCCCAGAAGCCTGAGGCAGTCGTAAAAGGGTTGCTGCATTCAGCTCCTATCAGCTTATATTTCATATTGCCGCGCGCAAGCCTGGAAAGCAGTATCATGCTGGGGAACATGCAGACTACAACATCCGGCCGGCAGCGTCGATAAGCCTTCCTGAGCTCCCTGATCCGCTTCAGATTGTTCCAGACAGCGCTTACCGGTCCCTGGCTGGCTCCGGCAATCGACAATCGTATCTGATGAACCGCGGACGGCAGCGTATAGAAGGGCTCCCTGCCGTCTGTGGTAACGACCGTCACATCCGTCCCTTGCCGCGCAGCATAGTCCGCGAGCCGCACGATCATGCGTTCCGCGCCGCCGGCTTGCAGGCCATGGTTCAAAAACGCCAGTCTCATCGTTCCCTGCAAGAAACAGCCTCCTTCAAATAAGCGCTCAGCATATCATGGTAAACAGCAAAGGAGAACTCCTCCGCCCGTGTTTTTGCCTTGGCCGCATAATCTGTGCGCAGGCTGTCGTCCCGCAGCAGCTCCAGCATCGCAGCGGCCAGTATAGCGTCGTCCTCGGTGATCTCACTGTGAAAAAGCCGGTCATGAGCGGGCTGGACCAGTATTCCATAGTCTGCGCGCTCCACGCCCTGCGTCACACAGTCCAACGATTTCTGGCTCAATATTTCCCGCGGGCCGCTTTTGCAATCCACCGCTATGACAGGCAGAAAAGCCATTCCTTCTACCAAAGCGTTGGGAAAGCCTTCGGCATAAGAGGACAACACATACAGCGCCGATCGAGCCAGATAGGGATACGGGTTTTTGCGCAGGCCCAGAAGCGTCGCGCTGCCGGCCAAATCAAGATCCGCAATCAGCCGCTCCAGCCGCGCGCGCTCCCCGCCCTCTCCCACGATGAGCAGTCTTGTCTCCGGAAGCTCCCCGTGCACGATCGAAAAGGCCTTTATAAGGCGGGGATAATTCTTGACCTCGCTCAACCGGCCGTGAGACACGATGGTTTTTCCACAGAACGCATAGTCGTCCACCGGCTCCGCGCCTTGTCTGCGTATCTCCTCCAGATCATACGGGTTATACAGGCAGCAGGCCTTTTTTGCGCAGCGCGGAGAGAGCGCGCTTACAGTTTCTGAGATGACGCGCGAGCAGCAGATGATACGGTCGCTCCTGGCATATTGGCAGCGGGCCATCAGGCCGGTATTCTCCGGGCTGCAGATGCGAATACCAAGCACCACGGTCTCCCGTCCGCGCGAGAGCACGTTGGTCAGATTGGCCGTAGGGCCAAAGGACATACAAAGGTCGATCCGCTTCTGCCGTTTCAGCCGCCTTACCTTTGCTGCCCGCTTCAGCGCGCGATATACCTTGCGCACGCGCCCGCCAGCGGCGGGAACATTTAGGTCGATCAGCGGACACGACGGTTCATATACGGCGTTTTCCGCGTCGAACACCGCCATATATACCTCATAATCCTCCGTCATGATCGCAGCGGTATTCACCGCCACGCGCTGCTGTCCGCCCAACTGCAGATTGGGAACCAGCAGTAAAAGCTTTTTCCTGCTGCCGTTCAAGATATGCACCCCCGTGCTTTCTTTTGTGGTCGATTCGGCAGCGTTAGCCAGTCGCCCAGCGTTTCATCCCATTCGTCCGGTTCAAAAGGGATCATCCCGCTGCACGGAAAAAAAGTAAACTCCGAAAAATAAATACGATCTCGTATTTCATATAAGTCTACACGCAAAAATGCAGACTCGCTCAGACGAGCCAGATGCTCGGAAAGCGCGATCATCTTCTCCATATTTCTGGGTGCCGGCGGATCTGCTTCAAGCTCCCGATAGTCCCTGCGCCTAAACGGCATCCTATTGCCTTTCAAATCATAGAAGGCAATCTGCGCTGTCGGATGATGCTCAAAGCCTTTGGAAATATACAATAGCTTTGTCACGCCGTTGAACACAAAGAACTTATAGTCCGTCAATCCAACGCCCGTACCGTCTTCCATATAGGGCTCGGCAATAATCCTTGGCCGTATATTCTTATAGGGCCATTCGCGTGCATGCCAGAAATAATTCCGTTTTAGCAGTTTCGCAAATTTTTCCCGAACCGCCTCGAAATCGAACTGGCTCCTGTCGCGGCAAATAGCCATTCCCGCGCAATCGTGGTTACATTTAAGCACAAACTGTTCAGGAAGATTCGCAAAATCGATATCCTCCGCTCTGTCCCATACTCCGAGCAGGGGAAACAGATATTCCTCTCCAAGCGTCTCCTCAATATAACGCCGCGCCTCATATTTGTCCGCAAGTCTTGTGTAAAGCGGCTTACGGTCATAGAGCTTGAGCCATTGCAGCTTCTCATTGAACGAGCGCGGCATATTGAGATTGAGAAAGCTTTTGCATCGTCTGAGATAGTTCAACTGAATAAACAGTCTGTCCGGCAGCAGTCTGGAGGCTTTGGCGCCTGCTCTCCATATATACTCTTTCAACCGCATATTCGTTTTTCACATCCTCCTTCAATAACGTTCTCCCATTCGCGGACGACCCGTTCCGTTCGATATGGCTCGGCGGATTTTTTGCCGTTTTCCGCAAGGCGGCCGGCCAACAGCCGATCCGTGATCAACAGCTCCATTGCGCGGCTGAGCATACCGGCGTCGCCCACAGGCACCAACAGCCCGCTTTCGCCGTTCACGATGGCCTCATCTGAGCCGGCGCAGTCGGTGGACACGCAGGGCAGTCCCATCATCATGGCCTCTATCAGCGCGTTGGACAGGCCCTCATAGTCCGAGGATAATACAAACACCTCCGCGTCGGCGATCTCTCGGTGTACATCCGGAACGTTTCCGCGCAGCTTCGCCCTTTCATGAAGGCCCATGGCGTCTATCTGCTGCTGCAGCTCCGCCCGCAGGCTTCCCTCGCCGTAAATATCCAGAATATACGCCGGATAGCTTTCGGCCAGCAGGCCAAAGGCGTCGAGCAGCATGCGCTGATTCTTCTGCTTTTCCAGCTTGCCGATATTCACGATGCGCGGCCGCTTTCTGTCCGCCGCCTGTACCGTCGTCTGCACGGGATTCGGGATAATAACGCTGTTTCGCGCCACAAAGGCCGGAAAGCACCGCCTGGCGCGCTCGGTTTGGAATACGGTTCCGGCGCAATGCGCATAGGTGGCGTTGAGCACCATGCGAAACGGCAAAAACCGGCGGTCGTGCGCCGGATCGTTGCGCTCGGAAGCGATGATCCTCAGGCCAAGGCCCGCGGCGGCCGATCCCACGATAGCGCAGATGACCGAAGTAAAGGCCACCGCGGCGTCGGGTTTTTCCTGCTTCAGCAGACGCCTGCAGGCCAGCGTCAGCGCTGGCAGGCGCAAAACCGGCAATTTTTGATCGTTGGAAATATCCTGGATCCGTATCGCCGGATTCAGCTCATATCCGACTTCACTGTGCAGCAGCATAACGATCGACGTGTCCCAGCCCTTATCTGCATAGTGGTTGGCCAGAAGCGAAATGACCCTCTCCGCACCTCCGCGGTTCATGGAACCGATAAAAAAACATATCTTCTTCACGCCGGAAAACCTCTGCTCATGTCAGATTCTTTACATACCAGTCGATCGCCAGCCTGATCCCGTCCTCAAAGCCGTATGAGGGATTGTAGCCAAGCAGCGTGCGCGCTTTGGAGATATCGGCGTTGGAATGCTTGATATCGCCCTTCCGATCCGGCCCGAACTGCGGCTCGATGCTTTTGCCCAGCGCTTCGCACAGCGTATGGTAGATATCGATCAGATACTCGCGTCCGCCATAGGCAATATTGAACGCTTCTCCCGCCGCCCCGTGCGGCGCAAGGCAGGCCTTCAAATTGGCTTCGATCACATTGTCGATATAGGTAAAGTCTCTGGACTGCCTGCCGTCTCCGTGGATCGTCGGCCGTTCGCCGCGCATAAGCTGGCGGATAAACCTCGGTATGACGGCCGCATATGCGCCGTCCGGATCCTGTCGACGCCCAAATATGTTGAAATAGCGCAGGCCGTAGGTATCCAGGCCATAATGCCGCGTATACTGCTTGGCCCACTCCTCGTCACAGCGCTTGGTCAGCGCATACGGGGATAGCAATTCTCCCTCGCGGCCCTCCTTTTTGGGCAGATGCGGTTCGTCTCCGTAGACCGACGAGCTCGAGGCGTATACAAATTTTTTCACGCCGCATACGCGCGCAGCCTCCAGCATATTCAGCGTCCCCTGGATATTGTTCAGGCTGTAAAACAGCGGCATTTCCAGAGAGCGCGGCACGCTGCCCCAGGCGGCCTGATGCAGCACATAATCCACATCCTCTGCCGCCGTCAGGCAGGTCTCGGGCTGCTTGACGTCGCCAAGCAGGAAGGAGAAGTTTGGATCCTTTGAGAATGCCTCTATGTTCTCGCGTTTCCCTGTTGAAAGATCATCCATGCAACGAACGCGGCAGCCGAGCTTCAGTATCGCTTCGCACAGATTGGAGCCAATAAAGCCCGCGCCGCCGGTGACCAGAAACAGCGTGTCTTTGGGAAATTGTATATGTTCGTAACCCATGCTTACAGCCTCCAATAGCAATAGCCCGCCGCCTCGTATTCCGAGCGATTCATCATGCCCTTGACGTCCAGCAGAACCTTTTTGCCGTCTTTAAAGAAACCGTCGACACTTCTGAGGCTCAAGGCGGTAAACTGCTCATGAGCGACCGCCAGTATGACCGCGTCCATATCCCGTACAGTCGACACGTCCGCAAGCTGTATGCCGTAAAGACGCTTTGCCTCGTCCGCATCCGCTTGGGGATCAGCTACGACCGGTTCTATGCCATACTCGCGAAGCTCTTTTACGATGTCAAACACCTTGCTATTGCGCGTATCGGGGCAGTTCTCCTTAAAAGTAAAGCCGAGTATTGCCACGCGCGCGTTTTTAACGGACTTTTCCGCACGAATCAGGCTTTTTACGGCGTTTTCAGCCACATAGCGGCCCATATCGTCATTGATGCGGCGGCCCGCCAGAATTACCTGACTGTGATAGCCCAGCTCCTCGGCTTTGTAGGTCAGATAATAGGGATCGACCCCAATGCAGTGCCCGCCGACAAGTCCCGGCGAAAATTTCAGAAAATTCCACTTTGTTCCCGCGGCTTCCAAAACCGATTTGGTATCGATGTTCATCCGGTTGAATATGATCGACAGCTCGTTCATAAACGCAATGTTGATATCGCGCTGGCTGTTCTCGATCACCTTGGCCGCCTCCGCCACCCGAATGGAAGGCGCACGGTGCACGCCCGCTTTTACGACCAGCCCATACACTTCAGCCACGGTGTCCAACGTCTCCGCGTCCATCCCCGAAACGATCTTCAAAATGCTTTCCAGTCGATGCAGCTTGTCGCCCGGATTGATGCGCTCCGGCGAATACCCCACCTTGAAGTCCACGCCGCAGCGAAGTCCCGATTCCCTCTCTAAAATAGGCACGCAGATATCCTCGGTAACGCCCGGATACACGGTGGATTCAAATACCACAACGCTGCCCTTAGAAAGATTCCGGCCCAGTATGGCGGACGCTCCCTCCACGGGCCGCAGATCCGGCGTGTGATCGTCGTTGACTGGCGTGGGGACCGCGACAATGTGAAAAAGCGCCTCCCGCAAACGCGTTTCATCCGCGGTAAACTCCACCGTCGTCGTCTGTATGACCTCGTCTCCCACCTCGCGCGTAGGATCAACGCCCTTTTGATACTGCCTGATCTTCTCGACATTCAAATCGAATCCTATTACCTGAACACTGCGGGCAAAAGCGACGGCAATCGGCATGCCCACATAGCCAAGGCCCACCAGCGACAGCTTTGCCTCTCCGCTTATCAGCTTTTCATACAGTTTCATGATCAGAATCTCCATTCGTGAGGTTTATCAGTTCCTTCATATATGCTTTTACCACGATGCGGCGGTCAAACTCCCGCACGACCTTTTCCCGCGCAGCCAGCCCCATTCCTTTTCTCGTTTCATAGGGAAGCGAAATGAAATATCTGAGCTTCTCGATCAGATCCTCCGTATCCTGCTCTCGCACAAGCAGACCCGTAACGCCGTCCTCCACGGTTTCACGGCAGCCCAGATGGTCTGTCGTGATCACCGGCCGTCCGCAGGAGCAGCTTTCCAAAAGGACATTGCTCATGCCCTCCGGATAGAAGCTCGGATGCACGGTGCAGCAGGAACGGCGCTGGAAATCACAGGTTCCGTTCACCTGACCGTGATATTGGATCACGCCCCGTTTTTGATACGCCTCCAGAAGCGGCGCATAGGCGGGATCGTCATAGCCTCCCAGCACATGAAATACCGCCTGCGGATAGTCCTTTTGAACGGCCGCGGCCGCCGCCAGATATTGCTCGATCCCCTTCTCCCTTAGTATGCGGGAGATAAACAGGAACTGAAGGTCATGCGGATAGTCCATATACGCATATTCTTCGGTGTTCACACCGGAGCCCGGCAGCATGCGGCACTGCGCCTCCGTCACGATGCCCCGCCCTGTCATGAAGCGCCGGTTTTCTTCGTTTTGGAAAAACACGCAGGCGGCTTTTCTCAGTCCCGCGCGGTACAGCGCCAGCGCCGGTCTCTGCAGCGCCCCGCGGTTGACGATGGCGGGGCCCAGGCCGGTGACGTTAGGCAGGCAGGGAATATGGAGGCTCGCGCACACCAGGCCCCCGTAGACATTCGGCTTGATGGTATAGGTCAGCACCGCGTCGGGACGCAGGGATTTCAGCGCCTTTCGATATAAATACATAATACGCAGCTCATGGAAAGGATTCACGCCGTGCCGCTCAAAGGGCAGGTCGATAAATTCGCAGCCCATGGCCATCAGCTCTTCCGTACGCGGGCCGCTCTTCATGATCAGCACGACCCGCCAGCCTTTTGCCAGCAAGGCCTCGAGTATCTCTTTTCTTAAGCTGTATGTCCAGCGGTCGTCGTTGGACATGACCGCTGCGCAAGGCTTATCCGGCACGCTCAACCTCCCCGCGCACGCTTCTTCGGACGGATTCTTCAAAGCCGCAGATACAGTAGGAAAAATCGAAAACTTCCGTATCCCTGTAAATCAAATCGCCAAAGGCCTTTTGCAGCCGCGGCCACGCCGGTCTTAGCATGCGCACCAGCGCGCCCGCAAGCCGACTCATATACAGCCTTTTATGAAGCGTCTTCGCCATGAGACCCACCATCTGCGCCGTCTCCACATACTCGGAATTCTGGGGGAAAAACAACCCGCCAAGCTCCCGATCGATCAGCAGCTTGACAAACGCGCTGAGGTGATCAATGTAAAGCATGCTGCGCTGATTTTTGACCCGCGGAAATATCGGGCTTTTTTCTGCAATGCGCTTCAATGGCTGGAAATTGCCCTTGCAGCCCGGGCCATACACCAGAGGCGGCCGAAGCACGGCAAGGCGAAAGTCCGCGTCCGCCAGAGTGGACAGGCCCGCTTCCGCCGCCAGCTTGGAACGCCCGTAAAGGCTTCTGGGCGCAGGCGCCGTTTCCGGCGTGATTACGCCGGAATCCATCCCGTAGACGCCCATGGTGCTCATAAACACAAATTGACGGACGCCCTCCCGCTTGGCCTTTTGAGCGGTCTCGACCGCCAGATCGCAGTTGACCCTTTTGTAGAGCAAAGCTTCAACTGCGCTCTCCCGCATATGTACGATGCCCGCCACATGAAATACCGCGTCATAGATGGAAAGATCCCGCTCACGCCACGAATCATCGGTCATATCGACGGTATCAACGGTATATTCCTGCGGCCACTTCGCCAAATACCTTTGAAGGGATTCTCCGATATAGCTTCCGCTGCCCGTAATCAACACCCGTATCATGGTTCTTCCGCCCTGTTTTTCTGTCCCTCGCGCATCGCGCCTGTGCCGCCCTCTACAATACCGCGGCCCTCGAGAACGCTTGCCAGGGTGCCCCACAAGCACCTGACATCCATGGCAAAGCTGATTCCGGCAGTATATTCGCCGTCCAAGCGTGCCTTATCCGGGATCTCTATCGTATCCCTGCCTTTGATCTGCGCCCAGCCGGTAAGGCCGGGACGGATATCGTTGGCGCCATATTGGTCGCGCTGCTGAATCAGGTCGTATTGATTCCAGAGAGCCGGCCGCGGCCCGACAAGCGCCATCTGCCCGACCAGTATATTCCATATCTGCGGCAGCTCATCGAGGCTGGTTTTGCGCAAAAACCGCCCGACCCGCGTGATATAACGCTGGGGATCGGACAAAAGATGCGTCGGTATATCGTGCGGCGTATCCCGGCGCATGGTGCGGAACTTAAGAATGTTGAAATAGCTTTTATGAATGCCTACGCGCTTCTGCCGAAACAGAACGGGGCCCGGGCTGTCAATGCGCACGGCAAGCGCCAATCCAAGCAGCAGCGGCGACAAGACGATCATCCCGCACAGGGACAACCAAAAGTCCAGAAATCGTTTGATGAATCCTCTATACATCGCAGCCATCTTTTCTCCCGCCAGCGTACGCAGCCGCTGCGCGCAACCAGCGTCGGCTCCGCGCGTTGGACCAACAGGCAGCGCTCACTATATCTGCATGATTACGCCGCTGCAAATATCGAAATCTTCTGCGGTATCATAACATGATTCCTGAGAAAGCGCAACAACGCGGCTTATGGGAGCTCGCATCACGGTTATGAATACGCAAAAAAGTATCCCGCCGTGCTTGCATGGCGGGATACTCAGATTCATGCTGTTCAGTGTTCGCCGCGCCGCTTTCTGCTTCTCAATGCTGCAATTCCAGCAAGGCCAAGCGCCGCCAGCATCGCCGTCCCGATCCAAAGCCCCGGCTGGCTATGATCGCCCGTGGCGGGAATGTCCGGCTGTTCCACCACCCGCAGCGTAAAGGTCGGGCTTGTTACGGGTGTTGTTCCCGCCGCGCCGCTGACGATGCAGCGGTATTGATAGCCGTCATTTGCTGTCGTGACAGCGGAGGTGGTGTGTCTTGCGTTCTCCGCGCCGGAGATAGCCGCAAAGTCCTGTCCGTCGTTGCGGTTGACGTACCATTGATACCCCGTGGCGTTTTGCGCCGTAACGGACAGGGTTCCCGTGCTGCCGATGGCCGCCGTAACGATTTGATCCGATGTGGGCGCGGTGATGGTGGGGTTGGCGGGACCGGTCACAGTCAGCGTCACATCTTTGAATGCGCTCGAATAGTCGGTATCGTAATCGCCGTTGTACTGCTCGTTAAAGATCTTGAGCGTGTAGGCCCCCACCGACAGCGCGGGAATCGTAATGCTCTGCGTGCCGGACGCGTCCGCGCTTGTCGCTATGCTTTTCAGCCGCCCGTAGTATAAAACATTGTTGCTCCCATCCACGAGCATTGCGGAAAGATACTCGGGGGCAGTGGAAGCTCCGACCTTTGCACCGGAATAGGCAACGCTCACGTTCCCGCCCGCCGTGGTGGCGGAAACGGTTGTGGTGGTTACGTTAAAGGTGCGAGTGCTGTCAAGGAGCGTCAGCTTCCATGTGTTTTTGTTTGTGGAGGAGGAGGGGGGCAAATTCGCCTTCAGCGCCCCTGCACCCGCTGTACCGGAGGCCTTGTCGCCTACGGCCGTGGAGATAAACAGCACTTTTGACAGATCCAAATGAAAAGCGGGCCGAACACCGAGGGTGACGTCGAACAAACGGTAGTTGTAGTTCCCGCTTAAGGAAGCCACGCAGTACGCGCGGATATCATCGTAGAGCGAACGGAGCCACCACCACCCTGCGCTTCCGCTTTGATCCGTTATGTACGGAACAAATTTTAGTGTAGCGTTCCCCCATCCGAGGGCTGCCGCTTCGTTAAACGACAGAGGATATAGGTGCGCGTTCGATACGGATGGAGAAGACGCATAGCCGCCGTCAACACAATCGAGGCTTGTTACCGCTGCTATCGCGCCCTGCTCCTGTGTCGTGAACAACGATGCGCCTGCCCCGTTATAGAGCGCGTCCATTCGTGCGTTCAACGTGCCGCCGCTATAATAGCCGCTGCCGCTTGATCGAAACTGCGAACTTCCCAACAGGTATTTAGACAGAAGAGCCGCCTCACTCGCGCCTTTGTTCAGCACGATCCACGGGACATCATAGGTCGTGCCATCTGTGTAGTTCCCGAAATAGACCTCGTCTTTTGCTTTTAAGCCCACCGTGCCAAGCTGTATGCCGCTTTCCCCCGCTGCAAACGCAGCCGCGGGCAGCAGGCAAACTATCATCACCGCCGCGAGTATCGCCGCTAATATCTTCTTTTTCATGCTCCGCTTTCCTCCGCCCGGAAAATCACCAGATAACATGAAACCGCCCTGCTAAAAGCAGAGCAGCGTTATACTGAGCAAGTCGCATCCGAGGGCTGCCGCGCGGTTATGCTGTTGCTTGCTTGAAAATTATGCCCAAATATCACGGCTCGTCAATCCCCTTAGGCAAAAGCTATTTCCAGATAATAAGTATAGGGGGACAGCGGGGTGAATGTCAACACAATGTTGGCGGCTTCACACGGAGCGGGTTTTGTGATATGATGCGGATATATTGGAAGCATGGGGGCAAGGGATGGATCATACCGAAAACGCGGTCAAAAAGGAGCTTTGGCGCAGCCTCAAATTCGTGCTGTTCTCCATCAGCGCGGGCGCCATTCAGATCCTCAGCTTTACGCTGCTCAATGAGCTTGTACGCTGGCCGAATGTCGCCGCCAACGCGGACTACGGCCCGAATTATTTCATCGCGCTGGTGCTTTCTGTGCTGTGGAACTTCACCTTCAACCGCAAGTTCACCTTCCAGTCGGCCAACAACGTGCCCGTCGCCATGCTCAAGGTATTCGGCTATTATCTTGTGTTCACGCCGCTTTCGATACTTTGGGGCAACGCCCTTACGCGCGCCGGCTGGAACGAATACCTCGTTCTGATACTGACGATGCTGATCAATTTCGTCACCGAGTTTCTGTTTGACCGCTTCATTGTGTTCCGCGCCAGCATCGATACCAACGGACGCGTCCGAAATACGCCCTCTCAGGGCGAGACCGAGCCGCCGGATTCCCCTGAATAAGTCTCTGAAGTAAATCCGCCCCGCATTTTGCGGGGCGGACAGTTTTGGGAGCCTTATTCAGCCTTAAGCTTATTGATCCAGCTCTCGCCTACGCCCGTGATCATGGCCTCGATATCTACCGAGGCTGCCTTCAAAAGCTCGTAGGTCGGCATGGACAGCTTTTGTACGCTCATGTCGATCAGCTTTCTGCCCAGGGAGTTGATCTCTTCCTTGGAGAGCTTTCCATCCTCGTGGGCAGCCTTCAGATCGTCCACAAGCGTCTGCTGCAGCTCGCCTACGGTGATCTTGGCAGCGCGGATAACCTCCTTCTGCGCGGCGTTGATATTCTCAAGCTGCGCGCTTTTTCCGATCTTCATCGTCAGCCAGGCGCCAAGCGCCCCAATCAGCGTAATCAGCAGCGTAGCCGCGATCTGTATGGCATATGCCGTCAGTTGTTCGAGCACGGTATTCCATCCTTTCTTTTCTATCGGTCGCACTCGATCACGCGGATGCGGCTTTCATGATCGCTCAGGCAGTGATCCTGCTCGCGCTCATGCGCCCATATCCTGTCGTGACCGGCGCGGTTGTTTGTGGTCAAATCCACGACGTTTTTCTCCATGTTCTCCATCGTGGTCGTCAGGCGTGTGATCGCCTTTGTCAGCTTGACAAGCGGCGCGACCACGGAGCTGAGAAGTCCGACAAGCGCGGCGACAACCAGCACAACGTCCCATCGTTCCATGCTTTCGTCTCCTCTCTCAATAGTATGTAGGACGCATAAATCCCGTCCATGCGCCCATGCGCGCGCTTTTGCCGCTTACAAAGCTGTATCCGCGGCGATCGTCCACCTTCGTAAGCTGACAGCCGTAGGCGCCTCCCATCCATTCCACGCCGTAGCCGCCGCCGGCGTACAAGCCTATATGCCCGTTTTTATGGAGCCAATCGCCTGGCGTCAGCGTGGCGCGGGTGACAATATGCGCATGTTTTTTGGCAAGCGTATTGGCATTGGCGTCAAAGCCCGCCGCGACCGCGCCCGCGTGTCTCAATAGGCCTACAATGCCGCCCGAGCAATCGGCGCCGGTAATGGCGGGGTTATGCCGTACGGCCTCCTCCATCATTTCGCGCCGACCGCCGTCGTAATACTGCGGCTGCCGCGACGCGCCGGAGGCGATGCGCGCCAGCGTGATCACATTGGGCGCCAGATCAGTATTGTACAGATTCCCGCCACGGATATAGAGCGAGTGCGGATAGTCGGACGTCGTTTGCGGATCGAAGGCGTATTTCAGCGCTTCCAGCACGAGTCCAAGGCGAAGGCCGCTTATGCCTGCCAGATCCACCGTGATGACCTTTCCCGCCGCTTCCCCAATGTTCGCAGGAATATCGCCGTAAAAACCAGCTTCCCCACTGTCTTCCGATATGCAGCCTATATCATTGCTTGAATCCCCACATATCTTGCCAAACAGGGAGGCCCAGGTCAACGGGCCGACAACGCCGTCGATCTCAAGCGTGTGATCCGCCTGATACCTCATGACCGCCGCGTGCGTATCCGATCCGAAGCGGTTGTGCGTAGATGCGCCCAGGTAACCAAGCTCAACAAGCCTGTCCTTCACATGGCGCACATCCTCGCCGGTCATGCCGCGCCTTAAAAGCCTTGTATACTCCATAAGACCGCCCTATTCCGCCGCGCCCGCATATGTGGATACGATGCTCCGGATACCCTCCGGCAGCAGCGTATAGACCGCAGGCAATGCGCGCAGGCGCTCCGACAGGCTCACAAGGTCTCCGCGAAGCGCCCGCACAGCCGCTTCGGCCGTTTCGAGCGGCGACAAAACGCTGTCTCCGTTACGGATGAACGCACCGTCTGCATAGACGTCGCCTATGGTCACGGGTCTGTCGCCAAGCGGAACGGCATTAGGGAATTCCGCCGCATTTCCTTCATACAGCCAGATGACGTTCATGACGACGCCATTCTCGATCCATGCGTAATTCATG
>CAZCAV010000027.1:0-26188 GCA_964496795.1 uncultured Oscillospiraceae bacterium
TCCGGCGGCCTCATCGTCATGGACGAGGACAACTGCATGGTGGACGTGGCGCGCTTCTTCCTGGAGTTCACAGTGGATGAGAGCTGCGGCAAGTGCACACCCTGCCGTATCGGCACGCGGCGCCTTCTGGAGATGCTCAACAAGATCACGGAGGGCAAGGCGACGCTGGAGGATCTTGATAAAATGGAGGAGCTCTGCTACCATATCAAGAACAACGCGCTCTGCGCTCTGGGGCAAACCGCGCCGAATCCCGTGCTGAGCACGCTCCGCTATTTCCGCGACGAGTATGTCGCGCATGTGGTGGATAAACGCTGTCCGGCGGGCGTTTGCAAGAAGCTGCTGCACTTTGTGATCGATCCGGATAAGTGTAAGGGCTGCACTCTCTGCGCCAGAAACTGTCCGGCCGGCGCGATCACCGGAAAGGTCAAGGAAGCCCATGTGATCGATCCAAACAAGTGCATCAAGTGCGGCGTCTGCATGGATAACTGTAAGTTTGGCGCCATTGAGAAGAAATAAGGAGGCAGGAACATGGAAAAGGTAAAGGTCACAATCAACGGAATCGAAGTGCAGGTTCCCGCCGATTATACGATCCTTCAGGCCGCTCACGAAGCGGGCGTCAGGATTCCGACGCTGTGCTATTTAAAGGATATCAACGCTATCGCCGCCTGCCGTATGTGCTTGGTTGAAGCCACCGGCGTGCGCGGCCATGCCGCCGCCTGCGTGCAGCAGGTTGCCGACGGTATGGTTGTCAAGACAGATACGCCCGCGCTTCGGAAAGCCAGAAAGACCACATTGGAGCTGATTCTGTCGAATCACCGTATGGATTGCCTGAGCTGCACCCGCAATACCGACTGCGAGCTGCAGTCGCTGGCGCGTGAGCTGGGCGTGGATGAGAAAAAATACAAGGGCAACGAGAGTCTTGCGCCGCAGATCGAGCACAGCATGCCGCATCTGGTGCGCGACAATTCCAAGTGCATACTTTGCCGCCGCTGCGTGGCTGTCTGCAAGCACAACCAGCATGCCGCCGTTATCGGTACGAACGACCGCGGCTTTGACACGCATGTCGGCTGTGCCTTTGATCAGCCGCTTGGCAATACGAGCTGCGTTTGCTGTGGACAGTGCATCGCGGTCTGCCCGACCGGCGCGCTGACCGAGCGCGACGATACAGAACTCGTGTGGGCGGCGCTTGCCGATCCCGCAAAGAAGGTTATCGTAGGCCCAGCACCCTCCGTGCGCGCCCAGCTTGGCGAGTGCTTCGGCATGCCGATTGGCACGAACGTAGAAGGCAAGATGGTCGCGGCGCTGCGACGTCTGGGATTTGATAAGGTATTTGACGTGGACTTTGCGGCGGACGTGACGATCATGGAGGAAGGGACCGAGCTGCTTGAACGCCTCCAGAACGGCGGAAAGCTTCCGATGATCACCTCCTGCTCGCCCGGCTGGATCAAGTTCTGCGAGCACTATTACCCGGACATGATCGATAATCTCTCAAGCTGCAAGAGCCCGCAGCAGATGTTTGGCGCGTTGATCAAGACCTATTATGCCGAGAAGGAGGGCATCGATCCGAAGGATATATTCGTTGTGTCGGTCATGCCCTGCACTGCCAAGAAGTTTGAGATCGCGCGCGATCATCAGGACGCGGCGGGCGTGCCGGATATCGATGTTTCGCTGACTACGCGCGAGTTGGCCGAGATGATCAAGCGCGCAGGCATTCTCTTTACCGAGCTTAATGACGAGGCCTTTGATCCCGCGCTCGGCATGGCCTCCGGCGCCGCGCATATTTTCGGCGCGACCGGCGGCGTGATGGAGGCTGCGCTCAGGACCGTTGCCGAGATCGTGACCGGAAAACCGCTTGCAGACGTCAACTTTACGGCGGTGCGCGGCGTGGAAGCGATCAAGGAGGCGGAATATGACCTTAACGGCACCAAGGTGCGCGTGGCGGTAACAAGCGGGCTCGAGAACGCTTCGAAGCTGCTAGACATGATCCGTTCGGGTGAAAAGGACTATCAGTTCGTTGAGGTCATGGCCTGCCCCGGCGGCTGCGTCAACGGCGGCGGTCAGCCGCATCAGCCGGGCTATGTCAGGAACTTTGTGGATCTTCGGGCCGAGCGCGCCAAAGCGCTGTACAGCGAGGATGCCGACATGTCGCTCAGAAAGAGTCATGAGAATCCCATTATCAAGGAACTGTACGACAGTTACCTCGAAAAGCCCGGCAGTCATAAAGCGCATCATATTCTCCATACGGAGTATGTAAAGCGCAAAGTATACTGAGGGAATCAAGTCGGAGCCTGCGCCAATGCGCAGGCTCCGATGACATGGAGGGCTATGCGATGAACCCATGGATAATTGTACTGATAGCTTTCGCGGCATTTCTCGTGCTACTCTCGATTGTTATTGCCATTCTGGTTTTTCACAATTCGGCACGGCGATTGATCCCGAAAGAACCGGCTAAGCCGGAGGACGACATCTATTTTATTTATTCGGATATCATGAACGCCGCTAAGACATGGTTCGACGCGCAGCAGACGGAGGAGCTATGGATACGCTCTTACGACGGTCTGGCTCTTTTCGGACGCTGGGTGCCCCGTGAAAACGCCAAGGGTACGATACTGATGATGCACGGCTATCATGGGGAAGCGATGAAGGATTTTGCCGCTTCCATGCGCTACTGCTATGAGGCTGGCTACAATCTGCTTTTGCCGGATGAACGCACGCATGGCCGCAGCGAGGGCCGCTATATCACCTTTGGCCTGCGCGAGCGGCGCGATTTGTTGGATTGGCTTGAGGTTATTGGAAAACGCGCTGCGGGTACGCCGGTATATCTGTATGGCGTATCCATGGGCTGCTCGACCATTTTGATGGTCTCCGGCATGGCGCTTCCGGATACCGTGCGCGGACTGATCGCCGACTGTGGCTACACGCGCCCCTGGGATATTTGCGCGCATGTCCTGAAACGATACATGCACATGCCTGTATTTCCCGTACTGTATATCGTTGCGGCGCTGACACGGCTGTTGGCAGGATTTGGCCTCAAGCAGACCTCTTGCCCTGAGACGCTCAAAAAGAATACGCGGCCGGTGCTCTTTTATCATGGCGGGAAGGACGATTTTGTTCCGCTGTGGATGGGTAACGAAAACTATGCGGCCTGTATGGCTGATAAAAAGCAGATCATTGTGGCGGAGGCGGGGCATGCGCAAAGCTTTCTTGTGGAACAGCAGCGCTGCCTGAACGAGCTTGGTGCATTTTTGGAAAAATGCAGCGGATGATCAGAACTTTACCGCGTCGTCTACGTTCAGTATGAATACGGTTGCGCCGCCAACGGAAACGGATACTGGTATGGCCGCGCAATCGATGCTGTGCGCTACGCCGACGGGCGGCATGGTCATGACCTGCCTGCGGCTCGAGTGGGCTTTGATATGATCCAGCGTATCCTGCAGGCGCTCGTCCTGCACGCCGATCATCAGCGTGGTATTGCCGCCCGAGAGAAAGCCGCCGGTACTGGAGATGCGCGTAACGCTGATGCCCGCGTCGATCAGAGCATGCGTGAGCGGCTTGGTATCATCGTTCTGAATGATGGCAAACAAGAGCTTCATATGGCTTTCCTCCGTATTCGTTATATAATTATACCATATAAGTACGGCTCCGTTCCAGTGAAAATGAACGGAGCCGTATATTCTTAAACGAATTTTGCGTTTATGGCGCCGGCGTTATGGCGGCGTCTGTGGCAGAACGCCGGCGGAGGTCTCCGGCACGGGTGTTGCCGCAACCTTGGACAAATCGTTGGCGGCGCCTGTAACGGCATTCATGGCGTCGGCGCTGTACAACAGCTTCAATGTCGTCTGTCCGGCCAGCCCGTCGATAGGCGTGAGACCGTGATACTGCTGAAAGAGCTTGACGGCGTCAACGGTCTGAGTTGCATAGTTGCCGGTCGCGGAACCTGCGGTCAAATAGCCGAGCTCAATAAGACGGTTTTGCAGCTTTGTTACCCAGCCGGTCTGCTTGACTCCGTCGATCTTGTCGATATACAGCTCGTCGTCAGTGTCGCCCTTTTTAAAGAAGAAGCCCTTGGCGTCCTCGCTCATAAGCAGATTGTAGGTATCTGCACCGATCTGACCGTCCCAGAGTCTGTAATCGTCAATGTTGCGCATTTGGAAACGTCGAATGCCGTTCTTGGTCGCCGGACCGAACAGATCGGTATAGCCGCCCACGGGCATGTCCATATAGCCAAGCTCAACAAGCCGTTCCTGAATGGCGGGGATCAGCGCGTGATGCTCGCCGACGGTGGCAATGGTGTAACCGGAGAGTGGGTCGGGGTCGGGCGTTGGCTCGGGCTCCGCCGTAGGCCCGGGAGTATTGGTCGGGGCCAGCGAGGGAGTGGGCGTAATATCCTGGAGCGTGAGATTGCCCATGGCTTCCTGCCCAACATTCTTGTTGCTGCCGGGCAGCAGTACGATCAGCAAAATGACAGCCACGAGGACGACGGCAATGGAGCCGCCGATCACAATGAAGGACTGAGCGGGCATCTGAGCAAGATACTTGCCCAATGCGCGCATGAAGCGTGCAAACTTGGAGCGCTTCTTCTTTTTGCGCGGCGTTCTGCGCGGTTCTTCATCATAGTAATCCCCGCCATAATTGTCCGCGTCGTATTTCTCGCTCCCGTAACCGCGATCGTCATATTCCATTTGGATTCCTCCTTCGTTCACGGGTTGTTCTATATCTGGTGGACGAGTGGGGAGTACGAATACAAATTCAAAAATATCCGCATACTCGTCCATTCAAATGCAAGTATAGTTTATCATACATACCAGGGGTGAATTCTCGCATGATTTGTGAAAAAACCATGTACAATTTGTTAATATGCACGGGAAATATCGCGTGAGCTCTGTGAAGCGGTGGGGAATTCAGGATATTATAGCGAAAGCTGAAAGCGTTTATGCGCTTTCAGCTTTTCAGGCAGGCATAGGAAAGGGCGGCCCTTCAGCCCTCAATAACGTTTTTAGAGGAACTGCAGCCAATGCGGCTGGCGCCCGCGGCAAGCATGGCTTCTGCCTGCGCGCGTGTGCGAACGCCGCCTGCGGCTTTAACGCCTATATCCGGTCCGACGATCTTACGCATCAGAGAGACGTCTTCAATAGTTGCGCCGCCGGTGGAAAAACCGGTGGAGGTTTTGACAAAGGCGGCTCCGGCTTGTACGGCGATGCGGCAGGCATGCTCCTTTTCCTCGTCGCTCAGCAGGCAGTTCTCCAATATCACCTTGACAATGGCGGGCTCGGCCGCAGTCACAACCGCTGCGATATCCCGTTCGGCAAGCTCCCATTCGCCGCCCTTGACCAAGCCGACATTGAGCACCATGTCGATCTCCTCTGCGCCGTCGAGCACGGCGGCCTTAGTCTCGGCGGCCTTGGCAATGCTGCTCATGGCGCCAAGCGGGAACCCTACGACCACGCAGGTTTTAACGCCGCTGCCACGCAGATGCTCGGATACCAGAGAAGCCCAGCATCCGTTTACACAGACGCTGGCGGTATGATAGGCTTTGGCTTCCTCGACAACGCGCAGGATATCGCTGCGCGTGGCGTCCGGCTTCAGGAGCGTATGGTCGAGATAGCCGGCCAGCTTAATCTCCCCGTTCATCAGAAGTATCTCCTGAGCAGCCCTTCGAATCCTTTGCCGTGGCGGGCCTCGTCACGCGCCATCTCGTGTACGGTGTCGTGAATGGCGTCGAGATTCTGTGCCTTGGCAAGTTTGGCAAGCTGCGTCTTTCCCTCGGTCGCGCCGAATTCGGCGGCGGCCCGCAGTTCCAGATTCTTTTTGGTGGAGGGGGTTACGCAGTCGCCGAGAAGCTCGGCGAATTTGGCGGCATGCTCAGCTTCCTCAAAGGCATAGCGCTTGAAGGCTTCGGAAACCTCGGGGTAGCCTTCGCGGTCCGCCACGCGCGCCATGGCAAGATACATGCCGACCTCAGTGCATTCGCCGCTGAAGTTCTGGCGAAGCCCTTCCAGAATTTCCGGATCAACACCGGCTGCAACGCCCAACACATGCTCGGCGGCATAGGCCTTGGCCTCGCCGGAAACCTCTACAAATTTGGAAGCGGGCGCTTTGCATTGCGGGCAGAATTCAGGCGGCGTATCGCCCATATGGACGTAGCCGCAAATAGTGCAACGATACTCTTTCATGATATGGATGCTCCTTTCAGTACTGTCGGAACTCAGTATATTCTATCGAATGTAAACATTCAATCACAAAATAAATAAACATCTACAAATTCAAAATCCAATTTGCTATACTTTCTCGTATTGAGTCTTATCAAATGGGAGTTGTAGCGAATGAAAAGATGGGTTGGTCTGCTTCTGGCTGTTTTGCTGATTGCCGTTATGCCTGCGGCTGCGCACGCAGAATACGATTACGAGTCGATTCCCACGCCGGAGATACTGGTCGTGGATGCAAACGACCTGAGTAAAGTGTTTTATGAGCGTAATGCCGATCAAAAGGCCTATCCCGCCAGTACCACGAAAATTATGACAGCTTTGGTGGCCCTCGAGAACGGCAATCTGGACGACGAATTCATGGTCGGTCAGGAGATAGAGGGCACCACGACGAAGTTTACAAGCGCCAGCTCATTGATGGGCCTCAAAATCGGCGAAATGGTCACGCTGCGCGACCTGGTATACGGCTTGATGCTGGTATCCGGAAACGATGCCGGCGAGGCCATTGCCAAGCATGTCGGCGGCTCTGTGGACGGTTTTGTTCAACTCATGAACCAGAAAGCGCAGCAGCTGGGCTTGACCGGTACTCATTTTACGAATCCGCACGGCGTGCATGACGATAATCACTATACTACGGCGCGTGATTTGGCCAAGTTGACCGCTTACGCGCTGCAAAATGAAGATTTCTTCCAGATTGTTACCACCCTTAGCTACACTGTGCCTGCAAACAATGTGCGTGCGGAGGAGCTTGTGCTCAATAATTCCAACGAGCTGATGCGCGCGCCCTCCGGAAGCACCGTGCAGACCGTCTATCCCTATGCCATCGGCGTCAAGACCGGCAATACGCCCAAGGCCGGAAAATGCCTTGTCGCCGCGGCGGAAAAGGACGGTGCGCGCGTTATCTGCGTACTGCTTGGCGATCAGGCAGAGATGTATGACAACAATAACGATACGGCGCTCATGGCGCGGTTTATTCATGCAGCCGGTATCTTTGAGGACGTCTTTGAGAATGAATACCGAACAATAACCGCCTTGGAGCTTGGTCTTGCCTCAAGCTTTTCAACTCCGGTTACCAACGGACGCACGGAGGATCTCAGCGGGGGCGCGTTATCCGTGACCGCGCAGATTTCCGATACCGTGATTCGCGCCCTGCCGGAGCAGATCGCAAGCTACACGGCGTCCGCCGCCGCGATTACGGCTCAGCCGAGCTACTTTGGCGGGGATGCGCCTATGGCGCCCGTGACGGCCGGCGAGGTTATTGGCGAGGTTACCTATACGCTTAACGGTACGACAATTCTTACGGCGCCTCTGGTGGCAGACGCTACGGTGATTGAGGTGACCGAGGTCGATATAGAAAGTCCTGAACCGAATGATACGGCGGAAGACACGGACGTCGCGGCTGCGCCTACATCCACGCCGCTGCTGTCCAAGCACCGGATACCGAGCTCGACAAAGATACTTGTCTGGGTCATGGCAATACTCTTTGTGCTCCTGATCGCCCTGATCATTGTATTTGCCGTGACTGAGCGGAAACGCAAAAAACGCGAGGCGGCCCGCCGCAGACGCGCCGCGGCCCGTCGCAGCCGATATTGAGACACACTAAAAAAACGCTCCGGCGGAAGAACTGTCGGGGCGTTTTGCTTACTGCCGGACCGGACGCACAATACGATAACAGCGCGGGCCGAGCGTCGCTGCCAGAAGCGCGCAGTATTCCTCGAAGCTGACAGGCGAGCCTGCATGCAGAAGCTCCATATCGCTGCCATATGCGCGCATCCATACGCCGGATTCACGCATGCCGTTTTGCAGATAGAATGCTTTTCTGCGCGTACGCTGCAAGGCGTTATCCGCCAACGGGTCTTCGCGTTCGATCTCCAGAAACAGCCTTTGCCTCGCATAGCGCTCCGAGAGCATGTCCAGCGCAAGGCTGCCCGTTCCGCCGCCCCGTACCTGCGGCGAAATCGCAAAGAAGTCGAGCAGCGCCATGTCCTTATGGCGTACGACGATCATCAGGCCGGCATAACGTCCGTCCTTGCGGATGGTCAGCATTTCCGAAAGCCCTTGCCGTCTTTGCTTGAGCAGCATGGTAAACGGTTTGCGTTCGCTCACCGGAAATGCCTCGCGGTAGAGCCGGCAGATTTGTGGGAGCTCGAAGACTCTGCAGGGCCTTAACGTTACATTCTGTTCCATATGAGCATTATCCGATGTTTTCTATAAAATGTAAAGCGTCCTGACCGTTTAAACGCATCTGTGGGCCCTAAAAATCTGGCCGGCTTGCTGCAGGCGCGAGCGGGCCGGCCATGCGATCTAGACTTCGCTCTTTTCTGCGTCTTCCCTGGTTCTGTGCAGCGTTCCATGCGGATGATGCGGCGGCGCATAGACGGAGGAAAGCTTCAGCGGGCAGTTGCCTGCGTTTACAACATTGTGCCATGTGCCTGCAGGCACAAATACTGCGTCGTTTTCTTTCATACACTGCCGTATGTCCAGACGTTCGCAGCAGCATCCCATCATCACAAGACATTGCCCTGCTTCCACACGGATATACTGGTCGGTATCGGGGTGCACCTCCACGCCGATGGAGCCGTTTTCTGGAATGCTCATGAGCGTCATTTGAAGGTGGCAGCCCGTCCAGAGCGCGGCGCGGAATGCACAGTTATGGACGGCGGCTTCACGGATGTTTACCGTATAGGGCGAGGGCCCGCGATCTCTGGGAACCGGGCACATGCCTTTTCCGTTTTTGTATGGATATCTGTACATAGCTTGCTCCTTTGCGATTGATGTTCTATTGTATTCCGGCTTCACGGCCTGCGTGTCGGTAAGTAAAACGCAGCCACGGCGCTTGTTTTTCCGGCGGCAATACTGTACTATCAATGACGCATACCGTTGAGTATGAAAGCAGAGGCGAAAAAGCGCGGCGGGAGGTCTGTTTCGTTTTGACGGAGTTGGAAACGGTTTTACGGGAGATCCCTTACAGCGGAAAATGCTATTTGACATGTCGAAGCTACGACGCGTCGGATTTCGATCTCACGCTTCGAAGCGCGCTCGAAAACGCGCGTGCGCATGGCGCGCGTGAGCTGTGTCTGGGCTTTCAAGACGCAGCGCACTTGACGATGTTTTCGCTTGACTCAGCGGATAGTCGATTTGATTTTTACAGTGACTTTGTTTGGATGGAAAAGAGGCTTGCCGCGGAGGATGGATCCGCCTATCGTATGAAGCGTGTCAACGAGGGGAATGCGGCGCTGTTTTCAGCGTTGTACAATGAGTCCTTCAGAAGCGTGCCAAACGCTATGACGATGGATGAGCTGACGATCGGGGAGGCGCTGGACGGACGGCACGAAGCCGGTTTTCTGATGAACGGCGGCGCGCCCGAGGGCATATATGAGCTAGACCTTTCCGAAGCAGTCCCCGAAATTGCAGCCATAGGCATACGGCCGGATCTGCAGGGTGCAGGAAATGGCGCGCGGGCGATGCTTACGTTGGAACGCAGCCTGCTCAAACGCGGATTTTCAAAAGCGCGCCTGCTTGTGGCTACTGTCAACCGGAGCGCCTGCGCTCTGTATACCAAGCGCGGCTTTCGACGCACGAAGGTATTGAGCCGCTGGTTCAGCGTCCGCAGCGAAGGCGGAGGATCATATCCGCCGGATCGCTCGCGGTAAATACGGCATTACCAGCGACCAATATGTCGGCGCCGGCCTCAATGCAGCGGCGTGCGGTTTCCGGGTTGATGCCGCCGTCCACCTCGATCTCCGTTTCAAGTCCTTCGGATTGGATCATTTTTTTGAGGGCAGCGATTTTTTCAAGGGTGTTGGGTATGAAGGTCTGTCCACCAAAGCCTGGGTTGACCGACATGAGCAGTACAAGATCGCAGTAGGGCAGCAGCGTTTCCACCAGGCAAACCGGGCTGGAGGGGTTCAGTACCACGCCTCCCTTCATTCCGAGCGAGCGGATATGCTGGAGACTGCGATTGGCGTGCCGGTCGGCCTCTATGTGGAGCGTCACGACGTCCGCGCCGGCCGCGTGAAAGGGTTCTATCCAAAAGGACGGGTTTTCCACCATCAGATGCACGTCAAGCGGCAGACGCGTCAAAGGACGAACCGCTTTGCACATGGCCGGCCCGAAGGTGATATTCGGCACAAAGCTGCCGTCCATCACATCGAAATGCACCCAGTCCGCGCCGGCTTTGTTCAGTCCGGCTATGCTGTCGCCAATATGGGCAAAATCGGCTGACAAAATGGAAGGAGCAATTTTAATCATAGCGTGTTTTCCTCCTGAGTTCGATCTCATGATGTATTTCCACATATCGTTCATAGCGGCTCGCGGACAGACGGCCGGCATTTATAAGCGGTTTGACAGCGCAATCCGGCTCGCTGATATGGGCGCAGGCTGAGAAACGGCATTTGGATGGCGCGTCGCTGAATTCCGGATAGGCGGCGTCGAGCTGCCTCTGCTCGATTTCCTCCAGCTCCAGAAGGGAAAAGCCGGGCGTATCCAGTACGGCTCCGCCCATATAGGGCCAAAGCTGCGCGTGGCGTGTGGTATGCTTGCCACGTTCGGTCTTGCTCGAAAGATCGCCGACCTCCAGACACAGCTCCGGCATTAAAGCGTTTAGCAGCGAGGATTTGCCTACTGCCGATTGTCCGGCCAGACAGGATACGCGGCCGGTAAGGGCCTTTCTCAGCGCTTCGAGTCCTTCGCCGGTGACGCTGGAGAGGAGCAGCGTGCAAAATGCGCTTGCATAATCGTCTTCAAACTGCCTTACGACGTCCTCTGACCGTTTATCCAGCTTGTTGAGCGCAAGGATGGGGGATATCCCCAGAAGCGAGCATTGCAGAATCAGCTTGTCCATGAGCAGCCAGTCAGGCTTGGGGTGGCTGGCGGCCGCAACAATCACAAGCTGATCAATATTGGCTACCGGCGGGCGCAGAAGCGCGTTGCTGCGCGGCAATAATTGTTCAATGGCCGCGTGCCCGTCCTGCTGGATCGCTATTTCTGCCATATCGCCGATCATAGGCTTGAGGTGTTCGTTGCGAAAGCGTCCGCGCGCCTTACAGATAATTACGCCGTTTTCCGTCTGGACCTCGTAAAACCCGCCCACGCCCTTAATAATTCTTCCCGTCATCCGTTCGCCTCGCGTTTCAGAAAGCTCACGTCCTGTCGCTTCCAAACTCTGCCCGCGATATACAATATCAATTCGCGCGCGCCCTCGGAATCCGAATAGGCCGTAAAGGAAACAGGAATGCGATCTCCCTTCTCGAGCGTGGCCTCATATACGATGTGATAATAGCTCACGCCATTTTCCGCGTCCGCCATGACAGCCATGACCACGGTGCCGCTGTTTTCAATATCTACATTATAAGCGACGTCCGCTGCATAACCGCCCGCATATGTGCCGCTGACGGTCAGATATATCGCGGTATCCGTCGTTGCGTTGGCGCCTGCGGCAGGACTCTGATCGATGACCGTGCGGAACGTCTCTGTGGAATCTGAGTCATAGCGTACGAATATGGTATTGAACGCATCGCCGCTCAAAAGACTAAGCGCCTTCCCGAGGTCAAGCTCTGTAAGCGCGGGCATGCTCACTTCGCTTTCGGAGGAGGCGCTGATGCTGACGTCAACCCTGGCGCCGCGCTGCACCTCCGCGCCCGGCAGGATCGATTGGCCGCAGACATAGCCGATCGCTGTATCGGAAACATGGTAATCCACAGTGCCCGCAAGCAGTCCGCAGGCCGAGAGCTCCGCTGTGGCCTCATCCAGCGTCATGCCGGTGAGATCGGGCATGATCAGCGCGTCAGGGCCGATGCTGACAATCACCTGTATGGCGGTGCCTGACATGGCTTTGACGCCTGCGGCCGGAGACTGTGTGATGACATAGCCATAGGGAACGGTATCGCTGGCTTCGTATTCCTGGATTTCAAATTCAAAATCAAAGTTCTCGGCTTTCTGACGCGCTTCCTCAACGGAGCGGCCAGTAAGCGCCGGAACCAGTTCGGTGGCAAGCTGGTGCTTTTTATAGCTGACGCGCAGCCCGAAAAACAATCCGATCAACGCAATGATAACGGCGGCGACCGCAATCCCGATTTTGAACGTGCCGTGTATTTGAACGCGCTTTGCTCCGGATTTTCCACGGCCGGCTGCGGCGTTTTCCGGCGCACCTGCGCGTGCGAAATCGCCCGACGGATCCTTAAGCGCGCGCATGAGATGCCTCTGCATCGCCTTGGCGCTTTGATAGCGCAGCTCGCTGTTTTTATTCATGGCGCGCATCGCGATGTCGTTGAGCGCCGGAGGGATCTTGGGGTTGAGCTGCATAGGCGGAACCGCCTCATCGTTGATGTGCATGAGGGCCACGCTGACGGTGTTGTCGGAATTAAAGGGGACGTCGCCCACCAGCATTTCATAGAGCATTACGCCAGTGGAATAGATGTCGCTGGTTTCAGTTACCGGTTTGCCCATGGCCTGTTCCGGCGAAAGATAGTGCACCGAGCCAAGCACGGTTGACCCGGCAAACGTGCGCGTGGACGCGTCTAAATTGCGGGCGATGCCAAAGTCTGTCAGCTTGGCCTTGCCGCTCTTGGTGACGATCACATTCTGCGGCTTTACGTCTCGATGGATAATGCCCGCGCTGTGCGCCGCGTCGAGTGCATCCAGCACCTGCGTAACGATGCCTATGGCAATGCGCGGGGGCATGGCGCCGTTGTCGGCAATCAGATCCTTAAGCGTACGGCCGTCGACATATTCGAGCACAATATAGGGAATGCCGTCTACGTCCCCAACGCCGTAGGCGCGCACAATGTTTTCATGCGTTAAGTGCAGCACGGCGCGCGCTTCGCGTTCAAAGCGACGCAGGAACTCCGCGTTGTCCCGAAATTCCTCTTTCAAAACCTTTATAGCGACCGTTCGACGCGTAGCAAGGTTGTAGGCTTTATACACATGTGACATGCCGCCGGTGCCAAGCAGCTCTGTAACGCGGTATTTGTGGCCGAGAATCATGCCGATCATGCGCAGTCCCCCTCTTCGCAGCAGGCCAGAACCACCGTGATATTATCGCTTCCTCCGTTTTCAAGCGCAAGAGCGACAAGCGCGTCGCACTTTTCTTCAAGCACTGTCTTGGCCGAAAGTATCTCCTGTATCTGCATATCCGAGACGCTGCCGCTGAGACCGTCCGAGCAGAGCAGCAGCATGTCGCCTGCGCGCCACTCGCGATCAAAAATATCGATTTCCACGCGCAGCCCCAGCCCCATAGCGCGCGTAATCAGGTTGCGCTGAGGGTGGAATCGCGCTTCCTCACGCGTTATGCTGCCGGCTTGGACCAGCATTTCCACATATGAATGATCGTGACTGACCTGAACCAGGGCTTCGCCATCGTAATGATAAAGGCGGGAATCGCCGATATTCGCGGCAATGTATCGCTTTTCGCTCAAAAGAGCGCATATGAGCGTCGTTCCCATGCCGGACAGCGAGAGATCGGTCTGCGATTTCCGAAAAACAGCGACGTTGGCGCGTTGTATAGCGCTTTTCAGCGCGCCGATGGGATCGGGGGATAACGAGATGGCGGCAAGCTCGCTGCCCAGCACTTCGAGCGCAAGCGAACTGGCCAGCGCGCCCGCGGCGTGACCGCCCATGCCGTCGGCTACGGCAATAAGCTGCGCGGAGGCGTCCGCCACCGGTATGCGCAAGGCGTCCTCGTTTCGTATTCGCTTGCCGATATCCGTTTTACTCGCGTATTTCATGTAACACCCTTCTTCTGAGCTGACCGCAGGCGCCTTCGATGTCCGTACCCATTTCCCGTCGAATCGTGGCAGAGATATGCGCCTCTGTCAGCCAGGCGCAGAATTGTTCCGCTTCCTGCCGTGTTGCGCCCGCAAGATTTCGCTCCGGTACGGGATTGAGCGGAATCAGATTGACGTGGCAGAGCATGCCCCTGAGACGGTTAGCCAGCTTGAGCGCGTCGTCTCTGGAGGCGTTGAGACCGCGTATGAGCGCATATTCAAAGATCACGCGCCGGCCGGTGGCCTCTGCGTAGCGTCCTGCGGCGGCCAGAAGCTCCGCGATAGGGTAGCGGCGGTTGACAGGCATGATGGCGCTGCGCTGCTCGTCGCTGTGTGCATGCAGCGAGACCGAAAGCGTAACGTGCGGCGCATCCTGTATAAATCTATCCATCAGCGGTACGACGCCGCAGGTGGAAACGGAGATGTTGCGCGGGCTGAAGTTCATGCCGTCCTGCGCGGTCACGGCGTGGAGAAAACGTACGACATTATCGTAATTGTCCATCGGTTCCCCACTGCCCATCAGCACGAGGTTGGTGATGCTGCGCTGACCCTTATTCGCAGCGGGCGTATCGCGCTCAGCCGCGGCGACCTGTCCAAGCATTTCTCCGGGGCGCAGGTCGCGTATCAGGCCCTCGAGCGTAGAGGCGCAAAATGCGCAGCCCATGCGGCAGCCGACCTGCGTAGAAAGGCACAGCGTATTTCCATAATGATACCGCATCAAAACGCCTTCTACAAGATTTTCATCATCCAGCCGGAACAGATATTTTGCCGTGCCGTCCCGCTCAGAAATACGCTTTTGCTGGATCTTCACCGCGCCATATGGGACAGCGGCCAGCTTTTCCCGCAGCGCTTTTGGTAAATTTGTCATCTCCTCGACCGGCGTACAATGCGAAAGCCATGCGTATGCCTGATCGCAGCGATAGCGGGGTTCGCCCCATTCGTCAAGCAGCCTCGACAGATCCGCTTTAGTCATGTCGCTTAAATACATTTTCGGCACCTCGCCATAAAGAATCCGTTCGTACCGTGTATATTTGGAAAAAGCTGCAGCGTGCCGTCATTTTTGACGGGAAGGGGCATGGACTCAAGCGTGTATTCCTCATGACGGTTTAAAAAGGAAGCAATCTGCTCCTCATTTTCCCGTTTTGAGATGGTGCAGGTCGCGTAGAGCAGCACGCCGCCCGGATGAACGTATGCAGAGCATACGTCGAGCAGGCTCCGCTGAACCGCGCACAGCGCTACAATGTCTCCGTCGGATTTGGCATAGCGTATGTCCGGCTTGTCGTGCGTTTGTCCAAGACCGGAGCAGGGTGCGTCCAGCAACAGGAAATCAAAAGCGTCCGAATAAGCGGCGTCATATACGGAGGCGTCCCTTTGCTCCGTGTGTGCGTGCACATGCAGGCGAGAGAGAGTATCGTCAAGAAGCTGCTTGCGGTGCGCGTGCAGTTCCCAGCAGTTGAGGACGATATTGTTTTCGGTGAGTGAAGAAAGGTAGGCGCTCTTGCCCCCGGGCGCCGCGCAAGCGTCCAGAACACGCTTTCCGCGGCAGTCGGACATGGCGCGGCAGCAGAGCATGGCGCTCTGACTCTGTACGCTCATACGGCCTTCCACAAACGACGGCAGCGCGGCGGGGTCAAGTCCGGTTTCGAGACGCAGGCAGTTGGGATCAAGTCTGCCGCGTTCGCTTTTGACCGGCAGTTCAGCGGCCAACGCATCCGCGGAGCAGGGATACTGCGCGCGCAGTTCAAGCGGTGCAGGCGGCGCGGACAACAACGCCTCGATAAACGCCTGGCCATAGTCACTTATCCATTCCTTCACCAGCCACAGCGGATAGCTGTACTGTACGGACAGCCTTTCGGCAGGCTCCTGGGGCAGCGGCGGCAGCGCGCCGCGCTCGCGGTCGATCCGGCGAAGCACCGCGTTGACAAAGCCGGTCTGCGCCTCGCGGCCGATCTGACGGCACAGTGAAACGCTTTCGTGTATGGCCGCGTGCGGCGGCGTGTTCATGTATAGCAGCTCGCACACACCCAGCCGCAGCACGTTGCGCAGCGTTGGCTTGGCGGAGTGAATATAGAAGCCGAGGTAATAATCAATGGTCAGTATATGATCCAGCGTCGTATATACCAGCGCGGAGATCCACTTGGCGTCGCGTGCGTCGAAATCCGCAAGCGCGGTCTTGAGCGCCAGATTAGCGTAAGCGTTTCCGTTCCATACCGCATCGAGGACATTCAGGGCGGCGTGCCGCGCCGTCATGCGAGCACCTTGCCTGAAACTGGTTTTCCGCGCAAATAGCTTTTGCCGTCCATCCGTTTTCCGCCGGGAGCCTGCAGCTCCAGCAGCTCGAGCTTCCGTCCGTCTCCGCAGACGAGCTGCAGTCCGCATTTATCATCGCCCAGTAAAGCTCCGGACGAGGCGCTTGAACGTCCGTCCGTTAAGCGCGTGCGCCAGATTTTCAGCGGCGTGCCGTCAAGCAGCGCATAAGCGCCCGGCCAGGGATTGGTTCCGCGCACAAGATTGTGCACGTTTTCGGCCGTGGCAGAGACATCAATGCGGCCATGCTCCTTATTCAGCATCGGACACAAGGTGGCTTCCAAGGGGTTTTGCGGCGTGCGCACGAGCGTGCCCGCTTCAAGCTCCGCAAGCGTGCGGGACAGCGTACCTGCGCCAAGCTGAGCCAGACGCTCATAGAGCTCGCCGGAGGTTTCGTCTGGGTCAATGGAAAGTCGGTCGCTGAGCAGTATATCGCCGGTATCCATGCCGGCGTCGGTAAACATCGTTGTAACGCCCGTTTCCCTCTCGCCATGGATGACGGCCCACTGTATGGGCGCTGCGCCGCGGTATTTCGGCAGCAGCGAACCGTGTACGTTGATGCAGCCGCGTTCAGGCACCGCCAGATTCTCCGGCGAAAGGATCTGTCCGAAAGCGGCCGTGACCATGAGCTCTGGCGCAAAGTCACGGAGCATTGAAACGCCCTCGGCGGACTTGATGCGCTCGGGCTGATAGACGGGAATATCTCGGGCTAAAGCAAATTCCTTGACGGGCGGCGGCGTAAGCGCGCCGTGCCGGCCAGCCGGACGATCCGGTTGGGTAAACACAGCCAGGCTGTGTCCCGTTTCGTACAGCATGGCGAGGGAGGGAAGAGCAAAGGCAGGCGTTCCCAGAAAAGCAATGCGCATGGATTATTCTTCCTCCGCGTCGTCCTCGTCGCCAAAGCCCTCCGGAGCCTCGGTCACAAGGCTCAGATACACGCGTCCGTCCAGATGGTCCAACTCATGCTGTACGGCGCGGGCCGCCAGCAGATCCACACTGTATTCGTGCTCGCGGCCGTTTCGATCGAGCGCGCGGACGGTAACGTGTTCGCTGCGTTCTACATAACCGGATTTCCCGGGAAAGGACAGGCAGCCTTCGTAAGCGCCATAACAGCCCGATTTTTGGACGATAACCGGATTCACCAGCTCCATACGCTGCTCTCCGGTGTCTATGACGGCCACGCGGCGCAGTATGCCCACCTGCGGGCCAGCAAGACCAACGCCGTCGGCGTCGTGCATGGTGTCGAACATATCGTCGATCAGGCTTGCGAGCTTTTGATCGAAGGCCTCCACGGGCCTGCAGATTTTGTAGAGACAGGGATCTTCGTTTTTGCGAATGCTTCGTAATGCCATATCATGCCTCCTGAATTCAACCACTGATATTGTACCCGAAACGCACGCCGCTGTAAAGTTGTGCAAAACTCAACCGCAGGTTTCATGCAATTTTGGAATATCGACGAATGATATATGGCCTTTGAAAGCGAATTATGAGATAATTCAACCAGCAATTGAGAGGAGATCAACTATGGAAAGCATGACTATGGGCAAGCGCATCATGACGCTCCGAAAGGAACAGGGGCTCACGCAGGAGCAGCTTGCCGAAAAGCTGGGCGTCTCGGCGCAAGCGGTCAGCAAATGGGAGAACGACGCTTCATGCCCCGATATATCCATCATACCGCAGCTTGCCCGCGTGCTGCGCGTATCCACCGACGAGCTGCTGGGCGCGAAACCGTTCGAGCCGCGTGTGGTTGTGGTGGATTCCGGCGCTCAGGACAAGGACAAGACAAAGAACGGTTATCATATGCAGTTCGGCGGCATCGGACGCTTTGGCGGCATAGCCTTCGCGGTGGCGCTGGTACTGGTGGGCGCATCCTTCCTGCTGCAGAAGCTGGGCGTGCTCCCTTTCAATATCTGGAATATCGTCTGGCCTGCGTTGATTCTGGGGCTTGGCGTTTCCTGGCTGATCAATGATCTGTCCGTGTTTGGACTTGGCGTGGCGCTGCTGGGTCTGTACTATCTGTTGTTCAATCTCGGCGCGACAAGCTTTGAACTCTCCTGGAGCGTGATATGGCCGATCCTTCTCGTGCTGCTGGGCATTTCGATACTGATGGACAAGCTCGTCAAAAACAAACGCAGAAAGCACGGAAAATGGCGCACAGACGACCACACGCCGGTGTGCGATTATTCCGAGAGCGACGGATACATTTCCTATGAATGTGCCTTCTCCGAGGATAACCGAAAGGTTTCGACCTCGGAATTCTCCGGCGGCAATGTGGACATGTCGTTTGGAAAGAGCGTGCTGGACATCACCGCCTGCCGGAGCGTCAGGCCCGGAGCGGTGCTGGATGTGGACGTCGCTTTTGGCAGCTTTGAAATACTGGTGCCGCGCTGCATACGCGTTCAATTGAGCGAGGATAAGGCTTTTGGCTCGATTACCGTCAAGGGTTCGCCGGACGAGAACGCCGCTGAGGTATTGTATGTTAAGGGCGACATCTCCTTTGGGAGCATGATGATTCGGTATATATGATCAATCTGTCAACAGTCAAGCGCGTCGGTAAACGATGCCGGCGCGCTTTTGCGTGTCCAATTGCCGCTACGCCAATGAATGAAGCGTGGATTCCTCACGGAACTGACGTGTGTACAGACCGTAATAGTATCCCTTCTGCCGAAGCAGGGCGTCGTGCGTGCCGTCCTCAATGACTCGGCCGCCGCGAATGACCAGTATGCGGTCGGCGCTGCGAACCGTGGAGAGTCGGTGCGCGACAATGAAGCTGGTGCGTCCGGAGAGAACGTGCGTGATGGCGTCCTGAATGAGCTGCTCAGTCTCCGTATCAATCGAGCTGGTCGCTTCGTCGAGTACGAATATGCGCGGGTCGGCCAGTATGACGCGGGCAAAGGAAATGAGCTGCTTTTGACCTGTGGAGAGTCTTGCGCCGCCCTCGCCGACCTCCGTGTCGTAACCCATATCCTGCTTTTCAATGAAGGCCTCGGCATGCACCATGCGCGCAGCCGCACGCACCTGCTCGTCCGTAGCATCAGGACGGCCGAAGCGGATATTATCGCGGATGCTTCCGGAAAAAAGGTGCGGCGACTGTAAAACGTAACCCAGATTCGACTGGAGCCAAAGCTGGGAGCGTTCGCGATAATCGATCCCGTCGATCAATATGCGGCCCTGAGTCGGTTCGTAGAAACGGCAGACTAGATTGACGATCGTGCTCTTGCCCGCGCCGGTCTCACCTACCAAGGCGATATTTTGACCGGCCTTGACGTCAAGGTCGAAATCTGAGAGGACAGACTCTCCGCCCTTGTAGTGAAAGGAAACGTGTTCGAAGCGTATATCGCCTTGGATCGGTTCCCAATTCTCACGTTTTTCGTTCATGATATCGCCGTACTTTTGAAGCACCTCCGGCGAATCGGTAATATCTGGCTCGGCGTCCATCAGCGTTACTACGCGTTCGGCGGACGCCTGCGCGGACAGGAGCTCGGTGAAAATGTTGGCGATCTGCTGAATCGGATCGAACAGCTGCGTAGAATAGGAGATGAAGGCGACCAGCGTGCCGGCCGTGACAGCGCCGACAAACGCCGACTCGCCGCGCAGTACGCCCTCGCCGCCAAGTGAGAGCGCCAGCGCGGTGCCGATGGCGCCAAGCGACATGATCAGCGGAAAGAAAGCGGCGGAAACGAGCGCGCTCTTGACAGACACTTTGCGCATGCGGCTGGAAAGCGTTTGAAACTCCTCGGCATTGGCCTCCTCGCGCACGAGCGTCTTTGTAGTCATGGCGCCCATGATGCCTTCGTTGAAGGCGCCGGTGATCTTCGAATTCTGCTTACGCACGTCGCGCTGATATTTCAGCACCAGCCTGAGCAGATAGTAGCTGGCCAATGCCAGAGGCGGCAGAACGGCCAACACTATGAGCGCCAGCTTCCAGGACAGGGTAAACATGACGACGATGCAGCCAAGGATATAAAAGACCGACCAGAGCACGTCAATAATGCTCCAGGCGATCATTTCGGAGAGTCTGCCCGTGTCGGAGACCATGCGTGCCATCAGATAGCCCACAGCCGTCTTGTCATAGAAAGAGAAGGAAAGCTGCTGCAGCTTTTGAAAGGTATCCTGCCGGATGGCGAAAGCGACGTTCATCTCGATATGTCCCGCCATAATGATGAAGGTCGTCACGCCAAGACCTTGCAACAGTATCATGCCGCCGTATACTACGGCGTATGGCAGGAGCCCGGAGGTCGTGCGCGTCAATATGAACCTGTCGATAGCGTAGCTGGAAAACAGGGGATAGAGAATATCCACGCCGGCCACGATTACGAGCGCGGTCAAAATGATCGCTGCATACTTTGGTTGACGCAGCATGTAGCCATATAGCCGCTTCCAAAGCTTAAAATCGATTTTTTTTGCAGTAAAATCCTGCTCTTCAGGCATATTCATGCGTTATCGCCTCCTTCCGAAGCTACGTCCTGTATCCGCGCGATGCGGGCGTACAGGCCTTTTTGCTTTAGCAGCTCCTTGTGCGTGCCCTGCTGGACAAGACGGCCGCCGTCCAGCACGAGTATTTTGTCTGCTTCCAAGAGCGTGGTGATACGGTGAGAAATGAGGAAGGTAATGCCGTCATGTCTCAGCGCATGCAGCGAGGCGCGAATATTGGCGTCCGTTTCAGTATCCACGGCGCTCATGGAATCGTCGAATATCAGTATGCGCGCTTTCTGCATGAGCGTGCGGGCTATGGCGATGCGCTGCTGCTGTCCGCCTGAGAGCGTAACGCCGCGTTCGCCAACGACGGTATCGTAGCCGTTTTCAAATTCCTCAATGACGTCGTGCACGGAGGCAGTACGCGCCGCCTCGAATACCTCCGAAACCCCTGCCGTGGGGTTTACGATGCGGATATTCTCAAGGATTGTGCGCGAATACAGAAAGGGCTCCTGCAAGACGATGCCGATATGGCGTCTCAGATGCCGATGCTCGATATCGTTGATATTCACGCCTCCGATGGTGATAGCGCCCGACGTCACGGTATAGAGCCTTTGCAAAAGCTGGACGAGGCTGGATTTTCCGGAGCCGGTGGAACCGAGGATCGCAATGGTTTTTCCGCGCTCCGCCGTAAAGCACACGTCGTCGAGCACGTCATTGTAGCGGTCATAGCCGAAGCAGACGTGATCGAACACAATATCTCCGTCCATGTTGGCTTTTTGCGCCTTGCCGGGTTCCTTTTCAAGCGGGGTCTCCAGAATCTCGTCGAGCCGGCCGAGCGATACGCTGGCTTTGCCCAGGTCGGCCAGTATGCGCCCAAGCTGGCGTACGGGCCAGGTCAGCATGGAGGTATACGAAACAAACAGCGTTACGTTTCCTAACGTAAACTGGCCCTGCGCGGCAAATATGACGCCTGCGACGAGGGAGGCCGCGATCTGCAGATACCCGGCGCAGTCTGAAAACCCCCAATAGAAGCCAAGCAGCTTGATCAATCGGAAGGTCTTATCGCGGTAGTCGGTATTGCGGGCGGTGAAGCGCTCTATTTCGGCCTTCTGCTGTCCGAAAGCGCGCACGACGCGAACGCCGGTAAGATCCTCCTGGAGCATGGTGGATAACGCTCCCTCCGCCTCGTCCGAGGCGGCAAAGAATTTTCGCACCTGCTTAAAGTATACAAAGGAGCTCAGCGCGAGTAGGGGCATCATGAACATGGAGCACAGCGCCATCCTCCAATGAATCGAGAACATGACTGCGGCGGCTACGAGTACCATGCAGACGGTACGCACAACGTCCATAAGCTGCACGCTGATGAAGCGCCGCACGGTATCCACGTCCGAGGTGCAGCGCTGTACCAGATCGCCTGTGCTCGCATGCTTGTGATAATCGTAGGGCACGTCCTCAAGATGACGGTAGAGCCTGTCGCGCAGGTATTTGGCGCAGCCCTCCGATGCAACGGCTATCTCCTGGCGCCGCAGATAGGCAAAGAGCCCGTTGAACAGCGTAAACACAAGTATCGCCGCACCGCAGAGCAACAGATGCTCGGCCAGATAGCTGCGGCCTCCCATGCCGCTTAGCCAGCGCAGAATAAAGGCGGGAAGATCGGGCTCAAGCCCCTGCACGACATAGTCGAGAGTAAAACTGGTAACATAGGGAATGGCATAGGTGAATACTGTGCCCAGCAGCACGCAAAACGCGCCGAACCAAACGTGCGGCATGACGCCCTTCGACATGTCGCGTATCAGTTTCCAGTTGGTTTTTCGTTTCGGGTTTTCCGGTTTCATATCGTTCCTTTACAGCATGTCCTGTGGATTGATCTCCACAAGGGCAAACAGGTCGTTGCGGTGCTGATCGGCATAAGCGTATACCAGACGGATCATATCAGCCGTACGCTGAGTGCGCAGCAGCTTAATCAATATCTGATAGCGGTATTGCCCTTGCCGGCGGCGAATCGGCGCTTCCGAAGCTTTATAATACAGCAGATCCTTGCCGCCCGTCTCGCCAAGCCGTCCGTGAAGCTCAGATTCCAGACAGTTGGCGTACTCCTGTACGGAAGCGGCCAGCGTCTCCGCATCGGTTGAGGAAAAAAGAATGCGGATGAACAGGGAATAGGGAGGGAACAGGGCTTTTCGGCGTTCGGCCAGCTCGTAAGCAAAGAAGCTCTTGTAATCGTGCTCCCTGGCAAAGCGTATTGCCGGATGCGTAGGCGAATAGGTCTGGATGACCACACGGCCGGGACTTTTATCGCGGCCCGCGCGGCCGGCTACCTGCGTAAAAAGCTGAAAGCTTCGCTCTGTGCTGCGGTAGTCGGGAATGCGAAGCGTCGCGTCGGCTGCGATCACGCCAACGAGTGTGACACGAGGAAAATCATGACCCTTGGCGATCATCTGCGTGCCGATGAGCACCTGCGCTTCACCCGCGGCAAATGCGGAAAGAAGCTGCTGCATGCTTCCCTTATGGCGCATGGTATCCGTATCCATGCGCAGCGTCTTCAGATCGGGAAAGAGCGCATGGAGCTGCTCCTCCACCTGCTCTGTGCCTATGCCGAAGTATTTGACAAAGGGCTTGCGGCAGGAGGGACAGAGCACCGGGACCGGCTGCGACGCGCCGCAGAAATGGCATCTCATACGATTTTCCGTTTTGTGATAGGTCATGGAGATATCGCAGTTTGGGCAGGTGACTACCTCGCCGCAGGCGCGGCAGGATACGAAGGTGGAGTATCCGCGCCTGTTCAAAAACAGCATGGCTTGCTCGTCCTGCCGGATACATTCGCCCAAAAGCGTTTTTAAACGGCCGCTGAAAATACCGTTGTTGCCATGGATAAACTCCTCACGCATATCGACGATCTCAACTGTGGGCATTGGCCGGCTCTGCACTCGCTCCGGCAGCTCCAAAAGCCGATAGCGTCCGCTTTGCGCACGGAAATAGCTTTGCAGAGAAGGCGTGGCGCTGCCAAGAAGCAGCTTGGCGTCCGCCTGGTCAACGCGTTTTTTTGCGACCTCCAGCGCATGATAGCGCGGCGCGCTCTCGCTCTGGTAGCTGGATTCATGCTCCTCGTCTATGACGATCAGCCCCAGAGATGCTACGGGCGCAAATACGGCGCTGCGCGCGCCCACGACCACGCGCGCCCTGTTCAGACGAATGCGCCGCCACTCGTCAAAACGCTCGCCTATGGAAAGACGACTGTGCAGCACGGCGACGCCGTCGCCGAAACGGGCGCGAAACAGGCCGACCGTTTGCGGCGTAAGCGAGATCTCCGGCACGAGCATGATGGCGGAGCGGTCATTGTGAAGACAGTCCTCTATGGCGTGCATATAGACCTCGGTTTTGCCGCTTCCGGTCACGCCGTGCAGTAAAAATACGCCGTCCCGCGCGCCGGTAATCGCTTCAAGCGCCGCGTGCTGAGCATGCGTGAGTTCGACCGGCGATGTTTGAACGCTTAAGCCGGCGTCCGGCCGCCGAAAGCTTACCTGTGCGTTTTCAAGGACATATCCCTTGCGAATCAATGCTGTAAGCGCGCTTTGAGAGCCGGGCACAAAGGCCTGAACGTCAGCCGCCGACATTTCAAGACCGCTGTCCAACAATAGCTCCATGATCTCGTACTGCCTGGGCGCACGCGGCTTTCCGTCCTTGCCGCACAGCGAGGCCAGCGCGGCGGCGCGGTCGAGCTCCGGCGCAGCCATAACGGTGCGCTCGGTTATTTCATGCACGCGACCGCCGCGAAGCTGCGCGGGGATCATGAGCCTCAGCGCCTCCACCAACAGGCAGTGATAGCTTCTCTGCATCCAGTTCGCCAGCTCTATCTGGTCGGGCAGCAGTACGGTATAAGGCTCCAGAATCTGCGCGATGCTCTTGAGCTGAAAATCATGAGGCCGGTCTGGAAATACGTCCACGACAAAGCCCTCCTTCAGCCGGTTGCCTGCGCCAAAGGGAAACAGAACATGATGCCCGGTGCGGACGGGCAACGCATCGGGTATCTGATAAGTGAATACTTTGTCGACATTCGCATGCGCGATGTCTGCAATAACGGCGCACTGCATGGACTGGCGGATTTCCTCCAAAACCGAGCATAGCCCGCGAACGGGCCGATGCTGCGATCCTTTTTCTCCGATTGTCAGGCGGCCTGCGGCCTATTCCTGATAATACTCCTTCGGATATTCGATCGCGAGCTCGTCATGATAGAGCTCGTCAACGGCCACTGAGACCGGCTTGCGCTCCCCAAGCTTTTCGGGATCGGCCTGCAACTGGCGCGCGCGCTGCGCGACGGCGGTCACAAGCATGTAGCGGCATCCGGCTTTTTCGATCAATTCATTCAGCGGTAGGTTCATCATATCAGCATTTTCCTCCTGTCAGTTCATCCAACAATGCCTTATTGCGGGAGCAGCGGCAGCGCTCTGCCTGTAAAATATTTTCTACGCGGGAAACGGCGACGTCGATGATGTCGTTGGTCACAATATAATCATAGCTGCGGGCGCGTTCGATTTCACGGAAAGCGGTCGCAAAGCGGCGGTCGATCTGCTCCGGCGTTTCCGTATGCCGTCCGATCAGCCGTTCCTTAAGCTCGCTCATCGACGGCGGCGCGATGAAAACCAGCACCGCGTCAGGGAAGGCACGCTTGACATTCATGCCGCCCTCGACGTCGATTTCCAGTATCACGCTGCATCCGGAAGCAAGCTCGTCGAGCACAAAGCTTTTGGGCGTGCCATAGTAATTCATATTGAACACGCGCGTGTACTCCAGAAAGGCCTCCTCGTCGATCATGCGCTCGAACTCTTCCTCAGTTTTGAAAAAATAGTGGAGGCCGTCGATCTCGCCTGGCCGCGGCGCGCGCGTTGTGGCAGATACGGACATACGGATATCTGCGTGACGTTCCAAAAGAGCCGCGTTGATCGTACCCTTGCCTACGCCCGCAGGGCCTGAGATCACAAGCAGCAGTCCTTTTTTGGATTGGCTCATGAGAAGCTCTCCTCCATAGCGTCGGATTTCGCGTCGATACGGTTGGCGATGGTTTCCGGCTGTATGGCCGAAAGTATCACATGCCCGCTGTCGAGCACGATCACCGCGCGCGTTCTGCGGCCGCAGGTGGCGTCGATCAAGCGGCCGGACTCGCGGGATTCCTGCATGATGCGCTTGATGGGCGCGGAATCAGGGCCAACGATCGCGATGAGACGGTTGGCCGATACAATATTGCCAAAACCTATGTTAACGAGCCGATAACCCATGCGTCCTCCTAAATCTACTCGATATTCTGCACCTGCTCGCGAATCTTCTCGATCTCCGCTTTGCCGGAGAGTACAAGATTGGTAAGGGCGCCGTCGTTGGCCTTGGAACCGATCGTATTGAATTCACGGTTCATCTCCTGCACGACAAAATCCAGCTTGCGGCCGGAGGGCTCTTGGGAAGCGAACAACAAAAGCGCCTGCGCCGTATGGCTGCCAAGCCGTA
>CAZCAV010000028.1:0-25330 GCA_964496795.1 uncultured Oscillospiraceae bacterium
GCGTTTGCTACACCGGCACGCATGACAATACCACCGTGCTTGGCTGGTATGCGGCTGCGTCGGAGGCCGACCGTGCCTTTGCACGCCGCTATCTGGGCCTTTCGGAAGCCGAGGGCGTGAACTGGGGCTTTATTCGCGGCGGCATGGGTTCGGTAGCCGCCCTGTTTGTGTCGCAGATGCAGGATTATCTCGGGCTGTTTGGCGAGGCGCGTATCAACCTGCCCGGCACGCTTGGCGGCAACTGGCAGTGGCGCATGCGCGAGGGCGCCTGCAGCGCGCTGCTTGCCGAAAAAATCGCGGAGCTTACCCGCATATTCGGCCGCTGAGCTTCAGACGCGCACAGGCTTTCGACCCCAGAGCAGAGGGCTGCGCGGCGTTAAGACAATAAGCGGACCGCCGCCGTCAAGACCGATCAGAGTCAGGCGTGCTTTGCGTTCCGCGGCTGTCCGAGCGGTATTTGTAGCGCCGCTTATCCTGATACATCTGTGCGTCTGCCAGATTGCAGGCGGCGTCAAACGCGGCGCCGCGGATGTATTCCGCGCAGCCGAACGAGGCCATGTAGCCGGTCTTTTGAAGCGCGATCTGTGTTTTATCGATATACTGGCGTGCTTCCGCCAGATTCTTTTGAGGGCCCCAGATCATGAACTCGTCGCCGCCAGTTCGATAGACCCGAAAGCTTTTGCCGGCTGTGACCGTCAAAACGTTTGCCAGCGTCTGAAGAGCGGCGTCCCCGGCGGCATGACCGTGGCTGTCGTTGATGCCTTTTAAGTCGTTGAGGTCTGCGGAGATCAGCGTGGACGAATCGTATTGCATGCGCTCCGTGTCCCAATAGAAGCTTCGACGGTTGAGAACGCCCGTCAGCTCATCTCTTTTGTAGGTCTGCACATACAAAAACGTGAAATAGAGCGTGCAGGAGATGCACATGCCTCCCACAAGGAGAAACCGGTATGCCAGCACGCTTTCCAGAAAGGAGGCTGCGGCGCATATCAGGGCGGCATAGCAGATGATAAATATTTCGCCGCGTCCGATGGTACTGAAATATCGAATGGACATAATTACCAGCAGAAGCATATAAAAGCCGCTGAGAACATGCGGCAGATAGCCAAGCGCTCCGCGGCAGAACTCGTTCTGAGCGGTGAACCAGAACATCCAGTGCGTAAAAATGCTGGTCAAGGAGATCACAGCGTTCAGCGCAAGCGGAAGCAGTATCCACTTGCGCAGCGATCTTTTGCGCAGCACAATGAACAGGATGATTGCCAGCGCAGCCGGCCGCAGGGCATAGCCAAGCGCCGAGGTCACATACCGCCACCGCGAAAACCCGGGCGCGAACGCAAGATAATAGTCCGCCATTTCTGCGAGATCCAGCACAAACACGGTCAGCACAAACATCATAAACAGCCGTGCGGTTCGTTTTTCAAAGGTTTGATTGGTCAGCACCAGCGCGCCGAGCCCCGCGCACAGCGTCAGCGTAAAAAAATTGCTGACGATGATATCCCGAATGCTCATATTCCCTCCAGACGGCCATAACGCATAAAAATACCTATCCAGATTTTATCGGATAAACAACGGCAGGCCTATCGTTTATTTGTTAATTTTCCATGAAAACGGACGTATCACCGGCATATTGATGTATAAACGGCCGCAGGAAAGAACCAAGCGCCGTGACGCAGGCACTTCAACGTGCAGATTCCGGATGACAATCATAATGATTCTCATGTAACGCAAGACAAACAATTGCTTGAATCCGAACGGGAAATATAGTATTCTAAAATAATAATATATATTAAGTGAAGGACTGAATGTTTCATGAAAGATATCGATTTCTGTGATCGTACCCAATATGAAAGCAGCAGCCAGTATGCGTATCGCGCTATTCGTGCAGCTATTATGGATCTATCACTGGAGCCCGGCTGCGTACTGAACGACACGGAAATTGCGAACAAGCTGAATGTAAGCAAAACACCCATCCGTGAGGCAATGATGCGTCTTCGCAATGAGAATCTGTTGGACATATATCCTCAAAAAGGCTCACGCGTTTCCCTGATCAATTTCAATCTGGCAACGGAAGGCATGAATCTGCGCCAAATCGTTGAGGCGGCCATCTATGCCGATATCAGCGGGAATGTGCCAGATTCCACCAAGATACAGCTGATAAAAAACCTTGAGTATCAACACATCATTATTAAGCACCATGGCGCCAAGCCCGAGTTTTTTGCGCTGGACAGCGAGTTTCATAGAATTATCTATGAGGGGGCGAATCGCTCGGCAACCTGGGCTGCCGTATCCACGGTGACCACGCATTATGACAGAATGCGGTTTCTGGATATTCTTTCAGGCAATTACCGCCTTGCACCGGTTTATGAGGAGCATCAAACCATATTCGATATGTTGACGAACAAACGTTCCCGCGAAGATTTTGAACCGCTGTGTGAAGAGCATCTGCATGGCATCAATATAGAAATGCAGAAAATATTAAGAGAGTATGCGGACTACTACCTGCATTAATCGAACGAAAGCCTCGATATATCTATAATTGAATGCCCGTCTTCCGTTTCATTTGAGACGCTGTTTAGTATTGTTCCACCATAAAGATATTTGCAAAAGAAAATTTGCGGAACAGGCTTGACAAATCTGATTGATATAGTAATATATTAGCATAGCGATGAAGCCTGAACACAATCTATTGGCATACGAACGATCTTTTCACTGTTACAAACAGGCATTTAGCTTTTTACGCATGTAAAAAGTTAATCAAATAACGAGAGGAGAAACTGAAAATGAAGAAACTGTTAGTCCTGGTAATGTGCGTCCTGCTTTGCGTTAGCGCGTTTGCATGCAGCGCGCAGCAAAAAGAGCCTGCAACCGTTACCGAAGCTGCACCCGCAGAAGAGGCAACGACTGCCGAAGAACCCGTGGAGGAAAAGACCGAAGAGACTCCGGTCGAGACCATCACCCTGAATTTGGGCGCGTGCCAACAGTTGGAGCATATTTCATCCAAAGCGGCGGATGAGTTTGCCCGGCGGGTTTATGAAGCGACGGACGGCGCGGTGGAGATCATTTGCCATCATGCCGAGACGCTTGGCGTTAACTCCGAGCTGGCGGCGGGCTGTGCGGCAGGCACGGTCGATATCTATTTCTCCGCTATTTCGCAGTATGGTACTTACTGCCCGCAGGAGACCATGCTGGACGCATTCTTCATGTTTAGCGGTTGGGATCATCTTAAACGCTATATGGCGACCGAAGAATACGCAAACCTGATTGCTGCTGTGGAAGAGGCGACCACTACGCATGTGCTGGGCAGCATGTATTATGCGACCCGCAACTTCTTGTCCAAGGGCAAGCCGATCGAAACCGTGGACGATCTGAAGGGCATGAAATTCCGTGTTCCTAACGAGCCTATGCCGGTTGCGTGCATGACCGCGCTTGGCGCGAGCGCAACGCCCGTGGCCTACGGAGAATGTTATATGGCGATGCAGAATGGTACTGTGGATGCTTTGGAGAACGGGCCTTCCAGCGTCGTGTCAATGAATTTCTATGAAGTTGCCGATTACTATTCGCTGACAGCGCATCAGATTCAGACGCTCACATACTTTATGAGCGACAATGCCAAGAATAAACTCTCTGAAGAGCAGTTTGCGCTTATCAAGCAGATATGCCAGGAGGTAAGCGAAGAGTACAGCGAAAAAGCAGTCGAGCAGGAGAACGCCGATCTGGATTTCCTGCGTGAGAATCTGACGGTTGTAGACGTAGATACGGCGCCCTTTGCCGAGATATGCCAGACAGTCTGGGCGGAGTACGCAAGCGTTTGGGGAGAGGGCGCCTGGGAAGCCGTACAGGATCTCCGCTAGTTTGCTTTAAGCTTGAACAGATTGACGATAACCAACTGACGATAACGAAACCGGTGCGCCGTAGCGCATAAATGCTACGGCGTGCCGGCAGTATCAGCGAGGGAAAGTTATGCGCGCATCAATACAGAAAATATTAAGAATTTATGGGAAAATCGAGAGGGTAGTATTGACGGTGATCATGTTCTTGATTGTGCTCCTTCAGATCGTCAGTCGATACCTGTTCAAATCACCGGTCATTTGGACCGACGAAGTCAGCACGCTGCTGCAGGTGAGTCTTACGTTTCTGGGTATCGGTTATGGCATGCGTAAAAAATCGCACGTAGAGCTTTCCGGCGTGTATGATCGATTTCCAGAGACGGTTCAGCATCTGGTGTCCATATTTACGAATCTGTTGCTTATATACTGCATGTGTTTTCTGGTCAAAAAGGGGCTGTACTATGCCAATATGCAATGGCGCATTAAAACCATGACTACGCAGCTGACGAACGGATTATTCTATGCCTGCGTACCGCTTGGGCTTATTGAAGCAATCGTCTACACAGGCTTTGGTACGGTGGATCACATCCTCTGCCTGTTCCACAAGGATCGTCTGTTTATGCTGGGGGAGGGATGATACATGAATCCAATATTCTGGCTGTTTATCATATTCTTTGCTCTGCTGATCCTCAAAGTACCGGTATCCTTCTCGCTGATGTGCAGCTGTGTGCTGTATATGCAGATCGCCGGCATTGATCTGCTGTCCATTGTACAACGCTGCATTGCCGGCGACGCTTCGTTTACGCTTTTGTCGGTCGGTTTCTTCATATTTGCGGGAAACCTGATGAACAACGGCGGTGTTACCAAGAAAATATTTCATTTTGCGGATAAGCTTGTCGGTTGGATTCCCGGCGGGCTTGGCCATGCCAATGTAGTCGCCAGCGTGATTTTTGCAGGAATGAGCGGCACGGCGGTTTCGGATGCCGGAGGTCTGGGCCAGATCGAAATTGAAGCCATGCGGAATGCCGGATTTGATGATGATTTTGCCGCTTCCGTTACTGCGTCCTCTTCGCTGATCGGACCGATCATTCCGCCAAGCGTTCCCATGGTCATGTTTGCCGTGATCACCGGCGTTTCCACCGGACGATTGTTTGTCGGCGGCATTGTTCCCGGCGTTATTATGGCTTTGGCGCTGATGGTTTACATATTTTTTGTTGCTAAAAAGAGGAACTATCCCCGCAGTCCACGACCGACATGGCTGATTCTGGGCAAAAGCTTTCTCGACTCATTTTTTGCTTTGCTGACGCCGATTATTATTCTTGTCGGCATCTTTACGGGCATTGTAACGCCTACGGAAGCGTCTGTTGTCGCTGCCCTATATGCCCTGATCTACGGCTTGGTCTCCGGCCAACTGAAGCTTAGAAGCCTGCCCCGCGTGCTGGATGAGACGATCACGCTGACCATGATGGTGCTGCTCATAGTAGCAACGGCCAATGCGTTTGCATTCAATTTGACGCTTGCGCGAATTCCGCAGAAGCTTGCGGAACTGTTCCTTACGCATATTGGTTCGCCGCAGGTGCTGATGCTGATCATACTGGCGCTTCTGCTGGTGGTAGGATGCTTTATGGATGCCTCTGCAGCAATTCTGATTATGACGCCTGTTCTGTATCCCGTCATCCAAAGCTTTGGAATTAATGGCGTTCATTTCGGAATATTCATGGTGCTTGCACTGATGCTGGGGCTCATTACGCCGCCGGTCGGCATGGTGTTGTATGTCTTGCAGGGTGTTGCCGGCATCAAGTTTTCTGCGCTTGTCAAGGCGGTCATACCACAGTTTATAGTGTTGTTGTGCATAGTGCTTTTCATCGCTTTCTTCCCGTTTTTAAGCACATGGCTGCCCGGACTGGTATATGGGAGTTAAGTATTTGATGAAGCGAGGTGACAGGACATGAACACAAAAGAACGCATTAAGTCTTTGATGGATGAGTATCGCGAACTCGCGGAAAGCGAAGAAAATCGGCGCAGACGTTCCATGTGGAAGAAGATCAGTCCTATTGGGCGCGATCAATGGCGGGGGACGCCTAAATCCGATCGTTCATGGAAGAGCGGAGCCGTGCCGATTTCGGCGGATATTCAAACTCTGACTTTTTCCAAGGCTTTTGGCTTCGATATCAATGACTATTATTTCGATCCGGAAGTATTTGTAGAAAACTATCTGAAGATAATGATTTACAGGTTTAAAACCTTTCCGGACGATACATTCCTGGATTACAAGCTGAGAATGTGGGGCTCTATTATATTAGAGGGCACCGTATTCGGCGTAGAGCCGATTTATCGCGCAGGCTTTGATCCCAATCTGGATCATCATGCCATGGTAAACAGTATTGACGATGTAGCTGCGCTTCCGTTGCCGGATTTTCGTACAAGCGGCATCACGCCACGTCTTACTGCGGCTTATGAACAGGCGAGGGCGCTCGTAGACGACGATTTTGAGGTGCTGTATCCCTTGTGGGAACGCAGCGTACTGGGCTGCGCGATCTATCTGCACGGCTTCACGGAAACGTTGACGGATTTCATATTGGAGCCGGAACTGATTCACGCTTTGCTGCGCAAGGTGACCGATGCGCGCAAGAACTGGTTTGAGGGATATTATGCTTATACGGGAACGCCCTGCCGAAAGGCCGATCTGTTTAACGACGAGATCTCCGTGCCGCATATATCGCCTAAAATATTTGACGAGTTTATTCTTCCCTATGAACAGGAATTGGCCGATTATCACCAAGGTATATATTACTGGCACAGCTGCGGCGATTGCACTGGCCTTCTGGACCGTATTTGTAAGATTCGGCCACTTGACGTGTTCAATGTCGGCCCGTGGACGGATATCTATGCGGCGGGCGCCGCATTCAAAGACCTTGCGCCCATCGAGGTTTGTATGAACCCCGAAAAAGACATCCGCCAAGGTACATATGCAGATATGGAGAACAAAATTCGCTATACAATGGATTGCTGCGCGCGAAGCGACGTTGCGGGGATGAGCCTGAAGATCAGCGCGCTGAACGCTACGCGCGCGGATGAATTTGGCGAGCTCTGCGGAAAAGTCAGGCAGTGGTGTGAAATCGCGCGCCGGATAACAGCTTCGGGCGTACGAAACGATTGACGTGCGCCGGCATGCGGGAGAAGAGAAATGACAGAAAAAAATGCTTTTAAGAATGTGTTTTCATTGGAAGGAAGACAGGCGCTTGTGATAGGAGGCGGAGGACTGGGAAAACCAATCGCGCAAGCGCTTCTGGAAAACGGCGCAGATGTCGTCGTTGCGGACAAGCAAGAAAATGCGGCAGATGAGCTGTGCGCCATTGCGGCTGAAAACGGCCGCAGCTTTTCCAATGTTGCGGTAGATCTATTGTGCGAGGACAGCATTTGCAATATGGTGCAGACCGCCTATGCCCAATTGAAAAGAATTGATATCCTTGTCAATGCGGCCGGAGTAAACGTGCTCAAGCATGCGGAGGAGTTCGACACCGAGTCGTGGGATTTTGTATTGGGAATCAACTTGCGCGGAGTACACCTGGTGACCAGGGAGGTTGGGAAAATCATGATCCGGCAGCAATACGGCCGCATTCTGTGTATTTCATCGGTAAAATCATTGATTGGGACCGATCGGGATTATGCAGCGTATTGTGCCAGCAAAGGCGGTATTAATATGTATACGCGACAGCTTGCCTGCGAATGGGGGCAGTTCGGCATAACGGCCAATGCGATTGCTCCGACGTTTACGCGTACGCCGATCAACGCGTTTCAACTGGACGACAAGGAGTTTTTCGATTCCCTTTTGCAGCGCATTCCCTGCGGGCGAATCTGCACGACACGCGATATCATCTGTGCTGCGCTGTTTCTTTGCAGCGACGCGGCGCAGTTTATCAACGGCCAGATACTTTGCGTGGACGTCGGCTTGACTGCCAAGCAATAACTTGCGGCCGACAGACAAGCGTAGCCACAACGAAACGGCCTGCCTTGCCAATGATAGGGTTATTATAGAAAGAGTGGGAAAATCATGAGAGCTGTTAGGTTAGAAACGCCGGGCAAGATCGGGGTTATACAAATGGATCAACGCCCGCTTGCCGAAAACGAGGCGCTGCTAAAGATCCGTGCTGCAGGAATTTGCGGAAGCGATATAGGCGCCTTTCGCGGGACGAATGGATTGGTGTCATATCCAAGAATCATCGGACATGAACTGGCAGGCGAGGTGGTTTCCATTCCCGCAAACAATCAGGGGGGGATTCGCATCGGCGATCGTGTTGTTGTGGACCCGTATCTTTATTGCGGCCATTGCTATCCTTGCCGGATAGGCAGAACCAACTGCTGTGCAGATTTGAAGGTGCTCGGCGTGCACATAGACGGCGGTATGGCCGAAACGTTTGCGCATCCGGCGGACATGCTTGTGAAAGTACCTTCGGATATGCCCTGGGAGCTCATACCCATGGCGGAGCCGCTGACGATTGCCCTGCACGGGTTGCACCGCCTGCAGCTCAAGAGCGGAGAGCATGTCGCCATCAGCGGAGCGGGCCCCATCGGCCTGTTAGCCTCTATGGCTGCGCTTCAGTATGGAGCGGAACCTATTCTGATTGACTTTGTGGACGAACGTCTGAAGATGGCGGAGGAGCTGGGTGTAAAGCATACCGTCAATCTTGCCAGGGATTCCTTGATCGACAGGATCACCGCATATACCGGAGGAAGACTGTGTGAGTGCGCAATGGAGGCGTCCGGCGCAAACGCCGCAATACGATCCGCGCTGGATATTGTATGCAATGCCGGCCGTGTTGTGCTGACCGGTTGGCCGCAAAAGGAAACGGCGCTTCCGACGGATATTATTACAAAGAAGGAGCTGGACTTGCGCGGCGCTCGCACAAGCGCGGGAGAATTCGCAGAAGCGGTGAGCCTTATCTACAATGGACAAGTGAACGTCCGCGGCATACTGACCAAAACCGTTTCTATCGACGAGGCTCCGCAGATTGTTCGGGATATCGCTCAAACGCCGGGAGACTATCTGAAAGTAAACGTTATGCTGTGATCCGGAGACGCTGTCAACCGGTCATCCGGCCGCAGCAGGCTGGAAGGATATAAGAACGCTCAAAGACCAAAGTAATTTTTGGCGTTATAATAGCAGACGTTTTCAATGACGCTTTTGAGCTGTTGTTCGTCTGAAAAGTATTCTCCGCGATCGATCAGTTTTCCGATATAGCTGCATAATATGCGGCGGTAGAGTTCATGCCTTGGGTAGCTCAAAAAGCTGCGGCTGTCAGTGAGCATGCCCACGGAGAGACCGAGGGGGTACAGACTCGAAACGGCCTCAAACTGTCGCTCGATGCCATAGGGCTGATCGTTGAACCACCACGGCGCGCCAAGCTGTACATGGCCGCGCACGGGGCCGCGACAAAAGCTTGCCGCCAATATGGCGTATGGCTCTATGTCGCACGGATTCAAAGGATACAGGATGGTTTTAGGCAGGTTTTCCTCGGCGTTCAGCCTGTCAAGCAGACGGGAAACGTCGCGTATACTGCTTGCAGAATCGGTGCAATCGTAACCAGTGTCCGGCCCAAGCGTTGAAAACATACGGGAGTTGACATTGCGCAGAGCGCCGATACGAAGCTGCATGACAAAGCCGTTTTGCTTGTATATGCGCCCCATATGCAGCAGAAAAGCGGAGTGGAACTGACTCGTTTCCCGTTCTGTGAGTTTTTCTCCACGGCGCGCCTTATCCAGAATTCCATTCAGTTCAGCTTCATCCGCATCCGCCCACACAAAGCTTTCAAGATCTGAGTCGCTGATGACACAGCCGATTTCCTTAAACAGGAGCAAGCGTTTTTTGAGCGCGGAAATCAGATCGGAAAAGCGTTGGATATTCATGCCGGCCGCCGTTTCCAGCCGCAGCAGATAGCCGCCGAAGGCAGGCGCTTCGCAGCACATGGCTTTGTCGGGCCGCATAGCGGGAATCACGCGCGTTTTCAAGGAAGAATCGCCGCTCAGGCGACGATGGAAGGCCGGATCGTCAATGGGATCCTCGGTCGTACAAACCAGTTCAACGTGAGACATTTCCATGCAACGGCGCGGAGTTACCGGAAGCCTGCCGATGTCCGCCTTCGTTTGCTCATAGATGCGTTCGGCATTTTTGGGCGCAAAGCGGCTCGTCGACGTCAAAGTAGCGCTTGAGCTCCAGGGCGCACCAGATATACAGCGGATTTCCGATCAGCTCCGGCATCGCACCGGCGAAAGCCAGAAACTTGTCGCGATAGCTTGCATCTCCGGTAATGAGGCGTTCGTCGACGCCCAGCATGCGCATAGCGCGCCATTTGTAATGATCGTGCGCAAACCACATTTCGCCGAGATCATGAAAGGGCTTGTCCTCATAGATTTCCTGCGCCGTGAGATGACAGTGATAATCTATAATAGGCATATTCTTTGCGTAGGCATTATATAGATACCGGCCTGTTTTATTGGTTAAAAACAAATCCTCACTGAATCTCTGATTCATCCAAGTTCCCTCTTCCTGAATATGCAATGCTGTCCCGCGTGCGAAGACTCCGGACGCGGTCTGCTCCAGGGTCCCGTTTTATCGATGCCGATGAGCCCCGACAAAGCCGGAAACACATGCGGGATGTATTTTTTTAGTATAGACCTCATGTAATCATGAATCAACTCGGGCATATTCATCCGAGGATACATAAGCGTTTCAATAACCTGATGTGCAGGGGGCGTTACTCATGCGCACATCTTCGACAGCCGGCGCAGTTTGCACGCCTTTTGCCCCTAATCGGCGAGCTGCCGGCGCGCTTGACGGTATTTCTGACAGGCGGAACCGGAAACGACGGATAAGCCATCGTTTCCGGTTCCGATCTGAGCAAGCTTATTCCGAGAACTTTTCCCGATTGATCCATAGCCCCAAAGCGGGATTGGGGATGAAAAATACTTTTTCACCGTCCGGCAGGGTGTTGCAGCCGTATTGGAGCATCTCGGGATTGTAACGACTGACCGCTTCGTCGTAGGAGGCGGGCGTAAAGTGCACGGAGGCGATCTCCTGCTTCGTGATGTTCTTTACGGCGTAGGTAATGCGAAACCGCCCATCGGACGAGCCGTGGATGAGATGCGCTGCTGCTCCCATGTTTTCCCGCAAATCCAAATTCTCTGGCTGCTCAAACAGTTCGAGAACTTTTTTTCGGCCGCAGTAGCCATATTTTCGTATCAGTGCGTCCACTGCCGCGTCCTCGCCGAAACGCTCAACGCCGGGCGCAAGCACCAAAAGCTCGCCTCCGTCGGCGACAGCCATGCGCGTGCGGTAGATTGCTTTGTTCCCTAGCCAAGTGCTTTTGAACTCTCTGGAATCGAGATAGACCACGCATTTTTGTATACCGTGCTCCACAAAGTCTATGTTCTTTTCCTGTGCAAGCGCAATGGCTGCTTCAAGCGTGTCGCGCTCTTGCCCGCAGAACAGTCCGTGCGTACGGATATTTCCGGCAGGCGCGGTCGTTACGGTGAGAAGAAAGAGAATCGGGCGATCGTTCAGATAATGATTCAGGGCATAGTCGAAAATCTGGCGCACCGGCGTGTGGTCGCGGCCCATCATACGTTCCATTCCGTAGACCGCGCCGACCATATGACTCTTGTTGATCATATCCGCACCACCCACGCCGACGAACAGGTTTTTGGAGTGGTTGGCCATGCCGATAACCTCGTGCGGTACGACCTGTCCCGGCGAGAGGATCAGATCGTAGCTTTTATCCACTATGCGCCGGTTGATCTCTACGTCGATGGAATCATGCCAAAGTCCGTCCGTGACCTGCTCCAAAAACGCGCGCGGCACTTCGCCAAGCCTGACCACGTCCGTGCGCCAGTTGTGCGCAATGAACCGATCAAAGGGAATATCGCCGAACATATCCGCCGTCTGATCGCGTGTCATGGGCACATGCGTGCCGAGTGCAGGCAGGATATCCACCTGCGCGCCGCGACCGGTATAATAATGGTAGCAAATGTTCGTAATAAAGCCGGCGTTGCTGTGATAGCGCGTATAATCAGGCGGCAGAATGAGCACCTTTCGGGCTGGATGCCGCTCCAACAGCGACATCAATCCGGCGACCAGCTCTTCCTTTGTCAGTCCAAGCTCGTTATTCCCACGCAGTGAAAGCTCCATAGCTTACACTCCGCTGTATGCGGAGAACCCGCCGTCAATGGGCAGCACTACGCCCGTGACGAATGCGGAGGCGTTGTTGTCCAGCAGGAACAAAAGCCCGCCAACCAACTCCTCCGGCTCGCCAAAACGATCCATGGGTGTGTTGCGGAGAATCTTGCCGGTGCGCGCGGTGGGCGTGCCGTCGCTGTTCCAGAGGAGCTTTGCGTTCTGCGCGGTCGAGAAAAAACCGGGCGCAAGGGCGTTAACGCGAACGCCGCATTTGGCAAAATGGACGGCGAGCCATTTTGTAAAGTTACTGACCGCAGCCTTGGCGGCGGAATATGCGGGAATTTTTGTCAGTGGGGTAAAGGCGTTCATAGAGCTGATGTTTAGGATAACACAGCCGGGTCTGTCTACCATATCGATGGCAAAAGCCTGCGTGGGCAGAAGCGTGCCCTTCATATTCAAACCGAACACGAAATCAAAGCCCGCGGGATCAAGGTCGAAAAAGCTCTTTTTATCCGCATCCTCCAGTACGGCGCGGTCAAAGAATTCGTCGTCGGTCGTGGCGCGCGGATTATTGCCGCCTGCGCCGTTGATGAGCATATCGCACTTGCCAAACGCGGAAAGCACCGCCTGATGCGCCGTCTCCACGCTCTCCTTGTCGAGCACGTTGACCTTGACGGCCATGGCTGCGCCGCCATTTTGCACGATCTCATCCACGACGCTTTGCGCCTTATCTTCCGCAAGGTCGAGAACGGCGACCTTGGCGCCGCAGGCGGCGATTGCCTTGGCGAACATGCTGCACAGCACGCCCGCGCCGCCGGTTACGACGGCGACTTTGCCGGACCAATCGGGTTTATAGGGAAGGTTCATAACTGCTCCTCTCACGCGCGTTACGCGTTGTATGTCGAGGCGGCGGTACCGCCGCCCTCGCCCGTCCAGTTGGTATGATAGAATTCTCCGCATGGTCTGTCAGTGCGCTCATAGGTGTGCGCGCCAAAATAGTCGCGCTGCGCCTGAAGCAGGCCTGCGGGTAAACGCTCCGTCGTGTAGCCGTCGAAATAGGACAGCGCGCTTGACATAGCCGGTACGGGCACGCCGCTGAGCGCCGCCTCCGATACGACACGGCGCCATGCGGGTACCCGCGAGCGAATGGCGTCGGCAAAATACGGATCGAGCAGAAGATTGGGAAGCTGCGCGTTCGCGTCGTAAGCCTCCTTGATCTTGCCAAGAAACTTTGAACGGATGATGCAGCCGCCGCGCCACATGAGCGCGATACCGCCATAATTCAAATTCCAGCCGTAGGTTTCGGCGGCGGCGCGCATGAGCGTGTAGCCCTGCGCGTAGGAGATGATCTTACTGGCGTACAGCGCATCGCGGATCGCATCGAGCAGCGTGGTCCGGTACGCCGGCTTGACGGCGTCTTTATGCGGAAAGACTCTGGCCGCCTCGACCCGTTCCGCTTTCATGGCGCTGAGACAGCGCGCGAACACGGCTTCGCCGATCAGCGTCAGCGGCACGCCCTCGTCGAACGCTGCAATGCCCGTCCACTTGCCTGTGCCCTTTTGACCGGCAGTGTCAAGAATATGATCGACGATCGGCACGCCGTCCGTATCCTTGTAGGCAAGGATGTCGCGCGTGATTTCGATAAGGTAGCTGTTCAGCTCGCCCTGATTCCATGCGGCAAACACTTCGGAGATTTCCGGCGCCGTCATGCCGGCTAAATCACGCATGAGCTGATAGGCTTCGCAGATGAGCTGCATATCGCCGTACTCGATGCCGTTGTGCACCATCTTGACAAAATGACCGGCGCCGTTTTCGCCCACCCAGTCGCAGCAGGGGCTGCCGTCCTCGACCTTGGCGCAGATCGCCTGAAATACGGGCTTGACCAGCGGCCACGCCGCCGGAGAACCTCCCGGCATCATGGACGGCCCCTTGAGCGCGCCCTCCTCTCCGCCGGATACGCCGGTGCCGATATACAATAGCCCCTTGCTTTCCACATAGGCCGTGCGGCGCATCGTGTCCGGAAAATGACTGTTGCCGCCGTCGATGATGACGTCCCCGGGCTCAAGCACGGCGAGCAGCTTTTCAATATAGTCGTCCACGGGCTGTCCCGCCTTGACCATCATCATGACTTTGCGGGGCTTTTCCAACGCGCCTTCAAGCGCTTCCAGCGTATGGCATCCGATGATGGGCATTCCGTGCCCGCGGCCGGCGATAAACGCATCGACCTTTTCCACGGTGCGGTTGTATACCGCCACCGTAAAGCCCTTTGAAACCATGTTCATGACCAGATTTTCGCCCATGACGGCGAGTCCGATCAGTCCGATATCCGCCTGCTTCATGTTTCAGCGCCTCCTGCCTGTTTTATCGCTTGACTCTTGCGTTGCCCGCCCAAACCGACCAAACCTGATCTTCGTCGGCCGGCAGAGCATAGTCCAGTATCATTGTGGCAGCCATGGCGCCTGTGGCCCAGCCGAAATGAAGCGCGTCCTCGGGTTTCATGCCCTGCAAATAACCGTAGAGCAGGCCGCCTACAAAGCCGTCGCCACCGCCAATGCGGTCGAACACAGGAATGCTGCGCGGCTCTGCAACATACCAGTCATCGCCATCCAGAAGAATCGCACCCCAGAGATGCTCGTTGGCGGAGAGCACCTGCCGCAGTGTCGTTGCAAAGGTCTGCGCGTTGGGATAGCGCTTTTTTACCTCCATGATCATGCCCTTGAAGCTGTCGATCTTGCTGCCAAGATCCCTGCCGCCAGCCTCAGGGCCCTTTACGCCAAGCGCAAGCTGGAAGTCCTCCTCGTTGCCAATCAAAAAATCCGCCGCGGATGCGATTTCTGAAAACTCCGCGGTCAGCGCGTCCTCACGGCCCTTCCAGAATGAGGCACGGTAGTTGAGGTCGAACGACACCTTGGTGCCGTAGCGCCGCGCGGCGCGTGCCAGCGCTAGGCAAAATTCTCCCGTTTCGGGGGAAAGTGCTGCGATCAGGCCCGAGATGTGCAGAATCTCTACGCCCTCCAGCCCCAAAATACGGTCCAGATCAAAATCCTTTACATTCAGCGTGCGGCCCACCTCGCCTGCGCGGTCATTGTGGACGCGCGGCCCACGCAGTCCGAAGCCGGAATCCGCAATATTGAACTGATGCCGGTAGCCCCAGGGGCCACCCTGCGGTACGTCGACGCCCTCATACTCGAGGCTGCGGCTGCGCAGATCGCTTTTGATAAGGGCCGCGATGGGGCTGTCCTTTACAAATGTCGTCAGCACCTTGGCCCTCATGCCCAGCGCCGCAGGGATGGAGACCACGTTCGTTTCGGCGCTTGTGACCTGCACGAAAAACTGGTTGGAGGTATGAACCGGCTGGCGCACGGCTGGCGTAATGCGCACGCCCATACTTGTCGGCACAACGATCGCATATTGTTTTTTCTGCTGCATACGTTCACTCCCTGATTCTATTGTTTGGTTTAATACAAGGCCAGTATACTAAAATCTTCGGACAGCATATATGGTAAAATTGTTCTTTATATTGCAAATATTGCCCTCTCCTGCTATGATGTGATCGTAAGCAACAGGAAGGTGGGCGAAGCGGTGGAGCGGATACGGGATGTATTTATTCGTCGGCAGCACATGCTGCTGTCTGACTATGAGCTGTTTCACTATCTTGACAGCACGGAGTTGCAGGTATCGCTGCATTTTCATGATTTCTACGAGTGTTATCTGCTGCTTTCAGGCCGCATTCGTTATCAGATCGACAGCGCAACCTTTGATATGAAGTCGGGAGATATGCTGCTCATTGGCCCGAATGAACTGCACCGGCCTATCCTGCGGCCTGACGGCGAAGCCTACGAACGGTTGGTGCTGTGGATATCGCGCTCCTGCATTGAGGCGCTGTCCACGGAGGAAACGCCGCTTTTCAGCTGTCTGGACAGGGGCCAGCACGGGGTCTACCGTTTTAAACCGGATGTGCGCGCCGAGCTTTCGGAAAAACTGTTTTCCTGTATTTCCGTTTCGCGTGCGGAGGGCTTCGGAAGAGATGTGCTGGGGCGTGCCGCTATTTCGGATTTTCTTGTCTGTCTCAACCGTGCCGCGCTTGACCCGGCGGCCAACACGGCCCATGAGCCCAAGGAAAACAGCGTTGCCCATCGGGTGATGCACTATCTGGACGCGCATCTTGACGAAAGTGTGTCTCTGGACATGCTGTCAGGCGCAATGTATCTTTCCAAATACTATCTGACGCGTGCGTTTAAGCGTGAGACGGGCACGACCATTCATAATGCGCTCGTGCAGAAACGAATGATCGCCGCCCGCAACCTGATTCTGGACGGCGTCTGCATGCAGCAGGCTGCGGAACGCTGCGGTTTTTCGGATTATTCGGCGTTTTACAAGGCATTCAAGAAGGAATACGGCGTTACGCCGAGAACCTATGTGCGGAACAATCCGCACTAAAGGACGGACCGGTCTTAGAGACTGAGCTTTTGAAGCATTTTCAGATCTGTCAGTTCGATACAGCCGCGCGAGAGCTTCAGCATACCCTCGGACTGAAAGTAGCGCAGCATGCGCGTGACTACCTCGCGTGCCGTACCCATATGCGCCGCGATGCGCTCATGCGTGGTTTTCAAAAGAACGCCGCCCTCCAGCACGCTTTCCTCCAGCAGAAACGCCGCGAGGCGCTTGTCAAAGCTTTTCCACATGATCTGCTCAATGAGCCACATGACCTCTGAAAAGCGCGAGGCCATGATCTGATTGGTATAGTTGGCGACGGCTGCGGAGCCTTCCATCAGACGCTTATAAACGTCTGTGGGAATGATCCAGAAATCGGAATCCTTTTCCGCCTCAATAGATATGTCGAACTGGATGCTGCTCATCATGCAGGAGGCTGAAAACAGGCAGATATCCCGTTCGAACAGGCGGTAGAGCGTGACCTCGCGGCCTTCGCCGGAGAGTATGAACGCGCGAAGCTGTCCGGAGCATATGGCAAAAAGGCCCAGACAATCCGCCGCGCCGCTGTGCAGCAGCGTTCCCTTTGACGCGCTGCGCCTGACGGCCGAGCGCTCGAGGAGTCCGTGTTCGTCCTCCGTCAGCTTATCCCAGATCGGAAAATACTTATCCAGTGTCATGCTGCGGACCTCCGTTCATGATTTCTCAGTATAGAGGAATTCAGCCGGTATGTCAAAATGCGTCGGAGATGTGAAAAACGGTAAAATATGTGATTTTATCACGAACGGAGTACAGGGCTCGTGCTATAATGAATACAACAAAAAAGCCGCCGCGCCGAAACCGGCAGCCATGAAAGGATGAATCGCTATGTGTGAAACCAAATTCTATATCTGCCGCCATTGCGGCAACATCGTCGGCCTGATCCATAATTCCGGCGTACCTGTGTTCTGCTGCGGCGAAAAAATGCAGCCGCTTGAGGCGAACACCGTGGAAGCCAGCGCCGAAAAGCATCTGCCCGTCGTCACCGCCGACGGCAATACGGTCAAGGTCGCCGTCGGCGCTGTCGCTCACCCGATGACGGATGAGCACAGCATCCAGTGGATATACCTGCAGACCACGCACGGCGGTCAGCGCAAGTGCCTCCAGCCCGGCGACGCGCCGGAGCTGAGCTTCGCGCTGTCCGGGGATAAGCCCGTGGCGGCTTATGCCTATTGCAACCTGCACGGGCTCTGGAAAACCGAGATCTAAGCCAAAGGTCTTAAACAAAGCTCCCGCCATGCTTACATGGCGGGAGCTGTTGGTTATAGGACACGCCGTTCTAGCGATTGGCCGGATTTTGGTAAAAGCCCATGCCGTACTGGAAATGCTCCTCCAGAAAAGCGGGCACAAAGTTGAAGGTCGCGCCAATGGGGTAGATCACATAGCTTCCGCCGGGGGCCAGAAGGTCGATCACGCGGCGGTACTCCGCCTTGATCTGCCCGGGCGTGACGTCCGGCAGATCCAGCACGCCGTTGGTGTTGAAACCGCCGCAGAAGGTGATCTGTTTGCCGTACTTCTTTTTGAGCTCGCCAAGATGCGTGTTGCAGGCCTGCAGCGTGTCGATGGCGTCCACGCCGATCTCCACAAGGTCGCCGAATATCGGCTCGATATAGCCGCAGGAATGGTGCTGATAGATCAGTCCCATGTCGTGCACCGCGTCCACTATGCGCTTTAAATGTGGCTTGAGGAGCCTGCGCCAGAGATCGGGCGACATGAACATACGGTCGTTCGTGCCGAAATCGTCGTGCGCGTTGATGACGTCCACGGGATAATGCTCCGCGATCTTCCTGAAATAGGCGATCTTGTAATCCGCCATCGCGCCGAAGAAGTCATAGCAGGCGTCAGGATCCTCAATCAGCGAGGCCAGCGCGTTTTCCATGCCCATCAGGGCGTGCAGCCGCTCAAAGCTGCCGTTGATGACCATGCAGACGCGCAGCTTGTCGCCGTCGATGCTCGTGCCGCCGTCCGGGTAGGGGATCAGGCCGGCGCCGGCGACGAACGCGCCAAAGTTGGTGTGCAGGTCGATATCCGCCTGCTTATCCCAGTCCACCGCCTCCAGATCGGGGAATCTTACCGTTGTTTTCCAATCCGCTACGTCCTTGAGCAGCGGCTCCGCGCCCGGCGTGACCATACAGGCGGTTACGCCCGGGACATAGGTCCAGCTTACGCCAAAGCCGTCCGGCCCTGTCTCAAAGCCGCAGTAGCGCTCCATCGTGGGATTGGCCATAAACATTCCGATGTCGGTAAAGAAGCAGGGGATCCAGGCCGGCGTTTGATGCCGATAGGCAAGCAGCGCGTTTTCACGGGGAGTCATAACAATCAATCCTTTCTTTGTGCGCTTTGTATGAATTAAGGCATCCATTTTGTTCATTATAACTTGACCGATACTTGGGCATCAACGTATAATGAGCACGAACCAGATTTTTCATTTGCAGCCGTAATTTGTGCGTTTTGCACATAAAGGAGAGGAACTATGCGCCTGTCCATGTATATTCTGGAGGATTGGCTCAAAAAATACGCGCCGCAGGCCAGCGTACGCGACGGCCGCCGCTGCATCCGCAATGTTCGGCCGTTTTCCGAGGAGCACCGCTTTACCGAGAACAACGTCTACATCGGCCGCATGGACGCGGAGCGGGACGGCGCGATCTGCACCAACGGCTACGACTTTCTGTATTTGAAAACGGCGGACGCCGAGCAGCTGCTCAGCGACGTGATGGACGCCTTTGATTTTTATAACGGCTGGTCGGACGGCCTGAATCAGCGGCTTGTGGAGCTGACGCCGCAGCAGATCCTGGAGGAAAGCCAGCCCGTGTTCGAGCGTCTTCTGATACTGGCCGACGCATCCTACTGCGCGCTTGCCTATACGGAGATCGAGGGCGTGCTCCGGCAGGACCCGTCCCTGCAGACCATGATACAGGAGCAGGTGATCGACGGCGCGCACATATTGAACGTAGAGCGTGACGGACGCATACGTCAGAATCTCCGGCACAGCTATATCCTCAGCAGCGGCGAATTCTTTGTAAACCCGTCGGTGCGCAATCTGTTCTTCCGCGGCCGGCACTGGGGCTGGCTCATCGGCGTTGGCGGCGAATGGACGCGCGGCATGCTGGATTTATTGGACGAGTTGGGCGATATACTCGAGCATTGGGCGGAGCTGCACGAGGACGAATTGGAAGGATGGGAGCGCGCGGGCGTTTTCACGGAGCTGCTGGACGGCGCGGCGCCGGAGCGGCCGCGCGTGGACGCGCGCATGAAGCTGCTGGGCTGGCGGCCGGAGGATGAAAAACGCCTGTATGCGATCCGCTTTCGGGACAAGGGATGCGAAAACAGTCTTGCGCTGCTTGGACGCATGGAGGTGGCCGCCCGGGAGGGACAGTCGTTCCTGTACGGCGACGGGATACTGACGGTGCTGCACGCATCGCGGGAAAACTGCGCCGCGTTTGAGGATAAGGCGGCTATGCTGCTGGAAAGCTTCGACGGTCAATGCGGAAAAGGGCCGGTGTTTCAGGATATTTACGAACTGCCCTGTCAATATGCGCTGGCGGCGGCCGCGCTGGATCTCGCGCCGCCCGGGGAGGAGCGCGGACGCATACATCCTTTTTCCAAGATCGCGTTTTCCTATGCGCTTTCGCTCATACAAGAGCCTCAGCGGGGATACATCCTGCATCCGGCGCTTCAAACGCTCAGGCTTTACGACGCCGGCAACGGGACCGCGCTCTACGATACGCTGGCCCTGTTTCTTGCCTCAGAGCGAAGCCTTACGGAGACGGCGGCGAAGCTCTATATTCATCGCAACTCCCTGATGTACCGCATTACGCGCATCCGAGAGCTGACCGGAGTGTCGCTGGACGACGCCGCGCAGAGGCAGCATCTGATGCTGTCGTTTGCGCTCGACGAAGCCGCCGCGCAAAACAGCTGACGGCTGGCTTCAGCGCTTCCGGAATTCGCGCGGGGAAAGCTTGTAGTAGGCGTGAAAGGTGCGGGAGAAATGATCGACGGAATCAAAGCCGACCAGATCGGCGATTTCGAAGATCTTCAGCGGCGTGCGCGTCAGGTATTCAGCCGCACGGGCCATTTTGAGCGAACGCACCGTTTCCGTGAAGCTCTGGTGCAGATGGCGCTGGATCAGCTTGCACAGATAGGACTCGCTGTAATGGAAGGCCTCCGCCAGAGAGGACAGCGTAACCGTTCGGAAGTTTTGCTGGATGTATTGCAGTATGACGGCAAAATCACCGTGCCGTCCGGCCAGGCTTTCCATCCGGTAAAACGTGAGGGTATCGCTGTACTGGCGAAGCGTTTCGGCCAGGAGCAGGTTTAATAAGCTGACGCAGCAGGCGTTGGCATAGCAGTCATAGCGTCCCGCCTCGCTGGCGAGCTGATGGATCAGCTTTTCGATGCGCGGCAGACGCTCGGTCTTCAGGCGAAGATAATTGTTTTGCTCACCGCCATACAGAGCGTTGCGAAAGAACGTGGATACCAGATCGTCGTTGGTCAAGAGCGAGCCGAATATGGAATCGAAGGTGCTTTTCCTGACTACGATGCCAAGCACCAGATCCTCCGGCTCCAGAGGATGGTTATGCGGAACGCCGGGCGGAACGATGCACATTTCGCCCTCCGCCAGGATAAAGCTTTCACCGTTGAAAAGCAGCTTGCAGGAGCCGGAATAGATATATGTGATTTCAAAATAGTCATGGAAATGCGGCGTCTCATCCATGTAGGGCATATGCTTGAAGCAGAACACGTCCTTTTCAAAGGGGAACATGCCGGCCTCCTCTATCATGGAGGATGTGCGGGAGGTAACGGGGTCGTGTTCCATGATCTGCGTGGCGTCAAAGGGCAGGTTCAGTATAAAGTCGTTAAACTGCTGCGGGCTCATGTTTTCGCAATACAGCGGATTTTGCGGCGGCTCATTGGAAAGCGCGCCCTGCCGCTCCAGCAGACGCAGCGCTTCGGGGAAGGCGAGCATCTTGCCCGCGGTCTGATGAGTTTGCACCACAAAGTCCTCAACCTGCCTGGCCGTGGCGTATACATGCGGCTTTTCCAACGGGGCATCCTTCCTTTTAACTCTGATCCAGTATACGATGATCAGACGTCGTTCGTCAATGGACTAGGACAAAAAAAGTCGGATATATGTAAGTTTTCAACATTGGCTGAACCGCGCGCATTTGCTATGATTACAATAATAAATGAAACCATGTCCAGAAAACACGACGAACCGACATAACAACACGCGAACCGGCTTGGGGGAGCGAACATGCAGCAGGATAACCTGACAACGGAAGCACCGATCATAGAAACGCGCGGCCTTGTAAAGCGGTTTGGACCGACCGTGGCCCTGGACGGCGTGGATTTTTGCGCTTACCGTGGAAAGATCACCGGACTCATTGGAGAAAACGGCTCAGGAAAGTCCACGATCACGTCTATCATCGCCGGAATGCAGCCGCCAACGGACGGCAGGATGTTTTTTAAAGGACAGCCGCATCATCCGCACACCATGGTGGAAGCGGGCAAGCTTGGGATAGGCATGATCGTGCAGGAACAGGGATATGTGCCGGGCATCACGATCGCGCAAAACATATTTCTGGGCGAGGAGGAGCGCTTTCGCCGCGGAGGATTCATATCCAGACAGGCGATGGTCGCCGCCGCGCAGGCGGCGCTTGACGCGATCGGTTTTTCCGACGCGGATGCGGGCGCCTATATCGAAAGCCTTGATATGCAGGATCGCAAGCTTGTAGAGATCGCGCGCGTGATGTCCAACGATCCCGAGGTTTTGATCGTGGACGAAACTACGACCGCGCTTTCCCAGCGCGGGCGCGAGATCATTTACGCGATCATGCGCCGCATGCGGGACGAGCTAAAGGCCGTTATATTCATTTCTCACGATCTTGATGAATTGATGGATATCTCCGATACGCTTTCGGTATTAAGGGACGGGAAGCTGATCGCCACGATCTTGCGCGCGGATTTTGACGTGCGCGCCATCAAGCGCTGCATGGTCGGGCGCGACATGGGCGAGCATTACTATCGGGAGGATTACGGCGCGGAGCGGTCGGACGAGCTTGTGCTGAAAGCGGACGGCGTCACCACGGGAGAGGGGATGCTGACCAATTTTTCCATGGAGCTGTATCGCGGCGAGATACTCGGGATAGGGGGGCTCAGCCATTGCGGCATGCACGAGCTTGGCAAGGCGCTTTATGGCGAGGAAAAGCTGCTGACAGGCCGCGTTACACATATTCCCAGCGGGAAAGCCATCCTTGACGCGCGCGACGCGCAGCGGCTCGGCATGGGCTATGTTTCGAAGGACCGCGATCATGAGGCGTTGGTCCTATCCGCGTCTATACGCGACAATATCGCTTCCGCCGCTCTCGATCGCGTCAACACGGGCCCCTTCATATTCCCCGCGAAGGAAAAGGCCTATGTGCTGAGGCAGGTTGAGAACCTTTCCATCAAATGCGCGTCCATCGATCAAAACGTTCAGTACCTTTCCGGCGGCAACAAACAAAAGGTCGTGTTCGGAAAATGGGTCGGACGGGACTGCGATATCCTGATATTGGACTGCCCGACCCGCGGCGTGGATATCGGCGTAAAGGCGTCCATGTATGATCTGATCGCCGATATGAAGCGGCGCGGCAAAACCATTGTCATGATCTCCGAGGAGCTTACCGAGCTGATCGGCATGTCCGACCGGCTGCTCATCCTCAAGGACGGACGGCTGGCAGGCCAATTCCTTCGCAGCCGTACGTTGAGCGAACACGAGATCATAGACTGCATGATCTAGGGGGCATACGATGAAAAAGCAATTGGAAGCCGTCAAAAGATACTTTCCGCTCATCGGGTTCATCGTTGTGATCCTGTTTTTTTCCATAACCACCAAGGGAGCGATCCTGAGTGAAACGAGTCTGCAAAGCCTGCTCAATCAGGTGATCTCCACGGCGCTTGTATCGCTTGGCGCGGTGTTCGTGTTTGGCTCCGGGAATTTTGATATGTCGATGGGCGGCTGCCTCTGCCTGTGCGCGGTGGTCGGGGGCTTTGCGGCCGTCGCTACCGGAAGCCTGCTGGTGGCGTTTGTCGTCTGCATAGCGCTCTCGCTGGCGCTGGGCATACTCAAGGGCCTGTTCGCGGCCTATGTGGAGGTGCCGCTGTTCATCGTTACGATCGTGCTTGGCTCCGTTATTTCGGCGCTGGTGCTCGTGCTGATGGGCGACGACACGGCCGTGCACCTAAAGGATGCGGTCGTGGAGATCCCGGCCTTCAGCTTCGCCCAGATGACGACCATCAATCTTATAGTGCTGGGATTCTATTTCATACTCTGTATACTGCTGTTTCAGTTTACCAAGCTTGGCCGCGAGGTCAAGATCCTGGGCGGCAGTCCGGTCACGGCGCGGCAGACGGGCATGAACGCTGTGCGCATCAAGCTGGCCTGCTTTGTAATCGGCGCCATCGGTGTGGGCCTGGCGGCCTTCGTCATTCTGGCGCGCGTACGCAACATCGGAAATACGACCGCAAGCTCCATGGGGACCGACGTCATGACGGCGCTGGTGCTTGGCGGTATGCCGCTTACCGGCGGCCCGCGCTCGAAGATCAGCGCGGGGCTCGTGGGCGCGGCGACCATCACGGTATTGAACGCGGGATTGACGATGATGGGCCTGGATCTGGCCCTCATCCAGATTTGCCGCGCGGTAATATTCCTGGCGGTGGTTTATGTGGCAAGCACCAGCTACCGCACGAACCTGCTGCCAAGATAAACTAAAAGGAGGAAATGACCCATGAAGAGAATTCTTGCTATGATGCTGGCGCTTGCTATGGTATTGGCTCTGGCGGCCTGCGCCGGAACGCCGAAGACAGAGGATGCGGCGGAAGCGCCGGCTGCCGCCGAGGAGACCGCCGCCGAGGAGGCCGCCCCCGCGGAGGAAACAGCCGCAGCGGAAGGCCCCGCGCTGGCGGAGGACGGCCGCTATCCCGCCGAGACCGTTAAGGTCGGTTTCGTCAACTATGACACCACCGCCGAGCAGGTGCTGGCCATCCAGAAATACTTCGAGTATCTCCAGACCGGCTTCAACTTTGAGGTCATCTGGTCCGAATCGCTGGACAGCGCCGAAGCTGAGTTTGCCTTCATCGAGCAGTGCGCCGCGGCGGGCTGCAAAGCCGTCATCGGCTACTACAACGAGGGCAAAGCCGAGTCCGTGAAGCTTGCCAACGACCTTGGCATGTACTATTGGGGCGGCGCGATCAACTCCGACATCTATGAACCCGTAAAGGACAGCGAGATGTACCTTGGCGGCTATGTCAGTGGCGAAGGCGACAAGACCGAAAACTATCTCGCCGGTTACGGCATCGGCAAAGCCCTCGCGGACGCGGGCTGCAAGAACGTGATCGTCATGAGCGGCGGCAAGGACTTCGGCGTCGAATTCTTTGTAGAGCGCTATCAGGGCATCATGGACGCGCTGACCGAGTTCGGCGTAGCCGTGGCCTACGAAGTTCCCGGCTGGCCCGGCACCGAGGAGTTTGCCGCGCACCAGACCGCAGCGCTTGAGACCGAGGCCGACGGCCTGGCCGGCACGCTGACCTGCCTGATGTGGATGCAGCCCATTGCCAATGCGGGCAAGATGGGCCAGATCAAGATCGCGGGCATCGAGACCGTTTCCGCCGATATCGCCGACCTGATGTACGGCGGCATCTATGTCGGTTCCTTCTCCGAGATCACCGATGTGTTCGGCATGGCCATCCCGATGATCCTGAACGCCGTGACCGGTAACGGCGCCCAGCAGCGCAACGCGGACGGCACCGCCGCTCGCGTCGCCGTGAAGAACTGAGCCATTCCCAATAAAATAGACAGAAAAAAGGTCTCAAAAGCAGAATGAAT
>CAZCAV010000029.1:0-25320 GCA_964496795.1 uncultured Oscillospiraceae bacterium
TGTAAACTCGAATGATTTCAAGCGAACGACTATCCCAACAAACATCAAATAAACATCAGCTAGTAGGTTTTGACCCTATTATGTGCTCAAGAACGATTCTCAAGATACGTAAAAACCGCCCGAATCGGGCGGTTTCTTACTGGTTGCGGGGGATGGACTTGAACCAACGACCTCCGGGTTATGAGCCCGACGAGCTACCAACTGCTCTACCCCGCGAAGTTTATATTATTAAGAGCGTAGTTAATATAGCACAGCCAAAGCAAAAAGTCAAGCGATCATAAAAAATAGATTCCGTGCTTAATGAGCGTTGCTTTACAGCATCGAAGCAAAGGAGTTTTGTTGAAAGCTGCTCTCCTTCCTCCTTGGCAGCCAAAACGCTTCCCTCCCCGCCGAATGCGTGGGCGTAACGGACGCTTGCGCTTGTTCTATCCTTTCCTGTGTGATATAGTAAACGTATAGTACGCCATATACAATGACGAATTTGCTTTCATGAAGGTAACGCATATGTGGTTAATTCTGGCTTTGGGCTCCGCAGTATTTGCCGCGCTGACCTCCATTCTTGCTAAAGTAGGAATAGACGGGGTCAACTCCAATCTGGCAACCGCCATCAGGACGGCTGTTGTTCTGATTATGGCATGGGGAATGGTCTTCCTGACAAATGCGCAAGGCGGGATTACGGGAATTTCCAAAAAAAGCTGGCTGTTTCTTATCCTGTCCGGTTTAGCGACCGGCGCTTCCTGGCTTTGCTACTATAAGGCGCTGCAGATTGGAAGCGTTTCAAGAGTGGTTCCTGTCGACAAGTTGAGCGTGGTGATTACACTTGTACTGGCCTTTGTCTTTTTGCATGAACACTTCACATGGAAGTCTGGAATCGGCGCCGTTTTGATTACGGCGGGCACATTGATCATGGTATTCTGAGCGTTTATAACGGCGTCAAAGCTGCCGTGTTTTTCGTGGGTATAGTCCGCCGTGTTTCTTGTGCCTCGATATGTTATACTGTCTTTATCTTATGCGTTCAGGAGAGGCGGAGCATGATCTATTATTTTTCGGGTACAGGCAATTCGCAGTGGGTTGCTCAGGAGCTTGCCAGGCTCACAGACGATCAGTCAACCGATATTGTGTCAATCATGCAAAACACGAAGCATGATACTGACGTGCGCTCAGATGATGCCGATCGCATCGGTCTTGTATTCCCTATATATGCCTGGGGAGCGCCCAAAATCATTGATGAATTCATTGCCCGCCTGTCCTTTTCACGCAACGCTTATGTATATGCAATATGCACCTGCGGAGACGACGCGGGTCATGCCCTGAAACGGCTCAGGAAGCGGTTCCACTGGAAAGCCGCCTGGTCGGTAATTATGCCAAACAACTATATTCCGATGTACGATGTGGATCCTTCTGAGCAGGCCGCGGCAAAGCTGCATGCAGCGCGAAAAAGACTTTCCGGAATTTCCCAACATATTCTTGCGGGAGATTCTCTTGCGGATGTTCACGAAGGAACGTTTTCAGGAGTAAAAACAGCGCTGATCAACCCTGTTTTTCGTACGTTTGCAGCCAGTACAAAACCCTTTCTTGCAGACGATACCTGTACGGGTTGCGGCCTTTGCGAACGGATTTGTCCGCGCAAGGCCATCGTATTGACAAACAGCAAGCCGGTATGGACAAAAAAGCACTGCCTTCAGTGTATGGCCTGCATCAATCGTTGTCCCCAGCGGGCAATCCAGTACGGAGAGAACACGAGAGTGCGCGGGCGATACTATTTTGGGCAATAAGCCGGTTCGTCAAAATGGATATTGGCTGTATACATAAGTATAAAACTTGCCATGTGCTATCATGAAATGTTAAAATATTATTTTATGATCTGCGGATACGTCGTGGATAATCCATCATCGGGAGGAACAGCAAGTGAAGGTTACCGTGTGCATCGGCTCCTCATGCCATATCAAGGGCGCTCGACAGGTCGTGCAGGAATTGCAGCGTCTGATCGCCGAGCATCAGCTCAAGACCAGGGTGGAGCTAGGCGGCACATTTTGCATGGGCAAGTGTCAACAGGGCGTTTGCGTGACCGTGGACGATACATTTTTTTCTGTCAGCCCTGAAACGGTCAATGACTTCTTCAACGCCGAAATACTTTCCAAGGCATAAGCTATGGTATTCGTTCAGGTTTGTGTGGGCAGTTCCTGCCATTTGAAAGGATCGCGGGAGATTGTAACCATGCTGCAAAAACAGATCGAGCAGGATCGCCTTGCCGATGAGGTCGTATTGTCCGGCAGCTTCTGCACCGGCCAATGCAATCGCTTGGGCGTAACGATTACAGTCAACGACGATATTTATACCGGAATCACTCCGGAAACGTTCGGCGCGTTCTGGAGTCAAACCCTCATGCCCCGTACGGCCGCAAAGGAGGAAGACGAAAATGTCAAGCTGCCTGACGCTGAAAAAATCCAACTGTAATAATTGTTATAAATGTATCCGCCACTGTCCTGTAAAGTCGATCCGCTTCTCCGGAAATCAGGCGCGCATTATTGAGGACGAATGCGTGCTCTGCGGTCAATGCTTTGTCGTATGCCCGCAAAACGCCAAGGAGATCACCAGCGAACTAGAAAAGGTGCGCGTGCTGATCCAAAGCGGCGACCCAGTATTTGTCAGCCTTGCCCCATCCTTTGTCGCCAATTATGACGGCGTAGGCATTGAAGCTATGCAGGATGCGCTCAAGAAGCTCGGCTTTTCCGGAATTGAAGAAACGGCCATCGGGGCGACGATGGTCAAGAAGGAATACGACCGGATGCTATGCGAGGACGATCGCGACATCCTGATTTCGTCCTGCTGTCATTCGGTCAACCTTTTGATACAGAAGTATTTTCCAAAGGAATTACCGTATCTTGCCGATATTATGTCGCCGATGCAGGCGCATTGCTCCGACATCAAGCGCCGCTTTCCACAGGCAAAAACTGTGTTTATCGGGCCATGTGTCGCCAAGAAGGATGAAGCCGCCGTCTATTCCGGCATTGTGGACGCCGTACTGACCTTCGAGGAGCTGACCGGCTGGCTGCACGACGAACATATTGAACCCGCGCGGCGAATGGATGTCTGCGCGGAAAGCCTCGCACGTTTTTTTCCAACCTCCGGCGGTATCCTCAAGACAATGAAGAAGGAGAACACGCGCTATACTTATCTTTCGGTTGATGGAATGCAAAACTGTATTTCCGCGCTTCGCGATATTGAGAACGGAAATGTCCATCAATGCTTTATCGAAATGTCCGCTTGCGCAGGAAGCTGCATAGGCGGCCCCGTAATGGAGAAATACCATCGTTCTCCGGTGAGGGATTTTACCTCTATTGCCAGATATGCCGGCGCGCGCGACTTTCAGACGGCGCCGTCGCAAAGCGACGGACTGCGCAAGCTGTTTCCCGTCATCAGCAGGAACGCGCGCACGCCAAGTGAAGCGGAAATTGCCGAGGTCCTGGGACAGATGGGCAAGGCCAAGCCCTCGGACGAGCTTAACTGCGGCTCCTGTGGCTATGAAACCTGCCGTGAAAAAGCCACCGCCATTCTTCAGGGCAAAGCGGAGATATCCATGTGCCTGCCCTATCTAAAGGAAAAGGCCGAAAGCTTTTCGGACAGCATTGTGAACAATACGCCCAACGGTCTCATTGTGCTCAACGACAGGCTTGAGGTGCAGCAGATCAACGCCGCGGCACGCGGCATCATGAACCTGCGCGAAGCCTCAGACGTCCTGGGTGAGCCGGTCGTCCGCATACTGGATCCGATCTCCTTTATGTCAGTGATCGATAGCAAGCGGAGCATTCGCGACCAGCGTACCTATCTGGCCGAATACAAGCGCTTTGTTGAGCAGACGATCGTATACGACGAGGAATACCGGCTTGTGATCTGCATAATGCGCGATGTTACAGAGGAAGAAAACGAGCGTCGCAAGCGCATGAGCCTCAGCCGGCAGACCGTAGAAACTGCCGACAAGGTCGTGGATAAACAGATGCGCATCGTGCAGGAGATTGCCTCCCTGTTGGGTGAAACCGCCGCAGAAACCAAGATCGCTCTGACCAAGCTGAAAGAGTCCATAGCAAAGGAAGGCAGCGATGAATGACCTGTGCGCCGATATCGGCTTTAAAAGCATCAATCATGCAGGCGAGCAGCTTTGCGGCGATCATGTGGATATTGTTGAGCAGGACGACGGCTCGGCTTTGATCGTGTTGGCAGACGGGCTCGGCAGCGGCGTCAAGGCCAGCATCCTTTCCACATTGACCTCAAAAATCATATCCACCATGATGGCGGAGGGGCTTTCGTTGGAGGACTGTGTATCCACCATCACCGCCACCCTCCCTATCTGCTCCGTGCGCGGCGTGGCATACTCGACCTTTACCATACTCCATTTGGTGCGCAACATGGAGGCTGAAATCATACAATTCGACAATCCACAGGTGGTTCTGATAAGAAACGGTGAGAATTTTGAGTATGAAAAGACCGAAAGAACCATCGGCGGAAAAAGCATCAGCCAATCTGTCGTCCCTCTCTGTGAAAACGACTTATTTATTCTCATGAGCGACGGATGTCCGCATGCCGGACTTGGCAGCGCCTACAACTTCGGTTGGAAGCGCGAGGACATCATCTCGTTCATGGAAACGGTGTCGTGCGCCGGATATACCGCGAAAACGCTTTCGACCATTATGATCGACGAATGCAACCGCCTTTATGGCGGCGAACCGGGCGACGACGCCACCGCGTGCGTGGCCAGGATCCGCGGACGCGTGCCCATGAATCTCCTGTTCGGGCCTCCGGCCAACCGTGACGACGCCAACCGTATGATGGCTCTGTTCTTTTCCAAGGAGGGAAAGCACATCGTTTGCGGCGGGACTACCGCTTCCATAGCGGCAAAATATCTTGGGAAGCCTGTTCGGGCCAGCCTGAGCTTTGAGGCCTCGGATGTGCCGCCGATTGCGGAAATTGAGGGTGTCGATCTGGTGACCGAGGGCGTGCTGACGATCAATCGTGTGCTTTCCTACGCGAAGGACTATCTTGAAAAGAACGAAAGCTATGAGCAGTGGGGCGTGCAAAAGCGCGACGGAGCGTCTATGATCTGTCGCCTGCTGTTCGAGGAGGCGACCGACATCAATTTCTTTGTCGGCCGCGCCATCAATCCCGCGCATCAGAATCCCGACCTGCCAATCAACTTCAATATCAAGATGAATCTGGTGCAGGAGCTTTCCGAATGTCTGCACAGAATGGGAAAGCGGATCAAGGTCAGTTATTTTTGAGGGGGCCTGAAACAGTGAGAAAGTTTGATACCAAGGTTCAATATCTAAAATACAAGGTGCTGCGGGAGGTTGCCCGCGAGGCATGGAACGGTCGGCTTCAGCAGACCGTTTTGGACATTCCCAAGCGAATCGTTCCCGGCACTGTTCCAACAATGCGCTGCTGCGTCTATAAGGAGCGAGCCATACTGGCAGAGCGCGTCAAAATGGCCATGGGCGGCAACGCGGAACGCGCAAACGTCATAGAGGTCGTCGATATCGCCTGCGACGAATGCCCTGCCGGCGGATTTGAGGTCACGGATTCCTGCCGCGGCTGCCTTGCGCACCGCTGCGAGGATGTTTGCAGACGCGGCGCGATTTCCTTTGACTCGAACCATGTCGCCCGCATCGATAAATCCAAATGCGTGGAATGCGGTCAATGCGCCAGAGTATGCCCTTTCGCAGCAATTGCCAATCGAAAGCGGCCCTGCCAGATCGCCTGCAAAATCAAAGCCATATCCATCAATCAGGCAGGCGCCGCCGCCATTGACGACGGCAAGTGTATCTCCTGCGGCGCATGCGTATACCAGTGTCCCTTTGGGGCTATCACAGATAAATCCTGCATTCTGAATGTGATCGATATGATTCAGGGCAGCCAAGACAATGCGTCGTATAAAGTATACGCTCTGGTGGCGCCGTCCGTCTCCAGCCAGTTTTCCTACGCAAAGCTTGGCCAGGTCATCTCAGGCTTGAAGCGGATGGGCTTCTATACCGTCATCGAAGCCGCGCTCGGCGCGGATATGGTTGCGCAGGCAGAATCGCGCGAGCTTGCGGAAAAGGGCTTTCTGACGAGCTCCTGCTGTCCGGCCTTTGTGTCGTATCTGAGCGTGAACTACCCCTCCCTTCTGCCGTTTGTGTCGCACAATCTTTCTCCGATGGCGACGCTCGCGCGCTATATAAAAGGGACTGACCCACAGTGTAAGGTCGTTTTTATTGGGCCCTGCACCGCCAAGAAAGCGGAAGCGCGAAAAGGGACGGTTCGGGACTATGTTGACGCCGTTTTGACCTTTGAAGAATTACAGGCTCTGTTCGACAGTCTGGAGCTGGATATAACCGCTCTGCCGGAAGATGTGTTGGACAACGCCTCCTATTACGGCCGGATTTTTGCACGCTCGGGCGGTCTGAGCGACGCCGTCGCCCAGGGTCTCAAGGAGCAGGGTCTGACGGACTTTGTCTTGAAGCCCTGCGTATGCGACGGAATCGAAGCCTGTAAGGCTGCGCTGCTAAAAAGGAGTAAAGACGCGCTCGCCGAAAACTTTATCGAGGGCATGGCTTGCGTGGGCGGCTGTATCAACGGCGCCGGCTGCCTGACGCACGGAGAGAAGAACAAGGCGGAGGTCGATCAATACGGTCTGGAGGCATATGAAAAAACCATTGCGGACGCGGTATCCGTATTGCGCTGAAGCCTACGGAGGGCTTCATGCAGGCCGGAGCATTGTGGCCGTGCTTATCAGGCATTACTGCCGTCAGGATTTACAAAGGAGCTTTCAATATGGACGAGCTTAAAAAATACGGTGCCGATGATCTCCGGCTGACGGTCATCGCACGGATTTACAGTGATTTCACCACCAAATTCGGAATCCCACGCCAGAGCGGGCTGGTGGACGCGCAGCGTTCAGAAATCATATTTGAGCCAGCATATCGGGATATGAATTCTCTGCGCGGGCTGGATGGTTATTCGCATATCTGGCTGATCTGGGGCTTTTCTGCAAAACGGCGCGAGGGTTGGTCACCGATGGTCAAGCCTCCGAGGCTCGGCGGCAATACGCGCATGGGCGTATTCGCCACACGCTCGCCCTACCGGCCTAACCCGATCGGACTTTCTTCGGTGCGCCTTGACGGGATGGAAACGCGGCAGGGCTGCGGTACGGTGCTTCTGGTTTCCGGCGCAGACCTTATGGACGGCAGTCCCATATACGACATAAAGCCGTATTTATCATTCGCAGACAGCCATCCCGAAGCCAAAAACGGCTTTGCTGAAGCGCATCTTACGCATACGCTCAAGGTCGTGCTGGACGAGCCCTGGCTCTCCATGATACCGGCCGAAAAGCGGGAAGCTCTGATCGCCTCACTGCGGCTCGACCCGCGGCCGGCCTATCAGGACGATCCTGAAACGCCCTACGGCTTTGAATATGCCGGCTTCGACATACGCTTTACCGTAAGCGGCGGCGTGTTGACTGTGTTTGAAATCATCGCCTTATAAGCCGCTCGCGTCAGCAAGGATCTGATAGCAGGTCTTGTATTCCGTTGTCGTATCATGCTACAATATGTTGCGTCGGGAGGACTGCTCATGCGGCGCGATAATCGAAAACTGCAACCCATCGGCAAGCTGCGCATTTGGCCGGCTGTCATTGTCAATCTCCTCCTGGTCATTTTGCTTGCGATCGCCGGTTTTTTCGGAATCAGCGCTTTCATCGTCACACTCTTAACCAACGCGCTTTCAGAATCGCAGAATATGGCGCAGGCCTGCGCATCGATTACGGATGAATACTGCAATTCACGCCTGATCATGGCCGGTGAAGCCGCGTCGCTTCTCAATGCGCTCGACGGAGACGACAGCGGCAACGTGCTGTTCACTCTGCAAAAGCTGTCGGGCTGTGACGAAGTGGGCGTGGTCAGCCACGAAGGCGCCAATATGCGTACCAACGCGCTCCTTTCCGATCAGGAGCTTAGCGCGCTCTATGATGCCACGCGAACGGGCGGAGGCGGCGTCTATCCGGTTTCAACGGGGCTTGGCTTTACCGTCAAGACCGTTGACAGCAGCGGGTTCTCCGGCGTTCTGTATTTGTTCGAACACGGTCAATTGGCCGTCAGCCAAAACGCCGCGCTCGTTTGGGAAAATACAGACGCCTGCCTGTTGATTGACGCGACGGGCACTCCGGTCGCCTATATAGGCAGTATGCCGGACAGCTTTGATTATAACGCCATTCACGATCAGGGGCTTATCTATACCGCCGATAAAGCCATTGGCCGCCGCGAGCTGCTAAACAGCGGGATTTTACAGGGCGGCGATGCAAAATCGCTTGCGCGGGATGTTTTTTCCTCGGCCGGTTTCGGCGGTGGGAGCGGCCAGGACGTTACGCTGTCGCTGTGGTTCGAAAACGATCTGAGCTTCGGCGGTTGCAGGCTCATGTCGCATTGCGTCGGGCGGCTGGATCGGTTTCAGGTGCGTGAGATACTGCTCTTTACCTGTCTTAGCTTGCTTGTCGTCTGTCTGCCGCTGTTTTTCATGATCGGTACGGTACTCTCGAGGCTCCTGTATAATCGCGGTCTTAAGCGGGCGCTTATGTACGATCCCGTTACCGGCGGCAATAACTTTGAATACTTCAAGCAGCAGGCGGCGGCGCTCCTGAAGCGGCGCCGCAGCCGTGACCGCGTTCCTGCCTTTGTGGTTATCGACGTTACGCGCTTCCGCGTGTTTTCCGATATTCATGGCTCCGAAGCCGGCGATCAGCTCCTTGTGCGCATCTATAATACCTTGCAGCGCGCCATCGCCCGGGATGAGCTTCTGGCGCGCTATGCGGTAGATCAGTTCTCCATGCTGCTGTATTTCGATCCCGACGAGGATCCTTCCATGCGAGTCGAGCGCATGCTGTCCAGTCTCAGACGCCTGTATGTCGGAGAACGCCTTGCCTACACGGCGGGTATATATCTGGTGTCCGATTACAGCATGAGCGTGGATCGCATGCACGGCTTTGCCACCGTCGCCAAGGACTCGGCAAAGCACAGCGGCGGCGACGGACTGGCCTTGTTCACCAACGCCATGCGCGACCGTCTCGTCGGAGAGCAGCAGCTTGTATCGCTTATGGACCGGGCTCTCAAAAGCCGGGAGTTCGCGCTGTACCTGCAGCCAAAATACGCCGTGGCCGATCAGCGCCTCTGCGGCGCTGAAGCGTTGGTACGCTGGAACAGCCGGTCGCAGGGCTTCATTTCGCCTGGCGACTTTATTCCATTATTTGAAAAAAACGGCTTTATTCTGAAGCTGGATGAATATATGCTGGCCGCGGTCGCGGATTTTCAGCGAGGCAGGCTCGCTGCCGGCAAGCTGGTCGTGCCCATATCCGTCAATATCTCACGCGCCAACTTTGCGGATCCGACGATCACCAAACGCATCCGGGGCATCGTGGATCGCTATGGCGTGCCGCATGAGCTGATCGAGCTGGAGCTTACGGAAAGCGCGTTCTTTGACGATAAAACGGCCCTGCTGTATACCGTACGGCAGCTTAAGCGAGCAGACTTCCCGATCTCCATGGACGACTTTGGCAGCGGCTATTCCTCACTAAATTCACTCAAGGACCTGCCGCTCGACGTGGTCAAGCTGGACAAGGCATTCTTTGATCCCGCAGGCGACATTAAGCGCAGTGAGATCGTTATTCGCGACACCATTGCGCTTGCCAAGCGTCTGAATATGACTGTCGTAGCCGAAGGCATAGAGACCGCGGAGCAGGTACGTTTTTTGCAGACGACCTCCTGCGATCTGATCCAGGGCTTCTATTTTGCCAAGCCTATGCCGGCCGGCGAATATGAATCGTTGGTGGATATCCCCCGCCTTACTTGACGCCGTCTGACTATGCGGCCTTTATCTTTGTCCACGCATCGGAAAACACCTGAATAAAATCGCCCAGATCATGGAAGATCGTGCAGCGATCCAGTACCTCCTGCGGCGGATTATAGGTCTCGTCCTCAATATAATCGCTGCCCATCAGCTCAAGACCCGCCGCGTTGGGCGTGGAGTAGCCTATATACTCGGAGTTTTGCGCAGCCACCCCGGCGTCGCAGAGAAAGTCGATGAAGGCCTCGGCCTCCGCGGTATGCTGCGAGGTCTTGGGTATAATCACATTGTCGAACCATACGTTGGAGCCCTCGTCCGGCACGGAATAGGCCAGATCCGCGTTCTCGTACATGCAGGCCATGGCGTCGCCGGAATACACCACCGCAAGCGCCGCGCTGCCGTTGATCATCTCCATCTTGATATCGTCGGTAAGATAGGCGCGCACCAGCGGCTTTTGCGCGATCAAGGCTTCCTGCGCGGCAAGCACCTCCGCCTCGGAACGGGTGTTGATATCATAGCCCAGCTTTATCAGGGTTATGCCGATCGTATCACGCACGGAATCATACATGAGAATCTTGCCGGCATAGTTTTCGTTCCACAAAATATCCCAGCTATCGACCGGCTCTTCGACCATGGTGGTATTGTACAGTATCCCGACTGTACCCCACATGTAAGGAATCGAGTAGGTATTGTCGGGATCAAAGGACAGATCGAGGAACCGCGGATCAATGTTGGACAGATTGGGTATATTGTCCTTATTAAGTTCATACAGGAGGTCCTGCGCAATCAGCTTTTCAATCACATAATCTGATGGAAAGCAGAGATCGTATATGCAGTCGGCGCTTGACAGCTTGACAAGCATCTCCTCGTTGCTGGTCATTGTCGTGTACTTGACCTGTATGCCGGTTTCCTTCTCAAACTGTCTCAGCAGCGCCGTATCGATATAATCGCCCCAGTTGAGCACGTTGAGCGTAACGCTGTTCTTTGAGCCGCAAGCGCACAGCGCAGCGACGAGGCACAGAACAATAACGATGAGCAAGGCTCGCTTCATGAGTTTTTCCTCCGGTTATTTTGTTTTCAACCTGACCTTGCGATTCTGAATCTCGGCGTCCTTTTCCTCGCGGATACTGCGCAGATTCACAATCAGCAGCAACGTCAGAACGGGCACGAATATGATCGTAGACAATGCGGGATTTACGCCCCTGCGCGCGGAAGCGTATATGTACATGGAAAGATTGTCTACGCCGTTTCCTGCAAAAAAGCTGACAACAAAATCGTCTATCGACAGCGTAAAGGCCAGTATCGCGCCCGACACGATGCCGGGCATAATGTCCGGAATGACGACCTTTCTCAGTGCCATCAGCGGCGTGCAGCCAAGGTCGAGCGCCGCCTCATAGAGCATATCCGAGCTCTGCCTAAGCTTGGGCAGGACAGAAAATATCACATAGGGCAGGTTGAATGTGATATGCGCGATCACAAGCCGCGTATAGCCGTTTTTGAGGCCGAAGAACAAAAACAGCAGCATCAGAGAAATGCCCGTAACCAGGTCGGGATTTACCATCGGAAGCTGCGAAATGTTCTCTATGACCAGCCTCCGCCGTTTTTTCATGCTATGCAGGCCGATCGCCGCCAGAGTACCCAGCACTGTGGATACAAGGGCGGAAATCACCGCCACGCTGATGGTCACTATCAGGGCGTCCGTGATCTCAGGCGTCTGAAATAATCTGACATACCAATCGAACGTAAAGCCCGTCCAGTTCCCGAGCGTTTTGGAGCCGTTGAAGGAGAAAACGATCAGCAGCACGATGGGCGCATACAAAAATAAAAGCATGAGCCCCAGATAGGCGCCGGAAAAGAGCTTCCCGATCCGTGTTTTCACCATAATCTTGCGCCTCCATCGTTCGCGGCCGAGCGTTCGGCGCGTCTCATAATGGTCATGGACAGCAGCACGAACACAAGCAGGACGATAGACAGGGCGCTGCCAGCGCTCCACGCCTGCTCGGTAATAAACTTCATATATATCAAATCGCCGTAGAGCATGGTCTTGCCGCCGCCAAGCAGCTGTGAAATCGCAAATGTCGTCGTCGAGGGAATGAACACCATCGTAATACCGGAGACCACGCCGGAAATGGAAAGCGGCAGCACGACCTTAAGGAATGTTGTAGCGCCGTTGGCGCCCAGATCGCTCGCGGCCTCAATATAGCTGCGGTCCAGCTTCATCAGGATGGTATAGATCGGCAGAATCATGAAGGGCAGAAAGTTATATACCATGCCCAGCAGCACGGCGCCCTCCGTATATAAAAAATTTGAAAACGCGCCAAGCAGCACCTTCCAGGCATAGGTGCGCAGAAGGAAGTTCATCCACATAGGCACGATAAAAAACACCGACATCAAAGCCGCGACCGCCTTTTTCATGCGCGAGAGCAGATAGGCCACTGGATAGCCCAGCAGCAGACAGATCAGCGTCGTATACAGCGCCAGCCGAATGGAATCGAGCAGTACGGAAAAATTATCCCAGCGAAGCGCTTCAAGTATGTTCACAAAGGAAAAGCTTCCATCGCTCGTAAAGGCATAATAGAAGATCAGTATCATGGGCGAAAGAATAAACAGCAGCATCCATACGATGTACGGATAAGCGAATACAGACCGTTTCATACAGTGTCGCCCCCTTTTGGCCGGATGTTCAGCGTCGGCTCAGCCGGATAGCTTCCGCGTCCACGGAAAGCCCGATCTCCTCGCCATCCTCCATGAAATCCTCGGAGTAGGCGATCCAGTCCTCGTCCTCGCGCGTAATCGTAACCTCATAATGCGTGCCAAGGAACATGCAGCTCTTGACAAAGCCGGTCACAGGCGCATCCTCAGGCGAAACAAGGATCACATCCTTTGGCGCAATGCGCACAAGAATCTCTTCCCTGTTGTCAAAGCCGGCGGCTGCGGCGCAGGCAAAGCTGTGTCCGTTGAACTCAGCTTCCAATGCGTCCGGATACGCAACGCCGTCAAAAATATTGGTTTGACGCGTTTTTTTCATAATATGGATCGCATCCGGAGGAATGGATATGCCGACCGTTTCGCCGGACGCCACATAATCCGTTGTTTGGATGACCCACTCATAGCCGCCGCAATCCACATCAAGCTCGTAGTGAACGCCCATGAAGACCACTGACTGCACGACGCCAGCCACGCGCGCGCCCGCAGCAGGTACGATATCGATATCCTCCGGCCGCACCACTGCGTCCACCTCGACGTTTTTTCCGAAGCCTGCGTCCACGCATTCGTAGGCCACCCCGTTCATCTGCACACGGTAGTCGCCAAGCATGATGCCGGGAATAATGTTGCTTTCGCCAATAAAATCCGCCACAAACGGATTCTTTGGTTCGTTGTAAATATCGATCGGCGTGCCGATCTGCTGTATGACGCCGTCCTTGAGCACCACGATGGTATCGCTCATAGTGAGGGCTTCCTCCTGATCGTGCGTAACGTAAATAAAGGTGATGCCCAGCTGTTGCTGCATGTGCTTAAGCTCCACCTGCATCTCCTTGCGGAGCTTCAGATCCAAAGCGCCGAGAGGTTCGTCCAGCAGCAGTACCTGCGGCTCGTTCACCAGCGCCCTCGCAATCGCCACCCGCTGCTGCTGACCGCCGGAAAGCTGCTCGACATAGCGCTTTCCATAGCCCTTAAGGTTGACCAGCTCCAGCATGCTGTCAACCTTTTCCCTGATGATCTTCTTGTCCAGCTTCTGAATCTTCAAGCCGAACGCGATATTATCGAAGACATTTAAATGCGGAAACAGCGCATATTTTTGGAAAACCGTATTGACACGGCGCTTGTATGGCGGTACGCCGGCAATATCCACGCCATCCATCTCAATGCGTCCCTCGTCCGGCATAATAAAGCCCGCAATGAGCCTGAGCATGGTAGTCTTACCGCATCCTGAGGGCCCTAACAGCGTCAAAAATTCGCCGTCCTTGATATATAGATTCACATTGGAAAGCGCTACGTCGCCGCCGTAGGCTTTTGAAACACCGATGAGTTCAATAAGATGCTTGTCGTTCATAGATGATCCACCTTAAAAGCTCGGAGGCGTGCTGATCCAGAGGATCTTCGCCTCAGTTTTGCCGGAATTTATGAGATAATGCGCCGTTGACGGCCGGAAATAGAAGCTGCCGCCCTTTTTGACGCGATGCTTTTGGGCGCCCAGCATCAAGGTCACGCCGCCGGAAAGAACATAGCCAAACTCCTCTCCCTCATGCGGATCGTCCGGCAGAGAGGCCTGTCCGGCCGGCAGCAGCATCAGTATCGGCTCAAGGGCGTTCTTTTGCGCATTGGTCACAAGCCATCGCGTGACCAGACCGTCCGGTTCGGATTTTTCAAACATATCCTCCGGCCCGTAGACGACTTTATCCGGCGTACGCTCGCTGAAAAACTCACCGATATCCGTGCCGAGCGCCTCAAGGATATCCTGAAGCGTAGCGATGGAGGGCGAAGTAATATTGCGTTCAAGCTGAGATATAAAGCCCTTGCTGAGCTCTGTGCGGGCCGCAAGCTCCTCCTGGGTCAACCCAAGACGCAATCGCAGATTCTTTACCTTGTCGCCGATATCCACGCGCTCAACCTCTTTCTAAACTTTATGTTTACCAACGCTAAACAATTAAAGCAGATTGCGGCAAAGTTGTCAATATAATTCTGAATTTCGACCGAATGGATCTATATCCTGCCCGATCGGGCGGTGCGATGCAAATGCTTTTGCAGAATATACCAAAGAACACACAATATCTGAACAATACCGGCCACGACATAGATAGCCAGCACCTCGCGCGATACGATAAGCTGCACGCTGAGCGCCAGCGACCATATCAGCCCGCTCACAGCGGCGCATTGATACCGATAGCTCCACCAAATTGCAGCAAATACGGTCAGTACAATACAGGAGACCGGCAGCGCAAATACGAAGCACAGGAACGCCTTGCCAAGATCGGGCACAATCATACGCAGCGAAAAATAGACCACAGCCGCCACCAGAAATACCAGACAGACCGAGAGCAGCGCTATCAGGATCCGTTCCGGCATTTTCTTGATCGGCGCGTTCTTTTGCAGCAGATCATCGATGCTCAGGCCATAAAGCGCGGCAATTTTTGTCAGCACATACACGTCCGGCATGCCCTCGGCACGCTCCCACTTGGAAACAGACTTATCGGAATAGTTGAGCCTGCCGGCCAGATCCGCCTGCGTATGGCCATGCAGCTTTCGGCACGCCGCAATATTCTGGGCTATGATGCCGCGCAGTTCCGCCTCCGTCAAATCGTCGTCCTCCTAATATATCATTCAGTATACTTTGTATTCTAAGTTTTTGCAAGCTCTCTACTCTCCGTAGAATGCCTGTATCCTACGGGAAGAGTCGCATCAATCACGGATAGCGTACGCCGGCATGGGGAGCTGTGTTATGATGATTCAATAATTATTCTGATTGGAGGACGAATGTGAACCGTTTTGTTTTAAGCTGTTGTTCAACCGCGGATATGCCCGCTTCATATTTTGCCGACCGCAACATCCCCTATGTATGCTTCCACTTTACGCTGGACGGCGTTGAATATTCGGACGATCTCGGCAAGAGCTATCCCTTTCCTGATTTTTACCGCCGCCTTGCGGAAGGCGGCGAGGCCAGAACCTCGCAGGTGAACGAGTGGCAGTTTATAAGCTTTTTTGAGCCCCTGCTACTCGAGGGGCATGACATACTGCATCTTTCCTTTTCCTCCGGCCTTTCCGGTTCTTTCCGCTCCGCCATGATCGCACGCGACCAGCTTTTGGAAAAGTATCCGGACAGAAAGATCATGATCGTGGATACGCTTGGCGCTTCCTCCGGCTACGGGCTGTTGACCGACGCCGTCTGCGATATGCGCGACTCAGGCTGTTCGATCGAGGAGGCGTACGAATGGGCCGAAGCCAACAGGCTGAACGTTCATCACTGGTTCTTCTCGACGGATCTGACGCACTATCTGCGCGGAGGACGCATCTCCCGCGCTTCCTACGCCATAGGCTACATTATGAACATACGGCCGCTGCTGAACATGGACGCCGAGGGGCATCTGATTCCGCGGGCCAAGTACCCCGGAAAGAAGCGCGTGCTGCGCGAAATCGTCAAGCGCATGGCCGAGCATGCGCAGGGCGGAACCGATTATTCCGGAAAATGCTTCATTTCCCATTCCGACTGTTATGACGAAGCCAGAGCGGTTGCGGATATGGTGGAGGCAAGCTTTCCAAAGCTGAACGGGCCGGTTCTGATCAACTATGTCGGTACGGTCATTGGCTCGCATACCGGTCCGGGAACCGTCGCACTGTTTTTCTTTGGAGACTCGCGCGCAAAGTAAGCCTGATGCGCCTGTTTTACCAGGGGTCGAAACAAAACTGTTTTGGCCCCTGGTATTTTATGGTACACTGTTGCTTGGGTGATGTACTTTGACTGATCCAAAGCTTAGATTGTTTCTTGTCGGCGACTATTTCTTTCGCGAAACGGATGAACAGCATACCGTGACCGTGCCCGCTCTGATGGCATACCTCAGCGCGCAAGGTCTGCACAACGTGGACAGGCGCACCATATATGCCGATATTGCGCTTTTGAAAAGTCATGGCATGGACATCGAGAAGCGCCGCTCGAGAACGCACGATTATTTTCTGGGCGCAAGGGCTTTTGAGCTGCCGGAGCTGAAGCTGTTGGTGGACGCCGTACAGGCCAGCCGTTTTATTACGGAGAAGAAATCGTCGCAGCTCATCGGAAAGCTGGAAGGACTGACAAGTCGCCATCTGGCCGCGCAGCTTTCGCGTCAGGTCTATGTGCGCGACCGCGTCAAAGCGGATAACGAACGCATATATTACAGCGTCGATACCATTCACGAAGCCATTGCGCGAAACCGCCGCGTGCGCTTTCAATACTGCCAATATACCCTGACAAAGTCGCTCGCGCCGCGCCGCGGCGGCGAGTTCTATGAAGTCAGCCCCTACCTTCTGACCTGGGCCGATGATAATTACTATTTGATCGCAGACCATCCGGTGCACGAAGGGCTTGCTCATTTTCGCGTTGACAAAATGCTTTCCGTATCCATGAGCGATCAGCCGCGCAAGCGCCTTGCGCACGCCATGGAGCCGGCCGTTTACGCTAAGACCGTATTCTCTATGTTCGCAGGCGAGCAAAGAGACGTAGAGCTGCGCTTTGACCGCGGTCTTATCGGCGCGGTGATCGATCGTTTTGGAAGAGACGTCGGCATTATCAAGCAGGATGAAAACTGTTTTTCCGTGCGCGTTCAGGTGGCCGTCAGTCCCGCGTTTTTTGGCTGGCTGCTGCAGTTTGGCAAGCAGGCCGCCATTGTGTCGCCGAAAAGCGTGCGCGCACAGATGAAAGCGCTTTTGGATGAAACCCGGATGTGTTATGATGAGGTCCAGGATCAAGATCAACCATGAGGAGTCACGCCGTATGAACATGCTTTTGATCGCCACGGGCGGAACGATCGCCTGCGTTCCGGAGGCAGGCGGGCTTACGCCCGCGCTGACGGCCAGGGAGCTTTTGAGCTTTTCAGACGTTCCGAAGGAAGCTTCCGTAGACTGTCTCGACCTATACAGCATGGACAGCTCCAACATACAGCCCGAGGAATGGCTAGGCATTGCGGAAGCGGTACGCAGGGCCATCGGTTCCTATCAGGCGATTGTTATCACCCACGGCACGGACACCATGGCCTATACGGCTTCCATGCTGAGCTTCCTGCTGCAAAACCTGCCCATTCCGGTAATTCTCACGGGATCGCAAATCCCTATCGTGCAGCCCGACTCCGACGGCCGCAGCAATCTCAGCGCTGCGCTTCTGGCTGCCTGCTGCCTTGGCGGCGGCGTTACCATTTGTTTTGGCGGTGCGATCATCAAGGGCTGCCGCGCCGTTAAAACGCGCACCAGTTCGTTGAATGCCTTTGAATCCATCAATTATCCTTATCTTGGCACCGTGGCAAACGGACGCTATTATGAGCTGTTTCATCCGCCGGAACGTGGCGAATTCCACTATTACGATACGCTGGAGCCCAACGTAGCGCTCATAAAGCTCATCCCCGGCACCAGTCCGGCGCTGCTTGAAAGCGTCACGGACTGCGGCGTACGCGGACTGGTCGTGGAAGCCTTCGGCCTTGGCGGCATGCACAATTTCCGTCGCGATCATGCCGAGAGCATCCGGAAAATCATCTCCGGCGGCATTCCCGTCGTGCTCTCCACGCAATGCCTCTATGAAGGCAGCTCGCCGGACGTATATGCCGTGAGCCGTCCGCTCGTCGAAGCCGGCGTCATCTCCGCACACGATATGACGCGCGAGGCCGCGGTGACTAAGCTGATGTGGGCGCTTGCGCAAACGAAAGAGCCCGCCGGGATCGGCAGGCTCATGCGTATGGATATCTGCGGAGAGATCATACCCGCGTTATAGACCGGTCGTCAGATTCTCAAGAATGTCGACCACCTTTTCCATTGCCTGTACGCTGATAAACTCGTAACGGCCGTGAAAATTATGCCCGCCCGTACAAATATTCGGGCAGGGCAGCCCCATATAGGACAGCCGCGCGCCATCGGTGCCGCCGCGTATCGGCGAGCAGAGCGGCTGCACGCCGGCCTTCAGCATGGCCGCCTTCAAACGCTCTATCAACGTCCCGTCGATTTTCTCCTTCATGTTATAGTATGTATCCCGAAGCGTCAGTTCCACCGTGCCGGAGCCGTACTTTTGGTTCATATACTCAACGGCAGCCTGAAACAGCGCTTTCTTCTTTTCAAACTTCTGGCGGTCGTGATCACGAAGAATATACAGAACGTCCGCGTGATCCACGCAGGCGTTTATGCGGTGCAGATGATAGAAGCCCTCATACATGTCCGTACAGGCGGGATTTTCAAACTCTGGAAGCATCTGATGCAGCTCAATGGCCAGCAGCGACGCGTTCTTCATGAGCCCGCGCGCAGAGCCAGTGTGCACGCTCACGCCGTTGATATGCACTGCGGCGTCTGCTGCGTTAAAATTCTCGTAGTTGATATCGCCAAGCTCCCCGCCGTCCACCGTGTAGGCAAAGTCCGCGCCGAAAGCGGGTACGTCGAAATAGTTGACGCCGTTTCCGACCTCCTCGTCCGGCGTAAAGCAGATGCGAATTCTGCCATGCTTCGGCGCGCCGGCTCCGAGCAGCCGTTCGCACAGGGTCATGATCTCCGCCACGCCGGCCTTGTCGTCCGCGCCAAGCAGCGTGCTGCCGTCCGTGCAGATGATCTCCTGCCCCTGATACCTCTTGAGATCCGGATAGCTTGCGGGTGAAAGCCTGTAACCCTGACCCATGAAGATATCGCCGCCGTCATAGTCCGACGTAATGACCGGATTCACGTTGGTTCCGCTGACAGCGTCCACCGTATCCATATGCGCGATCAGGCCTATGACCGGTCTCGGCGCCGGATCGTTCGCGGGCACGGTCGCCGTCACATAGCAATGCTCGTCCAGCCTGACGTCCTCGGCGCCCATGGCAAGCAGCTCGGAACGCAGCAGGCGGGCCAGATCAAACTGCTTCTGCGTGCTCGGCACCTTGTCTGTGTCATCCTCCGATTGGGTATCGATCCGAACATATCTGAGAAAGCGATCCTTTACCGTTTCCATGTCTGCCTCCCGTTATGAATCAAAGCCAAGTTTATGATAGGTTTTGCGTACGGTTTTTACAGCCACCGTTCGCGCCTTGTCCGTGCCCAGCGCGATCAGCTCTGAAAGATGCTTCCGATCGCCAAGCAAGCGTTTATACTCGCACTGTATCGGCTCCAGCAGCGCAATCACCGCGTCGGCGACGCCATTTTTTAGCTCGCCATAGCCCTTGCCGGAAAAGCTGTCTGCAGCCTTCTCGAGCGAAAGGCCGGTGCAGGCGGAATAAATCGACAGAAGGTTGTAAACGCCCGCCTTTTCCGGATCGGGCGTAACAGCGCCGTCACAGTCGGTCACTGCGCGCTTGACCTTTCTGGCGATCGCATCCGGCTCGTCGATGATGCGGATGAAGGCGTTTTCATTTGGATCGGACTTGCTCATCTTTTTCAGCGGTTCCTGAAGGCTCATGATACGCGCGCCCACCTTTGGAATGTAGGGCTCCGGCACGACGAAAGTATCACCATACAGCTTGTTGAAGCGCTCCGCCAGATCGCGCGTAAGCTCAACATGCTGCTTCTGATCCGCGCCCACAGGAACAAAATGTGCCTGATACAGCAGAATATCCGCCGCCATAAGCACGGGATAGGTAAACAGGCCGGCGTTGATATTGTCCGCATGCCGCGCGCTTTTATCCTTAAACTGCGTCATGCGCTGCAATTCACCCATATAGGTATTGCAGGAAAGCGCCCAGGAAAGCTGCGCATGCTCGGGCACATGCGACTGGATGAAAAGCACGGAGCGGTTCGGATCCAATCCGCAGGCCAGATACAGCGCAAAGGTCTCAAGGCTCCGTCGCCTGAGCTCCGTTGGATTCTGGCGAACCGTGATAGCGTGCATATCGGCCACGCAATAGAACGAATTGTACTCGTCCTGCATGGCGACAAAGTTTCTCAGCGCGCCAAGATAATTGCCAAGCGTCAAAGCGCTTGTCGGCTGCACCGCCGATAAAACGGTTTTTTTTGCAGTCTGCTCCATATAAATCCATCCCCCACGGTTAAACCGAAAGTAAATACAATATTCAGCGAGTAAGACGTAAGCCGGGTTCTGTCGTGTACGGCCATCTATCTAAGGCCAATCGTCGCCGAGAGGCTCATGCGATTACCAAGCGCGCAGCGGGCCGCTGTTAAATGCGCTCATTCCAATCTTGCACCGGGTGGGGTTTACAGTGACGCGCTCTGTCGCCGGAGCGCCGGTGCGCTCTTGCCGCACCTTTCCATCCTTACCCGCAAAAACGGGCGGTTTATTTCTGTTGCACTTTCCCTGAAGTCGCCTCCGCCGGGTGTTACCCGGCACCCTGCCCTGCGGTGCCCGGACTTTCCTCGCCCGCTCACGCGGGCGCAGCCGTCTGTCTTACTCGCAAATCCACTGTTTGTTATCCTGCGTACAGTATCCTTCCGCAGTTCTCACATTCCACAACCACGTCCGCGCCGGCGATCTTTTTGAGCACGACCATCGGCAATGACATATTGCAGCCGCCGCATTTACTGTTGATCACCTTCGCAACCGGCACAGCCTGATGCAGCTTGACCTTGGCGTAGCGTTCCATAAGCGTCTTGTCGACCGAAGCGGCCGCCTCTTCGAGCAGCTTGTCGCAGGCTGCTAGATCCGCCGAGCGCTCGTCAAGCTCCTTTTCGCACACAATGCGCAGCGCGTCATACTCTTTTTTTGCCTTGCCCGCGGTCTGACGTGTTTTTTGATACTCGTCAGCGGCAGCATTGATGTCTGTCCTGAGCGCTTTCACTTCGCGCAATACGGCCGCAAGCTCGTGTCCAAGCCTGTCGACGTCCCCCCGCAGCTCCGTCATCTCCTCGGCCGTGCTTTCGTCGTCCTGCGACATGGTTTCAAGCTCTCCCTGTTCGATCTCAATACGGGATTCGAGCTTCTCCGTCTGTTCGGCAAGCCTCTGTGCGTGCAGCTCCCGCGCCGTCATTTCCTCTGAAAGCTTTGCTATCGCAGCCTGCTGGGTCTTAAGCAGCTTGTGCAGCTTGTTAAACTGCTGACGCGACGGTGTGGAACGGATCTCCGTTTCAAGCTGCACTTTTTTCAGCTCCGCTTCCTGATACGCCCACAGGGCGTCTAATTTTGTCATGTCGTTCCCTCCTACACGGCGGCAAACGGCCTTTTGTCCGAATGCGCTAAAATATATTGTACATCATCTGTCTCACGCTGTAAACGTTCAATCAGCGGCTTCAGGATAATTCGCTCGGTTTCGTCATGTCCGGCCGTAATGCAGCATAGCCCAAGCGTCAATGCGTCGAGCGCCTCGTTGTGCTTCAATTCGCCCGTAACAAGCACGTCCGCTCCGGCGGAAACAGCAGCCATAAGCTCGCTGCCGCCAGCGCCGCCCACAAAGGCGGCGCGCCTGAGACAGACGTCGGCGCTGCCCGTCATGCGCGGAACCGTGCCCAGACGCTCGCCAACGCATTTTGCAAATACGGAAAGCCTCTCCGCGCGCGGCAGCGTACCGATGCGTCCAATACCGCCTTCGCCAAAAGCTTCTGCGTCCGCAATGTCAAACAAACCGGCCAGCACGTCGTTGACGCCTCCCTCTGCCGCGTCCAAATTCGTGTGCGCGGCATATTGTCCCACGCCGTGCCTGAGCAGTATGCAGGCGGCCGCCGTGTCAGGCGCTTCGGGCAGCAGCCGCCTGACGGGATGGAAAAAAAGCGGGTGATGCGTCAAGACCAGCTCTGCGCCCTGCTCTGCCGCCTCGCGCGCCACCGCGGGCGTGCAGTCGAGCGCCACAAGCACGCGGTGGAGCTCCGCGCTTTCCGGTCCTATCAAAAGGCCGATATTATCCCATTCCATAGCCAGCTCGGGCGGGGCGATACGCTCCATGACCGCTGTCCAATCTTTCAGTTTCACACTCGTCACTCCTCGAAATAATCCAGTATTTGCTTGAGCTGTCCGGTCTCCCGCAGAAGCGTTTCTGAACGCCCCTTCCTAAGCTGCGTTTCATGACGCTCCAGCATACGGCGCGCTGCCACGGCAAGCAGAGGATCGCGGGTCCGGAAGGCCGTATAGCCAAGCTTAAAAAAACCGGCGGGCCACTCCGGCGGCGTTTGCAGCGGCTCATTCTGCGGCGGCGCAGCCATGAATACCTGATAGATGCGGCCATGCTCCATCACAAGCCGATCATCCAGTATCCGGCAGCCACGGTAAAACAGCCAGGCACGGATATCCTCCGCCGCGCGCATCGGCTGGAATAGAATCCGCGAAGCGCCCTGAAAGGACGTTTCCGCATCATCCAGCAGCCGCGCCATCAGCGTTCCGCCCATGCCGAGCAGGCAGCAGATCTCCGCTTCGCCGTTTTTCAGCGGCGCAAAGCCGTCGCCCAGACGCAGTTCTACGCGCGCGTCAAGGCCCGTGCGCTCCACAAGCGTACGCGCCTTATCGAGAGAGGCCGCGCTGATGTCCGTGCCAATTGCGTGTCCGGCAACGCCGCGCTGTACGGCGGCGCAGCAGAATCGGCCATGATCGCAGCCGATATCCGCCAGCACACGCGTCCGGCCGACCATAGCCAGCGCGCAATCCAACCGTGCGCGCGGATGAACCATAAGCATGCGCTAATTATATAGAAACGCTGCCAAAAATGCAAACGGGGCGCTTGCGCGCGCTGCAAAGCGTCCCGTTGTGCGCATCAAACGCGTATGGCTTTGCAGGGCTCCGTCATATCGATAGGCCCGCCGCCAAGGCAGACTTCTCCGTCATAGAACACCACCCACTGACCAGGGGTGATTGCACGCTGCGGCTGATCGAAGCGAACGTGCGCGCCGCCGCTTTTCGCCGTGACGAAAACGCTCTGATCGCTCTGGCGATATCGAAATTTTGCGGTGCAGGCAAAGGCTTTTGCCGGCGGCTTACCGGAAATCCAGTTGATGGTTTCAGCGTCAAGCGAAAGCGAATACAGCTCCTCATGCTCTCCCTGCTGCACGATCAGCAGGTTGCGCTGTAAGTTCTTGCCGATGACGTACCAGCTCTCTCCCGTTCCCTCGCTGCGCCCGCCGATATTCAGGCCGCGGCGCTGGCCCAGCGTATAATACATCAGGCCGTCGTGCCGGCCGATGATCCGGCCCGTCTCGTCCGTCATATCGCCCGGCTGAGCCGGCAAAAACTGCATCAGAAACTTCTTAAAGTTTCTCTCTCCAATGAAACAGACGCCCGTGGAATCCTTTTTTGCCGCCACCGGCAGTCCTGCTTCACGCGCCAACGCGCGTACCGCAGGCTTTTGCATGCCGCCAATGGGAAACAGCGCGTTTTGAAGCTGCTCCCGGTTTAAGCCGGCCAGAAAATAGCTCTGATCCTTCCCCTTGTCCATGGCGCGCAGCAGCCGCACGTCATGCGTTTTATCCAGCCGCGCATAGTGGCCCGTCGCCATATAAGACGCGCCCGAGGCCATGGCAAAATCAAGAAAAGCGCGAAATTTGATCTCGCAGTTGCACAGAACGTCCGGATTCGGCGTGCGGCCCCGGCGATACTCCTCCAGAAAGTAGGAGAATACGCGATCGTAATACTCTTTCTCAAAATTAACGGTATAGTAGGGAATATCGATGCGCTCGCATACGCGGCGCACATCCTCATAGTCGTCCGTCGCCGTACATACGCCGCAATCGTCCGTTTCATCCCAGTTCTTCATGAATACGCCGATCGGCTCCATCCCCTGCCGCTTGAGCAGCAGCGCGGCCGCGGCGCTGTCCACGCCGCCGGACATGCCGACGATCACATGGCCTTCCCGCAATACAAACGCCTCCCCTGCGTATATTTTTAGTATAACACAAAGGAGGCGGTAACACCGCGTTAATTTCTATTTATTCTTCTGCTCCTCAGCAGCCGCAGGTGTTGCGCGACGTACTGCCGCAGCCGCAGCCGCAGCTGCTGTCATCGCCGCAATTGCCGCAGAAGCGCGACAGAAGCAGAATCCAGATCAGGCTGTCGCAGGTATTCTCGCCGTCGTCCAGGATCAACAGAAGTATCAGGATCCACCACATGGAATTCCCTCCGCAAAAGTTACTCAAGCAACCCATTGTATTGCCTCCTATTCATTGCATACATTTCGGCGGATTTCGCCGATCAATGTATACTACGCAAAGCCCCGAAAGCTGGTGCTTGTCTTGACAAACCAGTGCTCCGGCGCTCATAATATTAAAATTGAAATATGAGGAAGGTACAGACAGTATGGCATCGGTAACTATGGAGCAGCTTGTTTCCCTCTGCAAAAACCGCGGATTCATTTTCCCCGGCAGTGAAATCTATGGCGGATTGGCCAATTCCTGGGATTATGGCCCGCTTGGGGTGGAGTTCAAGAATAATATCAAGCGTGCATGGTGGAAAAAGTTTGTACAGGAAAGTCCCTATAACGTCGGCATGGACGCCGCCATACTCATGAACCCTGAAACCTGGGTCGCCTCCGGCCATGTCGGCGGGTTTTCCGATCCGCTGATGGACTGCAAGGCCTGCAAAGCGCGTTTCCGCGCCGATAAGCTGATCGAAGATTACGCAGCGGCCAACGGCCTTGACGAGCTTCATCCCGACGGTTGGAGCAACCAGCAAATGGAAAGCTTCATACAGGAAAAGGGCGTCGCCTGTCCTGAATGCGGCGCGCATGATTTTACGTCCATCCGCAAATTCAACCTGATGTTCAAAACCTTTCAGGGCGTTACCGAGGATTCTGCCAGCGAGTTGTATCTCCGGCCTGAAACGGCGCAGGGCATATTTGTCAACTTCAAGAGCGTACAGCGCAGCACGCGCCGCAAGCTTCCGTTCGGCAT
>CAZCAV010000030.1:0-23662 GCA_964496795.1 uncultured Oscillospiraceae bacterium
GCGACTGGCTGTATGTGGAGGATCATTGCCGCGCCATCGACCGGATCTTGCAGGGCGGCCGCGACGGCGAGGTATATAACATCGGCGGCAGCAACGAAATGCGCAACATCGATATCGTGCGGCGCATCGTCGGCACGCTCGGAAAAAGCGAGGAATTGATCCGCTTTGTGACCGACCGCAAGGGGCACGACCTACGTTACGCCATCGACGCCGGCAAGCTCGAACGGGAGCTTGGCTGGACGCTGGAGACCGATTTTGAAACGGGCGTACGATATACGATACAGTGGTATCTGACGCATAAAGACTGGTGGGAGACCATCGTCAGCGGCGAATACCGGCAGTATTATGAGGCCATGTACGCAAATCGCTGAAGCGGAGGAAGGAAGAACGGCTATGTTTGAACTGGAAAAGCTGGCAAAGGAATACGAGGCGCTGTCCTTTGAGGAGCTCAAGCGGATCGTGACGGCGGAAGGCCGCGTGATACTGCCAACGCTCGACGCGCTCGAGGGCGACGGTCTTCAGACCTTCCTGCTGTTTATCGCGACGGCCTGCGCCGCGAGCGGACGGCTCGAGCTGGGCGAATACAAGCTCTTTGAGGAGACCACGGGCGTGTCCGTAGGTTACGAGACGGTCATGGCCATTGTGGACGGCGCCAAGGGTAAAAGCGCGCAGGACGCTATGAACGCGCTTGTGGATTATTTCGGCGTGCTCGACGAGGAGATCAAGCTCAGCATGATCCGCTTCAGCCTCGCGTTCTGCGCCGCCAACGGACATATCGACGCGCGCGAGAAGGCCTTTATTCGCAAGCTCGTCCGTCAGTCGGTCTGAGCCTTTTCCAGTATGCGTTCAAACAGCTCCGGATCGCGCGAAGCGTTGAATTTACGCGCAAACAGGCAGGGGCTTTTCTGCAGCGTCTCATAATCGGCCAGCGTATAGGTATAGGGCGAGCTGCCGTCGCCGCGCGACCAGTCGATGCAGCGCAGCGCGGCCGCAGGATCGTCGTAGGCGTCGGGCATATAGCGCTTGCCGTTGAAGGGCGAATTGAGCATGATCGTGTGGAAGAACATCTCGTCGCCGCAGGCCGACAGCCGAAACAGCGGCCGGTAGGCCGGCGCTTGGGCGACGGCATAGGCGGCGAAACCGTGCGTAACGGAAAACCAAAGATGACCCTTTTGAAAGGGCGTGGAACAGTGCCGGAGCCGGTCGATATGCAGCCGGTTTTGCAGCGCTTCCAGCAGACTTTCCGCTTTTTGGGCCGACGGGCCGTGAAGACCCAGCGCATACAGCGGATGGAACAGGCCAAGCCGGTAATGCAGCGTGCAGGGGTCTATGGAGGGCGCTTGATAATTCAAGAACTCCAGTCCCGCGTGCCCGTCGAAGAACGCGCGGATCTCCTTTTGCGGTTTTAGCGGCAGATCCGCGCCCGAGAGCAGATGATAATATTGATGCTCGGTCGCTGTGGCTGCGCTCAGGAGCGATAGCATGACGTCAATAAAGCACGGAGAGCCCCAGCCCGCGGAAAGACGCGGAACGAAATGAATCGCGGCCTGCGTCATAACGGAAGCGAAGTCCTCCGCGCGGAAGGCCTTCGCTTTTTTATCCATATGCAGATAGACGTCGTTTTCCGGCACATCCAACAGCCTCAGAAGCGCCTTGAGCTGATCGAAGCCGCCGTGCGCCGCGATCAGATAGGCGTGGCGTTGCCGGCTCACAGCTGGTTTTTGGCCAGATCCAACACGTTGGACAGCCAGTTTAGAAAGCTGGCGCGCCAGTCGTCGTAGGTCTGTATCCAGCTTTCAGGAAACAGATTGCGCGCGCCCGTAATGATGGCGTTGGCGGTGGCGTTTTCCGGATCGTGCGCAAACTTGGTCATATCCAGTATGACGAGCGCCAGCGCGATCACCACGACGATCACGACCAGCGTGCAAAGAAATCGAAACAGGCCTTTCATAAGCAACCTCCGGTCATTCCGCTCTGGCTGCGTTTTTCAGCAGCTCCAAAGCATCCTTTTTTCGGATAATGTGGCAGGCAGGGTTCTGGAAATCGTTTTCAGGGCAATAGCCAAGCGAAACGCAGCTTGGGCCGGCCTCGGCAAACAGCGCGGGCGCGGCCTCCTTGCAGAGCTTCAGCATCTTCATCGCGAGGTCGCGTATCTCGGTCTGCGCGTTCATGCAGCAGCGGATCTTGAACCAGTCGAGAAGCGCGTGCGCGTTCATGCCCACGAGCGCCTTAAATTCGGTGGCCTGCGGCTTCATGTACCTGAGCTCCTCCTCCTTATAACCCTGCTCGACGCCCGCGTCGTACCAGTCCTCGAGTATGTCCAGCAGCTCGCTTGTGGAAAGCGAGACCCTTGATCCGTCGGGCAGACGGCAGTCGGCGCGGCAGTCCATGACGGCTTCCGGCAGCACCACGTCGTAGGAGCGCTTGCCGTGCTTATCGACGCGGCCGCTCTTGATGAGGTAGTTGGCCATGCGCTTTCTGACGAGCTGCACCTCGGTCACGCGGGAATAGCCCTCCACGCCAAAGAGAAAGTAGTCGAATTCCGTGGCGGCCAGATGCCCCTTGTCCACGATGCTGGTCACGAGCGATTCATTATAGGGCGAGGCAATGATCTCCGTCAGACTCTTTTCCGTGCGGGTAAAGCGCGCCGCCACGTCCGTATACACCTTGCCGCCGCCGGCGATGAGCGCTACGTTGCCATTTCCGACCTTCATGCAGTTCATAAGACGACCTCCCCGTTCTGATTGATCACTTGTATTATGCCCGCATTTTTGATCAGCCTCGTGCAGATCATGCAGGGCACCGGATTCTCGTTGGGCCTGTCGAAGCCCTCGAAGCCGGCCAGATACAGCGTGGAGCCGAGCATTTCGTTGCGGCTCGCGCTGATGATGGCGTTGCATTCGGCATGCACGGCCACGCATTTTTCATACTGCTCGCCGTGCGGAACGTTGTTCTTTTCGCGCCAGCATTCGCCCATGTCGCAGCAGTTCGGCTCGCCGCGAGGCGCGCCGTTATAGCCGGTGGCGACGATCTCGTCGTTCTTGACGATGACCGCGCCGTATTGACGTCTAAGGCAGGTCGAGCGGCGCGCGACCTCCGCCGCGATGCCCAGATAGTAGTCCCGCTTGGAAATGCGCTGCATTCCGATGTCCCCCGCTCTTTTTTCATATTTTCGCATAAGTCGCCCGCATGGTCAAGCGCCGATTGGCGCATCTTAAGCGCTGAAGGGAGGCATATTCATGCTGACGCTGTTTTTGCGCGCTGTATTCTTGTACATATTCGTATTTCTGGTGCTGCGGCTGACCGGAAAAAGACAGGTGTCCGATCTGCAGCCCTTCGATCTTCTGATCACACTTTTGATCGCGGATCTGGCGGGCTGCGCGCTGTCGGAGCCGGGGGTGCCGCTTGCGTACAGCGTGGTGCCGATACTGGCGCTGTATCTCTCGCAGCAGCTTGTGACCTGGCTCTGCCTCAAGTCCGCGCGCACGCGGCGCATGGTCTGCGGCAGCCCCGTGGTCATCGTGTCGGACGGGCGCATGGCGGAAAGCAACATGCGCATGACGAACTATACCGTGCTGGACGTTATGGACCAGCTTAGCGCCAAATCGGTTTTCGATATTCGCGAGGTCGCCTACGCCATACTCGAGACCAACGGCAGCATGAGCGTGCTGCTCAAGTCCGGCGCCCAGCAGCCCTCGCGCGCAGATATGAAGATTGAGGCGCCGCCCGCGGAGCTTTCGCACATGCTGGTGCTGGACGGACAGGCCTGTCAAAACGAGCTCAGGCAATTGGATCTGAGTCTGGACTGGCTGTCCGGACGCGCCCGCGAGCTGGGCGTGGACCGGCTTTCAGAGCTGCTGTTTTTGCAGTACGGCGCGGACGGCGCGATCACGCTGCAGCGGAAGGAGGGACGGCATGTTTGTTAAGGTCAAACGCGTCATGACGCTGGCGTTCCTGCTGTTTCTGCTGTTTGCCTTTACCGTGCCGCGCAGCTATCTGAACCGCTGCTGCGACGAGCTGCTCGCGCTTGCGAACAGGGCCTCCGCGGCCGAAAGCCCGGCGCTCCCGCTCGATGAAATGGCGGCGCTGTATGAAAAGAAAAGCCGTGTGCTGCGTATGTTTATCAATCACGGCGCGGTGGAAGCGGTCAGCGCGGCCGTAGCCGCCGCGCGGCCCCTGAAGGAAAAGGAGGCGCTCGAAAGCGCCCTCTCTGTTCTGCGTTCGGCCATCGAAGGCCTGCGAAGCATTGAAAGCCTGTGTCTCGACGGCCTATGTTAGCGCCGTGACGGGGGCGTCCAGCGGCCGGATATAGCGGCGGTAGGCCGCGAGCATAAACGCGGCGCTGACAAGAAAGGACACGCCCTCGGCAACGGGGAAGGAGAACCAGACCGCATTGACCTCGCCCACGACCCGCGCCAGTATCCAGGCGGCGGGGATGAGCATGAATATCTGTCGCAGAAGAGAGATCACCATGCTGTAAACGCCGCGGCCGACGGCCTGAAATACAATGGAAGCGCTGATGCTTGCGGCGGCGATGGGCAGACAGGAGGACATGGTCCTGAGCGCGGCCACGCCCATATGCGCCATGGTCTCGGAGGCGTTGAAAAGCGTCATAATGTCCCGCGCAAACAGCCAGATCAGGCCGGTACACAGGAGCATGAGCGCCACGCCCGTCCATAGCGAAAGCCGCCATGTGTGCATCAGGCGCTTGCGGTTGCGGGCGCCGTAGTTATAGGCCTCGATGCTCATAGCGGCGTTCATCATGCCGATCATGGGCATCATCGCAAAGGACTGCACTTTAAAGTAGGCGCCGAACACTGCCACGGCCGTGGCGGAAAAGCTGATCAATATCGCATTGAGACAGATCGTCAGTACGGTGCCGATGCCCTGCATGATGATCGAGGGCGCACCCACGGCATAGATATCGCGAATGATCCCGGCCGAGGGCCGGAAGCCCTTAAACGTGATGCGCAGATCGTTCTTTCTGCTCCCGATAATGATAAACGCCAGCGCCATGGAGGCCCATTGCCCGATGACGGTGGCGATGGCCGCGCCCCTGACGCCGAGGGCCGGCAGACCGAACAGGCCGAATATCAAAATGGGATCGAGTATCAGGTTGGTGACCGCGCCCACAAGCTGCATGAGCATGGAGTATACGGGCTTGCCCTGCGCCTGCATGATGCGCTCGCCGCACATGGCCATAAACACGCCTACGCCGAAAACGCAGCATATGCGCAGGTAGCTTGTACCCATTTCGGCGATGGCGGCGTCGCTGGTGTACGCGCGGATAAACGGGCCCGCGCCCACAAAGCCGAACACCAGAAAGGCAATGGCCGTCAGGAGCGTAACGAACAGACCGTTGACGGCCGCGGCATTGGCTTCGTCATAGCGCCTGGCGCCAAGCCGGCGGGCGATCAGCGAATTGACGCCCACGGCCGTGCCCACGCCGAAGGAGATGATCAGCATATTCATGGGGCTTGCAAGAGAAACGGCGGTGAGCGCCGCCTCGCTGATGCGCGCAACAAATATGCTGTCAACAACGTTGTACAACGCCTGGATCAGCATGGAAAGCGCCAACGGCACGGCCATGGAAAACAAAAGCCGGCCGACCGGCTGCGTACCCATGCGGTTTTCTTTGGCGGGCAAGACCCCGCTCTGAATCGTATTTTCCATATCGGCTTTAGACTATATCACGTCAAACGGCCTTTAGCAAGATTTTTGACGGGCAATCCGCAGGCAAGCGCATAATTCACCGTGTAGAGCGTGCCGCCGCGCGACGACCTGAGATATGCCACGCAGCAGTCGGCATGATCGACAAGGTAGCGGTTGCGCGTCATCATGCTGCGCGCGGAGTTGTCCGCGTCGCTGGCATATACGGTCTCGTCGGAGGAAAGGAGAATGGCTTCGGCGCGATGCCGCTCCCCGAGGCTCCGGCCGCTAAGAAAGCTGCGGCTTGGCAGCGCAAGCGTGAGCCGGATAGCGGGATAGTCGCCGCGCACGGCCAGTACGGCCTCTGCCGCCAGCGTATCGAAGCCTTCCGCGCCGCCCGATAAAAACCGTGTTACGCCGCACGCGGCGGCCTCCTGCACCGCGTGCACAACGGCAAGCCGCAGCAGCGTCATGGCGGCGGAATCCTTGCTTGGCAGTCCGGCCGGCCGATGTCCGGTAAAGCAGCAGGCCGTTTTATTCTGAAAGAAGGGGGCTTCCATTCATACACCTCCTGCCCGCCAGCCTGAGCGCCTCGGAAAAATCGCCCGTCTCAAAGCCGGCTGCGGCGGCATTCAAAAGCGCCGGCGTTTCCTTCAGCGCCGCTTCGAACAGCTCCGGAAAGGATTCCGTCCTGAGGCGGCCTGTGGCCCAGGGCGCGGCCCAGGGCTTATGCAAAAGATTCATCAGGTCGCGCTCCTTATCCGCGGGGTCGCGCGTGACCAGCCATCCGGTCACGGCGCCCGGGCGCCGCTCCAGCTTTTGGAAGAGCCGGAGCTTACGGCCGTGCGGATCAAAGGAAAAACGATTGACGAAGCATACCCACTTGCGATAGCTGCGCCGGAAAGCGCCGCGGCAGTTTTCCGAAAACAGCGCCTTGGCCGCGGCGGCGTGCAGCGCGTCTATTTCGCTCAGCGCGGCTCTGTCCAACCGGAAGAACGCCGGCGGCCGCCGGGAAAACGCCGTCTGCGGATACCGGTCGGTCATGGGCAGATCCATGTGCATCTCCGCCGGCGTATGGAGCTTGCCCGGAAAACGCGCAAAGATAAAGGCATGCGCGCTGGTGTCGAGCGTAAAATGGCAGATAAGGCCCAGCGCATAGGCGCGCTTTACCGCGCTGTCCGCCAGCGGCAGAAACGTGCCAAAGAGGCGGCGCGCATCGAGCGCATGCAGCTTTCCGGCGAGCGCCGCGCGGCTCTGCTGAAAAAGCGGCTTGGGCATGTCGTCGGCAAAATAGGGGTCCGGCCCCATCGCGCCGGCGCGATAGGCCTCCCGGCAGGTCTCCGTGAGCGCGGTTACGGCGGGTCCCGCCGCAGCCTCCGCTTCCAGCGCTAGAAGCGCATGAGCATAGTTGAATGGCATGTCTTTATTATAGCATAAACATCCAAAATTCAATTCAAAAAAAAGGTATAAACATCCATGACTATTTTCTGACAATTTCATGTAAAAAATGAAAATCTTCTTCTTTTGCACTGTACCTTTTTTATAGGAACATGGTACAATAGGAACGAGAAAAAACGGAGGGCTTGAAGAATGAAAAAAATCGTCAAACGCAGGAAAACTTTTCGCATCAATAATCCCCTTGCGTTTGGCATTCTTTGCGCGATGATCCTCGTAGCGATCGGCGGAGGCATTTATGCCCTGACTGCGGGGCTTGCGGTTCCCGCAGTAAAGAATTATCAGGCCGCCAACGCCACTCCGAGCCCCACGCCCACCGAGCCTCCGGCCACCCCTACGCCGGGCGTCAGCACGCCCGAGCCCTCGTCGGCGCTCGAACCCGGCGCAACGCCGAGCCCCACGCCCGAGCCCGAGGGCGGCGTGCTGTCAGGCCGCGTCATCGGCGTCGATCCCGCACGGGGTTACAGCTCCAAAATCAAAGGTATATCCACGGGCGTTTATGCAAACCGCCTCAACTATGCGGTGACCGCGCTCGTCAAGGAGCAGCTCGAGGCTCTCGGCGCCAAGGTGGTCGTACCGCTTGCCAGCGTCAAGGACGATATGGACAGCGCCAAGCGGGCGGAGATCCTAAACGCCAACGACGTCGATCTGGCCGTGCGGCTCGAGTGTAACTATGTCGATACCGCCGATACGCGCGGCACGCTCATGTGGACGAACGGCAGCCACAGCAAGATCGGCGAATGCGATCAGCTTGCCGCCGCCATACTGACCGCCTATGTCGCCGCTACGGAGTTTCCGATACAACAGTATAACGGCGAAAACATCCGCCACAAGGACGACGACACCTTTCTCGGCAGCGTGGATGCGCCCGTCTGCACGCTCATTATGGGCTTTATCAGCAACGCCGCGGAGGACAAGCTGCTCAACGACGAGGCTTTCCAGATAAAGATGGCCGAGGGCATCGTAAACGGCATACTGAGCTATCTTGGCGTCGAGGTTTGACACTGTACAATTCCGGAAATATCCTGTATAATTTTCTGTTAGTATAGGAGCATGAGGACATGCTCCCTATTTTTCTGGGAGGAACAGCACGGACATGAAAGATACTTTTCGCGGCGGCGTGCATCCGCTGAGAAGGGAACGCGAGGGTAAACCGCTTACCAGCGGCAAGCCTGTACGTCCCCTGCTTCCGGAGCGCGTCGTTATTCCCGTGGGCATGCAGCTTGGCGCGCCAAGCGCGCCCTGCGTCAGTCCTGGCGATCAGGTGCTGGTCGGTCAGATCATCGCCGCGCCGGTTGGGGGCCTTGGTCTGCCGGTGCACGCGAGCGTATCCGGCAAGATCGGCTTTGTGGACAAACGGCAGCAGCTTAAGGCTGCGCCGGAGCTCTGCATCGGCATCGAGAGCGACGGCAGGGACGAGTGGGTGGAGCTCCAGCCGCTTGGCGATGCGGAAAACGCGCCGGCGGACAGGATCATCGAGGCTGTCAAAAACGCGGGCGTCTGCGGCATGGGCGGCGCGGCTTTTCCTACGCATATTAAAATGAGCATCCCGGAGGGGAAGAGCGCCGACACAGTGATTCTAAACGGCGCGGAGTGCGAGCCCTACCTCACGGCCGATCACCGGCTCATGCTCGAGAGCCCTGAACGCATTATAGACGGCCTGCGGCTGATATTGCGCGCCACGGGCGTAAGGCGGGGCGTGATCGCCATTGAAAGCAACAAGCCCGACGCGATAAAGGCCATGCAAAAGGCCGCCGCCGGACGCGAGGGCGTAGAGATACTGCCCCTGAAAACCAAATATCCGCAGGGCTCCGAAAAGCAACTGATCCATGTCGCCACGGGCCGTCAGGTGCCGCGCGGCAAGCTGCCGGTGGACGCGCACGCGCTCGTGTTCAACGTCAGCACCGCTGCGGCGATCGCCGACGCGGTGACGCTTGGCAGGCCCCTTGTGCAGCGTATCACTACCGTGACCGGCTGCGTGGGCGAACCCTCCAACCTGCTTGTGCGCATCGGCACGAGCTATGAGGATATGATCGCCGCCTGCGGCGGCTTACTGCCTGGCGCGCGCAAGATCCTGGCGGGCGGGCCCATGACCGCGCCCTGCGCGGCGGATCTTTCCGTGTCCGTCGCCAAGGCCAATAACGGCGTCGTGGTATTCGACGAGCAGCAGGCGCGGAAGATCGAGGAAACGCCCTGCATCCGCTGCGGCCGCTGTGTGGACGCCTGCCCGATCGGGCTGATGCCGCTTACCATACGGCATGACTGCGACAGGGTGGATCTGGAAGCGGCCAAGCAGCATGGACTTATGGACTGCGTGCTCTGCGGCGCCTGCTCGTATATCTGTCCTGCGCGGCGGCATCTGACCGCGTCGTTTAAGGCCGCGCGCGAGGAGCTTGCGGCGAGAGGGAGGAAATGAGCATGGAAGAGAACAAGCGCTTCATTGTTTCCGGCGCGCCGCATATTCACGAATATGCCTCCACAAGCGGCCTGATGCTCGATGTGATCACCGCGCTCATGCCCTGCGTCGTCGCGGGCATCTGGCTCTTTGGCTGGGGCGCGGCAAGAACGCTTTTAATCAGCACGGCCGCCTGCGTGCTCTTCGAGCTTTTGTGGCAGCTCGCCGCCAAAAAGTCCGTGCGCGTCTACGACCTGTCGGCCGTTGTAACGGGCCTGATACTCGGGCTCAATCTGCCCTCCACCGCGCCGTGGTGGATGATACTTGTGGGCGCGCTCATAGCCATCGTGCTGGTCAAGCAGCTCTTTGGCGGCATCGGCGACAACTTTGTCAACCCCGCGCTCATGGCGCGCGCTGTGCTGCTGGCGTCCTGGCCCGCGCACATGACGGCCGGCAACGCGGCCTCCGCCTTTGTCACGCCCTTCGACGCGGTGTCGAGCGCTACGCTTTTGACGGAAAATACGGGCTATTCGGCCTCGCTTCTGGATATGTTCGTCGGCCGTATTCCCGGCTCCATCGGAGAGGTCTGCAAGATCGCCATACTGCTGGGGCTTATATACCTGCTGATCCGACGGGTGATATCCTGGCGCATACCGGTGGTCATGCTCGCCTCCTTCGCGCTGTGTTGCTGGGCCTTCGGCGGCGATCCGCTGACCGGCCTCTTAAGCGGCGGCGTGCTCTTTGGCGCGGTATTTATGGCTACGGACTACGTCACAAGCCCTATGACCAGTATTGGACAGATCATTTATGCGGCGGGCGCCGGCCTGTTGGTCGCCTTGATTCGCCGCTTCGGCAGCTACCCCGAGGGCGTGACCTATGCGATACTGCTCATGAATATCTGCACGCCGCTTCTCGACCGTGCGTGCAGGCGGAAGCTTTACGGGGAGGTGAAAGCGGATGCGTGACATCATCAAGCTTGGCCTTAAGCTATTTGCCATCGCGGCGGCAGCCGGCCTTGCGCTTGGCGCGACCAATGCGATCACAAGCGGCCCTATCGCCGTGCAGGCCGAGGCTGCGGCCACGGCCTCAAGGCAGTCCGTTCTGCCGGAGGCGACGTCCTTTGAACCGGCGGAGGCGGGCGATATCGACGAGGCCTTTCTGGGGCTGGATGAAAGCGGAAGCATTGTCGGCTGCACCGGCATGCTGACCGTACAGGGCTTCGGCGGGCCCATCGAGGTGACCGTCGGGCTTTCCATTGACGGTACGATCACCGGCGTGACCGTAGGCGGCAGTGACTTTTCGGAGACTGCCGGGCTTGGCGCAAAGACCCGCGACGCCGCCTTTACCGGCCAGTTTTGCGGTCTCGCGGCTCCCGTTTCGCTCAGTAAGGACGGGGGAGAGATCGACGCCGTGAGCTCGGCCACCATCAGCTCGACCGCGGTAACAGGCGGCGTAAACGCCGTGTGCGAGCAGCTGACTTGTCTGCTCTCGGAGGTGGGATAAGCGCATGGAAAAGAAACAGTCTACGCTCACGGGCGTATTTCTCAACGGCGTCCTGAATGAAAACCCGACGTTCCGGCTCGTGCTCGGCACCTGCCCCACCATGGCGGTCACCACGAGCGCCGTCAACGGCATCGGCATGGGCGCGGCGGCGACCTTCGTGCTCATCGGCAGCAACGTGGTCATATCGCTTCTTAGAAACTTTATTCCCGATAAGATCCGCATCCCCACGTTCATCGTGGTCATCTGCACCTTTGTTACCATGATCCAGATGTTCATGCAGGCTTTCGTGCCCGCGCTCTATGAGAGCCTTGGCATCTTTATCCCGCTGATCGTGGTCAACTGCATCATATTGGCGCGCGCGGAGGCCTTTGCCAGCAAGAACAGCGTGCTGCGCTCGGCTGTGGACGGACTCGGCATGGGCGTGGGCTTTACGCTGGCCATCACGCTCATCGGCTGTATCCGCGAGCTGCTCGGCAACGGCACCGTGTTCGGTCTCAGCGTTTTCGGCGGGAATTTCGAGCCGATGCTCCTCCTGATACTGCCGGCGGGCGGCTTTATCGTGTTCGGGCTGCTCATTGGCGTCGTGAACCGGCTGACCGCTGTCAGCCGTAAAAAGGAGGCGAAGTAAATGGAGGGCGTCGTAAAGATCCTGCTGTTCATGGTAAGCTGCGTGCTGACCAACAACTTCATTTTTTCCCGCTTCCTTGGCTGCTGCCCCTTCCTCGGAGTCTCGAACAAGGTGGAAACGGCCTTTGGCATGGGCCTGGCGGTGACCTTTGTAATGGCGCTTGCGTCGCTGTTTACCTACATGGTCTACCATTGGATACTCGTGCCGCTCGGCCTGACCTATCTTTCGACCATCAGCTTCATACTGGTGATCGCGAGCCTGGTGCAGATCGTGGAGATGTTCCTTAAAAAATCGGTGCCGAGCCTGTATGCGGCGCTGGGCATCTATCTGCCGCTGATCACGACCAACTGCGCGGTGCTCGGCGTAACGCTTTTGAACGTCAGCGATCAGCTAAACCTCCTGTATTCGGTGCTCAACGGCGTGTTCGGCGCGCTGGGCTTCCTGCTGGCTATCGTGCTGATGGCGGGCGTGCGGGAGCGGCTTGAGAGCGCGAAGATCCCCGAGGCGCTCAAGGGCTTTCCGATATCGCTGATCATTGCGGGGCTCATGAGCATCGCCTTTATGGGCTTCAACGGTCTGACCTGATGGAAACGAGGCTGGAAATTCATGGATAAGCTTTTACCGATCATATATGCGCTGGCCGCACTGGGACTCATGGGACTTCTTTTCGGCGCGGTGCTGGCGTTTGTAGGCAAGAAGTTCGCCGTCGAGGTGGACGAGCGGACGGAGAAGGTGCGCGCGCTGCTCGGCGGCGCGAACTGCGGCGCCTGCGGCTATGCGGGCTGCGACGCCTTTGCCGCTGCGGTGGTCAAGGGCGAGGTCGAGCCCCGCAAATGCCCCGCCGCCGATACCAAGGCCATCGGCGCGGCGCTGGGCCAAAGGTTTGACGAAAATGAGGAGCCGCTGGTCGCGCGCGTGCGCTGCAACGGCGTTTACGGCAATGTCAGCGCCCGCTACGATTACACGGGCCTGAAAAGCTGCCGCGCGGCGGCGGCCGTCTCCGGCGGACCCAAGCAGTGCGAATTCGGCTGCCTTGGCCTGGGGGACTGCTTAAGCCGCTGCCCCTTCCACGCCATCACGCTCAAGGACGGCATCGCGCATATCAACGAGGACAAGTGCGTGGGCTGCGGCGTCTGCATGAACACCTGCCCGCGCGGCATCATACAGCTTCTGCCGCGCTCTAAGACCGTCGTGGTGCTCTGCCGCAACAAAGCCATCGGAAAAATTGCGCGGCTCCAGTGCAAGACCGCCTGCGTGGGCTGCAAGCGCTGCGAAAAGAACTGCCCCTCCGACGCCATCCATGTCGTAGACGGCGTGGCGCTCATCGACGAGGACAAATGCACCCGCTGCGGCGCCTGCGTAGAGGGCTGCCCCATGCACTGCATCCACAACCTGTTTCGGAGCTAGCGGCTGGATCAAGGAAGGAACGCAATACAGCCCAAGGCAGACGGAGAACGGGGCGCAGGAGCGTTTCCTCCGCCGCTGAAGCCGTTGGAACGCCAAAAAACGGCTTGCAATGGGCGAAACGCTGTGGTATAATGACTGTTGCTAACGTCCTTCTTGCTCTGCACTGGATGCGGGGCCAACAGACCATAAGGAGGTGACAGAAATGAATCAGTACGAAGTTCTCTACATCATCGTACCCGAACTGGACGAGGAAGCGCTGCGCGCAGCCGTCGACAAGTTCAAAGGCATCGTGGAGAGTAACGGCGGCGAGGTCGTAAGCGTTGACGAATGGGGCAAAAAGAAGCTTGCCTATGCCATCAACTATAAGACCGAGGGCTATTATGTGCTCATGTCGTTCAACAGCGCGCCGGCGTTCCCGCCGGAGCTTGAGCGCAACATGAAGAACGACGAGTCTATTCTCCGCTATCTGGTCACGCGCAAGGGCGCGTAACCGCGGCGCGAAAGGAAGGCATACAGCATGAATAAGATCACCCTGATCGGCAACCTGACGCGTGATCCTGAATTGCGCTCCACGCCTAACGGCGTGTCCGTATGCACGTTCACCATCGCCGTCAACCGCCGTTTTGCTGCCCAGGGCGGCGAAAAGCAGACCGATTTTTTCCGCATCAACGCCTGGCGTCAGCTTGGCGAAACCTGCGCGCGCTATCTTGGCAAGGGGCGCAAGGTAGCGGTCATCGGCGAGCTGCAGGCCCGCACCTATGAGGGCAGCGACGGCGCCACAAGAATGTCTCTGGATGTTTCGGCGGACGAGGTCGAGTTCCTCTCGCCGCGCGGACAGGATGAGGGCGGCGGTTCCACCGCGCCCGCACAGCGCCAGTCCTCCGCGGACCCGCAGGATCTGGCCGGTTTTACCGACATTCAGGCCGACGACATTCCGTTCTAAGACAGTATATCAGGAAACTGATGGTTCAGCTTTCGGGAAAGGAGTTACCATGGAAGACCGTAAAATGCGTCCCCGCCCGCACCGCAGCCGCCGCAAGGTATGCAAATTCTGCGTCGATAAGGCGGATCATATCGATTACAAGGACGTGCGCACACTCGAAAAATTCGTTACCGAGCGCGGCAAGATCATGCCCCGCCGCATGTCCGGCGTATGCGCCAAGCATCAGCGCGATCTGGCCGTCGCCATCAAGCGCGCGCGCACCTGCGCTCTGCTGCCCTATGTGGCGGACTGAGCGGGCGCTATAACCCCACAGCATCATCCATAAAGGAAGTTAGCATCAGACTCCGGCGCCGCAATGCCGGAGTTTTTCCTGTCCCGCGCAATATGTCTTTTCACAGATCGTTGTGCTATACTGAGTCCATGAAGAATTTCCACGATATTTGGGTGCGCGGCAGAAGATATGCGGCGCTGGCGGTCAATCTGGCCATCGTTGTGATGGAAATTATCGCGACGCTTCACGTCTTTTTGCAATCCGGCTTTGGCATGCTTCAGTTCTATACGGTGGATTCCAATCTGATCGCGCTGTGCTTTTCACTGTGCTATCTGCTGTATTTTTTCCGGCGGCCAAAGCCCCTGTGGCTCTCGTTTGGCCGCTATCTGGCGACGGTCAACCTGATGCTGACGCTGCTTGTCGCGCTGTTTGTGCTCAGCCCAAGCATGGGCGGTATCGACCGCATGATGTTTCAGGGCGACGTTTTGTATCATCACACGATCTGCCCGATCTTGAGCCTGACAGGCTATGTGCTTTTTGAGGACGATCTGCCCCAGCGCCCGCGTTTTAGCTGGCTGGCGCTTATACCCACAGGCATATATGCGGCTGTGATGATCGTTCTGAACGTAATGAAGCTGGCGGACGGGCCCTATCCCTTCCTGCATGTGTACGAGCAGCCCGTCTGGGCCTCGGTGCTGTGGTGCGTCGGCATTTTTGCCGCGGTTACGGCGCTGGCGGCCGCCGTCTATCGCCTGGCCGAACGCAGCAGAGCCGGAGATCCCGCATAATGGCCGCGGCGCGGCGGCTTCAGCCGCCAAGCGAATCGAGATAGCTCTGCGCGGCCGCGGCGGTGGAAAAATACAGCTCGTTGATATACACGGTGTATGGGCTCGTCTCCCAATCCTGCGAAGGCGCCTTGACGGGCAGAAACACGATGGAGCTGAAGCTGGTCGGCTGCTGAAACAGCACGGTTATTTCGGACGGCGTTCCTTCGGTGTAATTAAAAAGGAGGTCTCGGTGAAATCGCCCGCACTCCACACGCCGTTGAGCAGCAGCACCCTGGCCCGCCACTGCACGGAGAAGGGATTGCCCTTGACCGTGTCCGCTTCAAAGCTCAACCGGACGCCCTGACATCCCTGCAGATTGCCGAGGAACACGAGCGGCGAGGTATGGCAGCGCTCCAACTCGATCTGATCGTCGGAGAACTGCGCGACATGATAGGCGTCAAGCTCGTCGCTGAGCACATAGACGTTCAGGACTGAATCGCTGATGAACATGAGACGCTTTTCAAAACGCTCCTCAAGCCCGGGCGTGGGCACGGGGCTGGGCGTTGGCGTAGCCGCGGGCTTCGGAGTGGCGGTGGGCGCGGCGGTCGGCGCGGGCGTTTCCGCGGCGCTCAAGGATCTCGACTGCCGGTCCGCGAAGAAGACGAACCCAAAAACGATTGCAAGCACCAGCAGCGACGCTGCGGAGACAATGTACCAGCCGCGGCCGAACCGCGACTTTGCACGCGGCATTTCCAGCGGCTCCGGCTGGGCTGACGGCGCCGGTCGCGTCCGGCGCGCCGGCGCGTCCAGATCGCGGATAAACTCCGCCATGCTTCTCTGCCGGTCCTGACCCAGAACGGAAAGGCCGCGCATCACGGCTGCCTGCTGCGCCGGCGTCATACCCGCGCCAAACGCGTTCGGCGGCGCGAGCGGGATATGCGCCATGGCGCGATCCAGAGCCTGCGGCAGATTCTGGCCCGTCGTCAGCCGGTAGATGGTGGCCGACAGCGCATAGATATCCGTCCAGGGGCCCTGCTCGCCATGCGTGCGGTACTGCTCCTCGGGCGCATAGCCGTGCTTGACATTGATGGTGTTGGAATGTTCTCCGGCGGCGGATATCTGGCGGGCCGCGCCAAAGTCCAGCAGCACGGCGCGTCCGTCCGGCCGGACGATGATATTGTCGGGACTGATGTCGCGGTGCAGCATGCCGGCCGCGTGAACATGGGCGAGCGAGTCCATGATTGGCCGCAGGCAGCTGAATACGGCGGCGGCGGGAAGCCGGCCGTTCTGCTCGGCGGCCAGCTGCTTGAGCGTCTTGCCCTCCACATAATCCATGACGATATAGGCGGTTCCGTTTTCCTGAAAATAATCCCGAACGCATACGATATTGGGATCGGACGCAAAGCGCGCCATGGTCTGGGCTTCCTGCAGGAACTTGCTGCGGCCGTCGATAAAAAACGCGCCCTTTTCGCCTGTCATCGGCCACACCTGCGTTTTGTTCATGGTATCGCGCAGCACAAAGCCGTCGGGATAGTACTCCTTGATGGCCACTTTGATGTCAAGATGCAGCGCCACGCCGATATAGGTGATGCCAAAGCCGCCCTGACCGAGCGCGCGGCCGATCATGAATTTTCCGGCAAGCACACTGCCGCAGGGGAGCTGCAAAGGCAGATTATCGACGGAGGCGTTCTGATGGCCGCAGACGCCGCAAAAAGCGTCCGGCCATGTCAAAGACGCCATGCAATAGAAGCAGTAATTCAAACCCTTGCTCATAGACTCTCCCGCCAACCCGATAGGATGAACAAATTATAGCACATTTTGTCCGAAGCGAGCATCCTTTCCTGCGATCAGGCGCTCTTTTTCGGCATGCGTGAGACGCTTGACGGCCAGCTCGCGCGAAAGCGCCGCGCCGCGGCTGTCCAGAGACTCGGCGTACACGAGCCGAACGGGCAGGCGGCTGCGCGTATATTTCGCGCCGCGTCCGCTGTTGTGCACGCGTTCGCGCGCCTTCGCATCGACCGCCGTTCCCGTATACAGGCTGCCGTCCGCGCAGCGCAGAATATATACATACCACATGGCCACAGTGTAGCACAGGGGCGCGTTTCGCGCCAGATTGTCATTGGCCAAAAAACATGCTATAATAAGCATAGAATCGTTCTGGAGGTGCGTCATGGCGCCAACCTGGCTTCCGCTCATGCTGACAGGCATGGCTCTAAGCGCAGCAGTCGCGGTGCTGGATTATCAGCGACGGACTGTCGCCGCCGCATTTTGCGGAGGGCTCTCGGCGCTGCTGTTTGTGGCTGTTGCGGTCGTATGCCGCATGGAGACGGGCGACAGGCGCTATTCGCTGATCGTCATTCTCGGCCTGATCCTCTGCGCGGCCGGAAGCGTTATGCTCCGGCTCGGCAGCGGCTTGAACGCGCGCGCAGGGCTGCCGGCCGGCCTTGGCATGGCGCTGTTCCTTCTGGGACACGCCGCACTGATCGCCGCGCTGGTGTATCGCGGCTTTATCGCCGTCGTTTTTGCTGCGCCGCTGGCGCTGGCGCTTGAGCTGATACTGGTTTTTTCGATACTGAAACAGCCGCGCGCGCCCAAAAAACACCGCGGCTTCATCGCGCTGTTCCTGTTGGCTCCCGTGTTGGTTTTCAGCTGGAGCGCCGCGCTCATGATACTGAACCTGCCGGATTCCACCTATCATCTGTTCACGTTGGGCGCGCTGGGACTCATGATATTCGATATCGATCTGACGGCGCGTCTTTTTGGCAGGACGGCCTGGCCGGCGGCGCGTGCCTCCGCCTTTCTGGCTTATGCCACGGGACAGCTTCTCATCGCCCTGAGCATACTGTTCGCATAGCCAAGCCCACCCCCGCATTATCGACAATGTCTGCATGAAGGATCACGCGCAGCAGGCATTTTTTGCTTACATGGGCGCATAAAAATCTGGTATACTAAGTGGGACAAGGAGGCTTTCCGTTATGTTTCAGGTCGGCGACCGCGTCGTATATTGCAGAACCGGCGTTTGCGAGGTTCTGGCCATCTCGCCTCCGCCCTTTTCCGGCATGGAGGGACATCAGCTATACTATACGCTGCGGCCGCTGTATTGCGACGCCGTGATCTATGTGCCGGTGGATACTGACAAGCCGCTGCGCGCATTGATGTCCGCCACGGAAGCCAACGCGCTGATCGACTCTATCCCGAGCGTCATTGTCAGTCCGCCCGACAGCCAGGATATCAAGCTCTGGCGCGAGCAGTACCAGTCGCTCTGCGGCACCGGAAGCTGTGAAGATCTGCTTGAGCTGGTGCTGATGATATATGCCAAGAAGCAGCGCGCCGAGGAGCACAGCAAAACCCTTGGACAGATCGATCAGGATTATATGAAAAACGCGGAAACCATGCTGCGCGGCGAGCTGGCCGCTGCGCTCGGCCTTGCGCTTGGCGACGTGCCGGAATATATCCGCCGTCGCATGGAGGCCTGAGCATGGGCTGGCTGTACGGCCTGTTTGGCGCGGCCATACTGGCCGCCTACGGAGCCGTGCATATCCTGCATATCCGAAGAACGCGGCGTATGGAGGCCTATATCGAAAACGAAGGAAAGCCGCCCGCGGAGGAAAACGGCGACGGCCCGCTGCTTCCGCCCGAAGTCACGCGCGATATGATACAATCCGGTGACGGAGCTCCCCTTTTTCCCACCGGAGAACCGGCAATTTGCGGCGGGAAAAAACCAGAGGAAGCGCACACAGCATAAAACGGAAAGGAGCTTTGCTCCTTTCCGCTTTAGGCCGTCAAAAAACTCTGTTTTTTGACGGGTAAACCGCTTTTTGCCTGCGCCATGAATGGTGCGGCCGGCAAAAAGCACAGGGAAACCGCCCATACATGGGCGATCCGTTCCGGCGGATGAACCGCCGGAGCCGGAACAACTTTAAGGGGCTGCGACCCCTTAACAACCCTAAAGGGCTTTTTTGATAGACTGAAACGGAAAGAAGCTTTGCTCCCTTCCGTTTTTGCTTGTCGGGCGTCTTGCGCCTCAGCTCCGCAGGCGTCAACGCTCAGCGGAAATCGACGTAGACCTCGTTGAAATCGCTGTCGCGGTCATAGCGGTAGGACCATGAAAAACCGCCCGTGGAATAGCCGGTGGCGGCAGCCAGCTCAAGCGCGTAGCTCTTGAGGGTCGAGGCGTATTCGTTTAGCTCGCTGACGGAGGAGCTCAGACTGTTGCTCTTGCCGTTTCGGTAGCGCTCCGCCTGATCGGCAGCCTCCTCCAGAGCGTTCTGAAGGGCCTTGCGCACGGTGAAATAATCATAATACATTTGATACAGATTGACGGCCGTACCCTGCGCGGCGGGCGTTTCCTCGGTCGCCGTGCTGTCGCCCTCCGGATCCTCCAGCTCGTTTTCGCCAAGAATCGGGCTTGACAGGCTGAGCCTGACGGCGCCAAACGGGCTTTCGCCGCGGAAAGCGGCGCCGTTCGGCCCTGCGGGCGCGGCGGGAGCGTCCTCGCCGGGATCGACCGTGACCGGATCGTCCGTGCCGCCGGTCTCCGGCGTTTCCGAGGTCTCCGGCGTGCTTGCGATCAGGCTGTCGGGCGAAACGCCCTCGAGATAGCTAGTAAAGCTTTTGGTCGTGCTGATATAGCGCTCGCCCAGCATATCCGCCCAGCGGTACTGCGCATAGGTGCTCGTATACTCGAGATACCGCGGCACGTCCACGCCGTATACATTCCTGATGATCTCCACGCGGTTGTCCTGATTGGTCAGGCAGAAGTTCCAGTTGAATATGTTCTTCATGGTGCCGCCCATGGAATACATGCCGATATTCTCGCTTGAGAGATTATAGGCAAACAGCGCAAGCGCCGACATCTGCGAGAATGACAGATTGGTATAGAGCTGACCGGAAAAGCTCTGCACGATATCCGGTATCTTCAGAAGCAGATTCTGCTCCTGCATGGTCTTAAACAGCGCCACCATCATCTGCTTCTGACGGTTGATGCGGTTGAGGTCGCCCGTGCCCTGCACATATTTGCGCACGCGCAGGTAGTCCAGCACGCCCTGGCCGTCCAGATGCTGCTGGCCCTTTTTATAGTTGCGGCCGACCATGGTGAAGGATATCTCAAGGTCGTAATCCACGCCGCCCACCGCGTCCACCAGCTGCTTGACGGCCGGCATGGTGACGGCGCAATAATAGTTGACGGGAATATCGCCCAGCATCCAGCCTGCGGTCTCGCAGCACTTCAAAAAGCCGGCGCCGCCGGCTGCGTCGTATCCGCCGCCGCAGTTGAGCGCGGCGTTGAGCTTATAGATGCCCCGAACGCCCGGAATATTGGCGTAGGTATCGCGCGGGAGGGAGATGAGATCGACGCGGTTCTCGTCGAAATTGATCGCAAGCACCATCATCACGTCCGCGTGATAGTCGTGCTTGCCGCTCCAGGTCTCGCGCTCCTCAGCATAGTCCACGCCGACGATCAGCACGTTGACGATCTGCTTCATCATCGACAGGTCGGCCTGCTCATAGACCACGGTATAGGGATCGGGCATCGGCGTAGGCTCGGGCGTTGGCGTAAGCGCCGGCGCGGCGGTGCCCTCGGCGGCTTCCAGCACGGCCGGTTCGGGCGTAGGGGTAAGCTGCGTTTCAAAGAACGCCGCAGGATTGCTGCTGAGCTTGTAGGCGTAAGCGCCGCCCAGGCACAATATAGCCACGCCTATAAGTATCAATATGGCCCAGATCGCGCGGCGCTTATGCGTATGCCGCCTGCCGCGCCGGATCCTTTCACGATAGGCGTCCGTCGGAACAAAGGATTCGATCTCGTCCTCCGGCTCGTCGTCGAGATAAATATCCTGCGTTTCGATAGGCGCAAGCCCTTCGTCCGGCCAATCCTCCCGCTTAGGCGCATCGCCGTTCTCGGGTTCGTCCCGCCAGAAATTTTTCATGTCATCGTCCATTGCACGACGCCGATCCTTTCTCAGCCAATAATAGTTTATTATATCAAAGAATAGGCGAATTCTATGCCAATAACAAAATGTTTACAAAGCGGAAACGCCGCAGCCCCCCTTTTCAGAAATCTGATTATGCGGTATACTGTTTTCACTTATGCAGACTTTGTGAGCTAAGGAGAAGGTATGGTTGTCATTATACCCGCGTATCAGCCGGACGAAAAGCTGTTCAAGCTCGTTGCCGCGCTGAAGAACGCCTGCGATTACCCGATTATCATCGTCAACGACGGCAGCGACGAGAGCCGCGCGCCGCTATTTGACCGTTTGAGCGAATATGCTACCATTCTCGAGCATCCCGCCAATCAGGGCAAGGGCGCGGCCCTTAAGACCGCGCTGCGCTTTATTCAGGAGCATTATGCCGCCGACGAGGGCGTCGTCACCGTGGACGCCGACGGGCAGCATCTGCCCGCGGATATCCTGCGGGTCGCCAAGGTCTGGGAGGACGCGCCGGAGAAGCTTGTGCTCGGCTCGCGCCGCTTCACGGGCAAGGTGCCCTTTAAGAGCCGCGCAGGGAACGCCATCACCCGCTTTGTGTTTGCGCTGTCCACCGGCACGAGGGTGTTTGATACGCAGACGGGTCTGCGGGCATTCGGCGCATTCCGCATTCCTATGATGCTCTCGATGAAGGGCGACCGCTACGAATACGAGATCAACGTGCTTTTGTATGCCACCCGTCACCGTATCCCGATAGAGGAGGTATGGATCGAGACGGTTTATATCGAGGACAACGCCTCCTCGCATTTTCATCCCGTGCGCGACGCCTGGCGCATTTATAAAATGATATTGCTCTTTGTGGCCAGCTCTCTCGTGGCCATGGCGGTGGATTATGTGCTCGTTCTGGTCATTTCGGCCGCCACGACGGCCCTGCCCGCCGCGCGCTCGCTGCTGATCGCCACGATCACAGCGCGCGTCATCAGCTCGCTGGTCAATTATTTTATCAACTGCAAGCTCGTTTTTGAACATCGTGAAAAGAGCAGCATCCTCCGCTATTATCTGTTGGTGGCACTGGTCTGGGCCGGCAACTACGGCCTGCTGTTCCTTAGTACCAAGTTTATGTCCGTCGCGGTCGGCAAGCTGCTCGTAGAGCTGATACTGTACCCGCTCAGCTTCTTTATGCAGCGCATCTTCGTTTTTCCGCCGCGCAGCGAGGAGGGGAACTGATCTATGAACGCGTATCATCCTAAAAAGCGTCTGGCCGTCTGGATCGTCGTCGATCTGATCATGCTGGCCGCCTGCCTGATGACCTTTGCCTATTTTCATCATGTGCGCGTTGTTGAGTACACGCCTTCCGTGCTGGCTTCGCCCACCGCGGCGCCCACGCCGGAGCCCGAGGTCACGCCCGCGCCGGATGGCGGGACCGGCGCCGCCGAAACGACGGAGCCCGCCGAGCCCACCGAGGAGCCAACGCCTACACCGGACACGAGCGGTCTTCTTCAGGGAAGATTTTCGGAAAAATTCAGTCTTTCGGGCGTCGAAAACACCGATACCGGCTACCGCAGCGCCAAGGTGCGCATTGAGCTCAGCACCGTACAGACCGAGGAGCCCTGCCTGACCTATTATCTGGCGGACATCTATATTCAGGATATCTCAAGCTTCAAGACCGCCGTGGCCATTGAGTATAAGGATCAGAATCCAGCAAGCATCACGAGCACCATGGACGCCAAGCTGCTCTCCGGCCTTGTCGGCTCCATCGTATCAATTTCGGGCGACAATTTCTATCCGTCGCCATCCGGCCGCTGGATCGTCCGAAACGGCGCGGAATGGGTGCGCAAGGAACCTATGGGACAGGATATCTGCGTGCTCTATTACGACGGCGTGATGGAGACCTATACAAAAAACGAGATCGATTTCGACGCGATCACCGCGCGTAAGCCCTATCAGATATGGGCTTTTGGGCCGGAGCTTCTGGTAAACGGACAGGCCACCGATACCTTTTCCGTCAGCAACGGCTCGGGCAATAACCTCAATCCCCGCGCCGCCATAGGCTACTATGAGCCGGGACACTATTGCTTTCTGCTGGCCGACGGGCGTCAAAAAAACTATTCCCTCGGCATGACCTATGCCGATATGTCCAAGCTGTTCTTTGAGCTCGGCTGCACCGCCGCCTACAACCTCGACGGCGGCGACACGGCGGTTATGTGCCGCGGCGACCAGTGGCTGAGCCATCCGCAGGACGAGGACCCGCGGCCGGGCTCGGATCTGCTGTACATTGTGGAGCCGGACGGCGCGGAGGTGGCGCAATGAAGCTGTTCAAGGCGATCGGGCGCTTTATCCCGCATCTGACCATCGTGTTTTCGCTCATGACGCTGGTATTCTTCTGCATCGACCGCGTGAATATCGCCATGGCCTTTATGACCTCGGAGCTGAGCAAATGGGTGTTTGCCATTCTGGCCGTGCTCTCCTGCATTTCGGCGGTCATGCTCATCGCCGCGCAGTGGAAGGACGACGCGCGCAAGGCTCGCCGCGAAGCCAGGCGGCGCAGACGCGACATGGAGGAATAGCGGACGAAAGCGGGGCGTCCGGCTTTTCTCAGAATAGAACCGTACCCGCAAAAGCCGCCCCTTCCCATTTTTCACCGGACATGGTAAAATATGACATATCTGGGGGGATATCATCATGCTCGACCCTTCCACAACCTGCCTTCACTGCATGTCGCC
>CAZCAV010000031.1:0-19605 GCA_964496795.1 uncultured Oscillospiraceae bacterium
TTGTATCAATTACCTTAACTGTTATGGTGCGGCTGGCGGGATTTGAACCCGCAAGCTTTCGCCGACGGATTTTAAGTCCGTTGTGTATGCCGTTCCACCACAGCCGCACAGTTTAATATTGTATCATCTGAGGGGAGATTGTCAATTGCGGACGGCTGTTTTTTGTTTGTCCGGGCAGCTTGCGACTATCCGTTGCAATTTTCGGCAAAATCTAGTATGATGTTCCAGTGCATTCCATATCGGCCGGCTCAGGGGATGGAGCGGGCAGTCTGGGGGGGAACGCATATTGACAACATCCAACTCCGTCATCTATCTGATAACGGGCGCGGACGGCTTTATCGGCCGTGAGATCTGCGCCCAGCTTTGTGCGCGAAATTTCCGTGTGCGTGGATTGATCCACGGCCACGGCAAGCCCGTGCCCATGCCAAGCGGCGTGGAGATCGCGCGCGGCGATCTGCTTTCGCCCGATACGCTGTCCGATTTTTTTGCCGGCGACGCGGAAAAGATCGTGATCCACGCGGCGGCCGCCATCTCTGTGCGCAGGCGCGACGCCGCGATAGAGCGCATCAATGTCGAGGGTACCAAAAATATACTGGCCGCCTGCCGTCAATACGGGATACAGCGTCTCATCCACTTCTCCAGCGTGGACGCGCTTCCCTTCCGGAGCGACGGCTCTCCGGCCGGCGAACCGGATCGGTTTTTCCCCGAGCGGCTGCCGACCTCCTATGGGCGCTCCAAGGCCGAGGCCTCTCAGCTTGTGCTGGACGCCATGAAGGATGGCCTTGAGGCGGTGCTGTTGATGCCCGCGTGCGTCATTGGGCCCGGCGATTACCGCAAGGGCTTTGTCAGCATTATGCTCGGCCTGTATCTGCGCGGTCTGCCCAGGCTGTCCGTCCGGGGCGGCTACGAGTTTGTAGACGTGCGCGACGTGGCCGCAGCGGCGATCACAGCCGCGCGCGGCGCGGGCAGCGGCTGCTATCTTCTCAGCGGCGGCTATGCGAACATGACCTTCGTGCTCGATACAATGGCCGAGAAGACCGGACGGAAAAAAACGCTCCTCACGCTGCCGCTGTGGGTGCTCTATCCACTGGCGCCGCTGATGTCGGCGGGCTACCTTCTCGCGGGACGTCAGCCGCCCTTAACAGTGTTTGCCGTTCGACTGCTTGGCGCAAGGCCCAACTACGACGCCGGCCGCGCCAGGCGCGAACTGGATTTCTCTCCGCGTCCGCTGAGCGATACCATCGCGGATACGGTGGATTTTATGCAAAGAACATCAGGAGGCGAATCACTATGAAAATCATGATTATCGGAGGCACGGGCTTCCTTGGCTACTATACGGCGCTCGCCGCGCTCAAGCGCGGTCATGAGGTCGGCTCTCTGGCCATCGACGATATCCCGCTTGCAGGCTGGTACCCCGAGCAGGTGGAGATCAAGACAGGCGACGTGTTTCAGATGAGCGAGGACGAGATCATGGAGGCGCTCAGCGGATATGACGCCATGGTCTACTCCGTGGGGCCGGACGACCGCATAACGCCGCCCGCGCCCGCCTACGATTTCTTTCATGAGCGTCTGGTCGATCATTGCGCCAAGGCGTTCCGCGCCGCTCGCCGCGCGGGCGTGAAGCGCGCGGTGGTCTATAACTCCTATTTCGCAAGTTTCGACCGGCTCTATCCCGAAAAGCGGCTCGCCGAGATTCACCCCTATATCCGCTGCCGCGTCGAGCAGGCCGCAAGGCTCATCGAGGAGAGCGAAAACAAAATGGACGTCATGGTGCTGGAGCTGCCGTATATCTTTGGCTGCATGCCCAACCGCACGCCCATCTGGAAGGACGTGTTCATTGAGCGCTTCTTCCGCTATCCCGCCGTGTTCTTCCCCAAGGGCGGCACCTCCATGATCCACGTCAAATCCATCGGCGAAGCGGGCGTGGGCGCTCTCGAAAAGGGCGAGCATGCCAAACGCTATCCCATCGGCGATGAGAACCACAATTACCGCGTCATGCTTGAGTGGATGGAAGAGGGCCTCGGCGTGAAAAAACCCATCTGCCAGGTCAGCGCAGGGCTCTGCGCCATGGGAGCGAATATGATCGCCAAAAAGGACGCCCGCGAGGGGAAGGAAGCGGGCCTCAATATGAAGCACCTGATGCTCGATATCATGGCGGACGAGCTCTATATCCCCGAGGCGACCATTGACGAGGTTTCCACGCTGTTTGGGTACGGCCGCGGTCACGTTCACGAGGGCGTTCTCGAGGCTATGAAAGCCTGCTATCCCAATGGGTTCTGAGCGGATGAAGACGGCTGTTCTGTATGTGTTCACCGGCACTGGCAACACGCTTACGGCGGCGAACCTGCTCGCTCAGGAGCTGGATGCGCGCGGCGTTTCCGCTACGGTCTGCCGCGTGCGCGCGCCCTTTTCTGACGTGCCCGATCCCAATGATTTTGACCTGTGCGGCTTTGGTTATCCAATTCATGCGTTCAATACGCCGCAGTTCTTTCTGCGCTTTGCCGGGACCTTGCCGCAGGTCCAGAATAAGCCCGCCTTTGTTTTTAAAACCTCCGGCGAGCCCTTTGCCCCGAACCATGCCTCCAGCCGGCCGCTCGTGCGCATACTGCGCAGAAAGGGCTTTGCCGCGGGCCTCGATACGCATATGCTCATGCCCTATAACATTATGTTCCGCTATCGCGACGCGATGGCCAAGCAGATGTACGCGCATACGCAGGGCATGGCGAAGGTGATCGCGGACAGAGCCGTAAGCGGCGATTGGGATAAGCTGCGCTATCATCCCGTTACGGTCGTGTGGATGATGCTCCTGAGGCTGCAATGGTTTGGCGCATGGATCAACGGGCCGCTGATCCATGCCGATACCGGCAAATGTGTGGGCTGCGGAATCTGCGCTAACAACTGTCCGGCCCGAAACATCACCATGAGGGACGGCGTCCCGCACTTTTCATATCATTGTACAATGTGCATGAGCTGCGCTTTCCGCTGTCCAAAAGACGCCGTGCGCCCGGGCATACTGAATCCGTGGCGCGTCAACGGCGCGTATCCCTTTCAAAAGCTTGCCGGCGACGAGAGCGTGCCCGCCACCTATGTCAATGAGAACACCCGCGGCTATTTTCGTTTGTTCCGCCCCTATTATCGCCGTACCTATGCGGAGATCGCGCGGCACGAGGAAGCGGACGCGGGGAAATAAGCTTCCCCCCCTCTATTTAGAGCGGCAGTTTTGCTTCTGCTGCGGCAAACGGGCGATGGAGCGCCCCGCCTGCCGCAGCGCTCTGTTTTTGGGGATCCTCTGTATCCGAAGAACGAACGCGCTACCACCGGTTGACGGCATGCTCGCAAAAGGCGGGCAGCTTGTCTATCTCAAGACGCTCGCCGCCGTCCATAAGCGCATAGCCGCTGAAACGGCCGAATATCTGATGGCAGCGGGTATGCACAAGGCCCAGATTGGTTTCGGTGAAATTATCGAATCGGGGCGTCATCGTCAGGGATAAGCGCCCCTCCGGATCGTCAAAGCGCCAGGGCCGCATACGGTCGGCCGCCTCGTCGCTTTCCACGCTCAGCCCGTCGAGCTTATGCGCGCGGCCATCGATGAAATACACGTTCTCGGTGGCGTTGACCGTATTTCCGAAGCCCCAACCGATATTGAAGCCAAAGCTGTGTCCGTCGATGGTCCCGGCGCCGTTGCCCCAGTACCATTCGTGCAGGTAGGGCCACAGGCCGCGGCCCCAGTCCAGAAGGCCCACGGCGTTGATAAAGCTGTGCGCCATGTCGCCTATGACGGCGCGTCCGCGGGCGCTGTAATAATTTTCCTTATAGTTGCAGTAGAATTGACGCGGACGGTCAAAGGGCGTGGCGATCACCAGCTTGTCATTCTCCGGATCGGTTTCAAAGGCGACGTCGATCTCAGCGTCGGGCGCGTCGAGACGCAGCTCTCTGAGCTGCTCGGACGCTGTGAAACGCATGACGTAATCGCGGCCGGATACGCAGAGCTCGTGGGGCGCGGACGGATCCTGCGGCATATTCAGGGAACGAAGCGGCAGAGGCCGCATGCGCGAAAACACGCGCCTTTCCCCCGTGGCAAGGTTCAGCAGCGTCGCCGAAAAGCTGGCTATGTAGGACAGATGCCCGATGGTCATCTGAAGCAGCATGTCCCCCTCGAGCATCTGATAGAAATCCCATTCCTTGATCGGGCCGCGCAGCTTATCCCGCTCATAGGTATAGAGCATTTTGCGGGCCCAGCCCGGCTCAATCAGCCGCCCTTTCGCGTTATGCAGGGGCGTCGTTTGCAAAATCTCATGCTGCATGCCTCTCGCCTCCTGCCGTTAAGCATAGCAGGCCGCGTTCCGGCTGTCAAACCCGGTGTTTTACAACAGCCAGAAGCCCAGCGCCAGCAGCAGCAGCGCAGCGGCGACCGCCGCCAGCCACGCGGGCGCGCAGGTCAGCAGTATCAGCAGCGCCGCCAGTATGCAGCATATGCCGATGATCGGCCTCGCGCCGATGCGGCAGCAGCGCCTGCGGCAATCCTCACACCATCGTCGAAACTGCATTCTCATTCCTCCCGTTCCATTCTATCCTATGCCGCCGGCCCTTCACACGCCACGCCAATTTTTTTCATAGGATACGGTATAACGCACGCGGAGGATATTTCATGAGACAATCCATTGTACAGGTCGAGCATGTCGATCTGTTTTATCAGGAGCGCCACGCGGAGACGCAGGCGATCCGTAATTTGAGTTTTACGGTGGAGGAGGGCGAGTTCCTGGCCATATGCGGCCCCTCGGGCTGCGGCAAGACCTCGATCCTCTCGCTCATCATGCGGCTCATCGCGCCCACGGAGGGCTGTATCCGGCTGCCCGAGAATCTGCGCGTAGGCTATATGCTGCAAAGAGACCATCTGCTCGAATGGCGCAGCGTGGAGGAAAATGTGCTGCTTGGGCTTGAGGTGAAGCGGCTTTGCACGCCGCAAAGGCGCGCCGCCGCGCTTGAGCTTCTGGAGCGTTACGGGCTGTCCGGCTTTTCCGCTCACAAACCGGCGCAGCTCTCCGGCGGCATGCGGCAAAAGGTCGCCCTGATACGGACGCTTGCCTGCGATCCGGAGCTGCTGCTGCTCGACGAGCCCTTCTCGGCGCTCGATTATCAGACGCGTCTGAAGCTTTCCGATGAGATATACAGCATCATCAAGCGCGAGAAAAAGACGGCCATACTCGTAACGCACGATATTGCGGAAGCCGTTTCCATGGCGGATCGTGTGCTCGTGTTCTCAGAACGCCCGGCAACGCTCAAAAAAGAGCTCAGCATTGAGCTTGATCATCGGTCAACGCCGCTCGAGAGGCGCAACGACCCGCTTTTTGCGGGATACTTCAATACGATATGGAAGGAGCTGGACGGTCATGAAAGCGCCTGATACGCTCTCGTCTTACCGGATCGATTACCTCAGCCGCCTGCGGCGGCGCGAACGGCTGGTTCAGCTCCTGCGGCTTGGCCTGTTGGCGTTCCTGCTGGCTTTCTGGGAGCTGACCGCACGGCTGGGCCTGATCGACGCCTTTATTACGAGCAGCCCGAGCCGTGTTATAAGCACCATCATCCGTCTGCTGGAAAACGGCGAGCTGTTTCTGCACATCGGCGTTACGCTTTGGGAAACGGTCGCAGGCTTTCTGCTGGGCACGCTGCTTGGCTCCCTGATCGCGGCGCTTTTATGGTGGAGCCCGCTCGTCTGCCGCATACTCGATCCCTATCTGGTCGTGCTCAACGCGCTGCCCAAGATCGCGCTCGGGCCCATATTGATCGTCTGGATCGGCGCGGGTATGGGTTCCATCATCGTTATGGCCGTGCTGGTGTCGCTCGTGGTCACCATCTGTACGGTGCTCACCGGTTTTTTGGAAACCAGCGGTGAAAAGCAGCTTCTGATGCGCACGCTCGGCGCCACCAAGCCGCAGATCTTCCGCTATGTCGTGCTGCCCGCCAGCATCCCCACGCTCGTGGCGGCGCTCAAAATGTCCGTGTCCATGAGCTGGGTGGGCGTGATCGTCGGAGAATACCTCGTGTCGCGCGCGGGACTCGGCTTTTTGATCGTCTACGGCGGGCAGGTATTTCAGCTTGACCTCGTGATGGCCAGCATCTGCGTGCTCTGCGCGCTGGCCGCGCTCATGTATGTGGGCGTGGCGGCCGTCGAAAAACGGCTCGTCAAGTAGAGATTTGCAATCTGCCCGCCAAACGGCTATAATGAAAAAAAAGCAAAAGGAGCGGAATATATGGGCAAATTTCTTATGAAAAAAAGCGGCAAGGGCTTTTCCTTTAATCTGATCGCCGGAAACGGCCAGGTCATCGCCGTGTCCGAAACCTATTCGAGCGAAGCCGCCTGCAAAAACGGCATTGAAAGCGTGCGTAAGAATGCGCCGCTGGCCAAGACCGAGGATCAGACCGTCGAAGGCTATCAGACCGTCGCCAACCCGAAGTTTGAAGTATATGCGGATAAAAAGGGCGAGTTCCGTTTCCGTCTCCAGGCCAGGAACGGGGAGATCATCGCCGTATCCGAAGGCTATAAAGCCAAATCCTCCTGCATCGGCGGCATCGAAAGCGTCCAGAAAAACGCGCCCGATGCGTCCATCGTCGAGGAATAAACGCTTCCAAACCAGCGTATTGCAAAAGCGAAGGGCTTTCCCTTCGCTTCAGTCTGTCAAAAAAGCCCTTTAGGGTTGTTAAGGGGTCGCAGCCCCTTAAAGTTGTTCCGGCTCCGGCGGTTCATCCGCCGGAACGGATCGCCCATGTATGGGCGGTTTCCCTGTGCTTTTTGCCGGTCGCACCATTCATGGCGCGGGCAAAAAGCGGTTTACCCGTCAAAAAACAGAGTTTTTTGACGGCCTAAAGCGAAGAGCTTTCCCTTCGCTTTTTTAGTCCTTTCGTTCTTGTAAAAAACCGCCGCCTTACACGCGCTCGACGATCTCTCCCTGCGCTTTATAGATATGTCGGGCTTTGACTACGCCGCGCACGCGCGAAAGCGGATAGACGGAGGCATAGGGCATAAGGACCGTGCCCGGGCAAAGCACGCTGTTGCACCCCACCTCCACATGATCGCCGATGATCGCGCCGAATTTCTTGAGGCCGGTGGGAATGCTGCTAAGGCCGTCATGAACGGTGACAAGCGTTTTATCGCTCTTGACGTTGGAGCAGATCACGCCCGCGCCGGTATGCGCGTAATGGCCCATGATGGAATCGCCCACATAGTTGTAGTGCGGCGCCTGCACATGGTCAAAGAGTATGCAGTTCTTCAGCTCCGTTGAGTTCCCCACCACGCAGCCGCCTCCTACGAGCGCGCTGCCACGGATGAACGCGCCCGGACGAACCTCAGTCTCCGGGCCTATGATGCAGGGGCCGGCGATATAGTTGCCCGGAAACCGCCTGACGCTTTTGTGTATCCAAACGTTCTCCTCCGGATGGTCATATTCCTCCGCGGGCAGCAACGGCCCTATGGAGAGTATGAACTCCTTGATCTTCGGGAGAACCTCCCATGCGTAGACGCTCTCTTCAAACAGCGGCCTTGCCAACGTGGCGTCAAGCTCCAAAAACAGTTCCGTACTTTTCATGCGTATATCTCCAATGTTTTTTCTCTTCTTTTTCTTTCAGAAGAAAGAAAAAGAAGCAAAAAGAAAGTCACACCAGAAGGTCAAGCGGCGCACACGCCTCTTCAGACGTCTTAGTTCAGCTTTTCTTTGGTTCTTTCTTTTCCCTTGAAAAGAAAAAGAAGCAAAACGCAAGCCACACCAGAAGGTCATCCTACGCACACGCCTCTTCAGACGTCTTAGTTCAGCTTTTCTTTGGTGCTTTCTTTTCTCTTGAAAAGAAAGCACTAACTGCGCAGCAAATTGCGGAAGCGCGTGTACTCGCCCTGCCAGGCAAGCTGCACGGTATCGGTAGGGCCGTGGCGATGCTTGGCAATGATGATATCGCTGGTGTTATCGAGCGTTTCGTCGTAAACAGCGGGGCGGTAAAGCAGTATGACCATATCTGCGTCCTGCTCAATGGAGCCGGATTCACGCAGATCGGAGAGCATGGGCGTATGATCCTGACGCTGCTCCGGGCCGCGATTGAGCTGGGACAGCAGCAGTATGGGTACGTCGAGCTCACGGGCCAAAAGCTTCAGCTGGCGCGTGATATCGGATATCTCCTGCATACGGTTATCGGATTTACGGCCGCCGGCGCTCTGCATGAGCTGCATATAGTCGATCACGACCATGTCCAGTCCGCTGCGCGCCTTGAGACGGCGGCACTTGGAACGGATCATAGGCACGGTCACGCCGCCTGTATCGTCGATATACAGCTTCGCGCGGCTCATGGGCTCCATGACCTCCATGAGTCTGGCCAGCTCCTCGTTCCCGACAAGTCCTTCCTTGATCTTCTGGGATTCCACGGAGGCCTCCGTACAGAGCATGCGCATGACCAACTGTTCGGCGCTCATCTCAAGGCTGAACACGACCACGGTGCGGCCGTCGTGTATGGCGGCATACTGCGCGATATTGACGGCAAAGCTGGTTTTCCCCATGGCGGGACGGCCTGCGATGATCACGAGATCGCTGTGCTGGAAGCCGTTGGTCATGCGGTCGAGCTCCGTAAAGCCGCTCGCCACGCCCGTGATCCTGCCCTTGCGGTTCATGAGCTCGCCGATCTGATTAAAGGCGGCCGGAACGATCTGCTCCACGGGCAGGAGCGAATCCTCGGTCTTGCGCATGGATATATCGTAAATGCGGCGCTCTGCGTCGTTAAGCGTATCCTCAAGTGGCTTGTCCTCGTTCATGCCGTCGCGCACGATCTCGCCGCCCGCGCGCACGAGCTGGCGCTGCACGCTCTTCTCCTCGACGATCTCGACATAGTACTGCACATTGGCGGCCGTCGGCACAAAGCTCATAAGCTCCGAAAGGTAGGCGGGGCCTCCCGCGCGTTCAAGCTGACCGTGTTTTTCGAGCTCATTGGTCAGCGTGACAAGATCGACCGAGGAGCCGTTGCTTCTAAGGTCGCGCATGGCGGCAAACGCCGACTCATGCGCAGGCACATAGAAATCCTCGGCCTTAAGCTGCTCGAGCGCGATCTCGAGCGCGTTGCCGTCTATGAGCATGCTGCCAAGCACGGAGCGCTCCGCGTCCGGCGAGGACGGGGGCGTTTGATTGCGTTCGGTACGCTCCTCCATTTACGCTTCCTTTACGATCACCTGCACGCTGGCGAATGTATTTTCAAACAGGCTGATGCGCGCGGTATATTCGCCCGTGGCGCGAATGGGCTCGCTGAGGGCAATTTTCTTTTTATCGATGTCCATCCCCCGCTGCTCCTTAAGCGCCGCGGCGATCTCCTTGCCCGTGATGGCGCCGAACAGACGGCCGTTTTCGCCGACCTTGGCGCTGACGGTCACGCTGGTGCCCTCAAGCTGCTTGGCCGCGTCGCGCGCGGCGACGCCCGCCTGAAATTTCCGGTGCGCAGCCGCCGATTTGGATATGCTCGCGGCGTTGACCGCGGCGGCGTCGGCCGGCGCCGCCAGCTTGCGCGGCAGCAGAAAATTGCGCGCATAGCCGTCCGATACGTTGACGATCTCGCCCTTCTTGCCCGTTCCCTTAACGTCCTGTTCCAATAGCACCTTCATTTTTGTCCGCCCTCCTGCATGTATTCGTTGATGGCGGCGCAAACCAGCGCGTCCGCCTCTTCCATGTCCATATCGCCAAGCTGCGCGCCGGACATGGTCAGATGTCCGCCGCCGCCTATTTTCTCGCAGATCAGCTGCACGTTGATATTGCCGAGCGAGCGGCCGGATACGCTGACCACGCCGTCCTCGCGTCCCAGCACGAACGCCGCCTCTATGCCGCGGATGCCCACAAGCTCGTCGGCCGCTTTGGCGGCGATCAGCTTGGCGTTCTTAACGTTTTCGTCCACCATGGCGACCGCAATGCCGCCCTGCATGATCTCCGCGCTGCGCACGGTGTTGGCGCAGTCGCCGTAGCTCTCCATATCGTCCTGAAAAAGCTGCTTGACCATACTGATATCCGCGCCGTTGCGCCTCAGATAGCCTGCCGCTTCAAAGGTGCGCGAGCCGACATTAAAGGCAAAATGCTTGGTATCCACCGTAATACCCGCAAGCAGCGTGCCGCAAACAAAGGCCGCCGGCCGCAGATTATCATCAAAATACTGGATCACCTCGGTCACAAGCTCGCTTGCCGACGATGCGCGCGACTCGAGATAATGCAGCGTCGTGTTTTCGATGTGATCCGCGCTGCGCCGGTGATGGTCGATCAGCACAAGCCGGCTGGCAAGCCCTATGAGCCGCGGCGCCATCACGGTGCCCGGCCGCTGCGTATCCACGATCATGAGAACGCTCGTAGGCCGCATCATACGTTCGGCCAGATCGGGCGAGATCAGCATTCCCTCATAGGCGCGGTTCTCGCGCATAAGCGTTATTGCGCGGTCAATGCTCGCATTATCCTCGTCGAGTACGATATAGGCTCTCGAGCCGATATGCCGCGCGCAGGCCGCGACGCCCAGCGACGCGCCGATGCAGTCCAGATCGGCATGCTTGTGCCCCATGATGAACACATCGCCCGCATTTTCAAAAAGCTGCCGGAGCGCCTTGGAAAACAGCCTCGTCTTGACGCGCGACTGCATGGAATCAAGCTGGCGCTTCCCGCCATAAAAACGGTAGCTGGCGCCGGCCTTGATGACCGCCTGATCGCCTCCGCGGCCAAGCGCAAGCTCCATGGCCTGCCGCGCGCTTTCATCGGAAAGCGCTACGCGGTCGGCCACGCCCACCGCAATGGAGAGCGATACGCTCGTACCCGTTCCGGTATCGATCTTGCGCGCTGTCTCGAGAAGCGCAAAGCGCTCCTCCTCCATCTTCCGAAGCTGCTTGGCCTCGAACACGATCAGGAACCGGCCGTTTTCATAGCGGCGATAAATGCCGCCAATGGCGCGCACCGTTTCGGAAAGCTGCTTTTCCACCTCTGCAAGCACGCTCGTACGCTGGAACTGCAGGTCGCTTGCAAGCTCCTCATAGTTATCGACATAGACGAGCGCCACATAGGGCATCTGCTCCTCAAACAACCGTTTATAATGCTCGGCCTCCGTGCGATCCAGCCAGTATTGGAAGGTCAGGGGCCGGTTGGCGCGCGCGAGGGGCATATTCATGACCTGGTAGGAACCGCCCGCGTAATCCAGCGGCACCGCTGTCTGGGGGGCCGTGGCATGATACTGCGGCAGTATGGCCGTAACGTCGTCCTCATCATAAAGGCGGGCGTAGGTATCGTTGCGCCAGACGATGCGGCCCTCGGGCGTAATCAGGGCGCAGGGCACCGAGACCTGCTGGATGATCTTCGCCGTTGCGCCCGCGTTATTATGGAAAACGTCGTTCATTTCCATCTCAAGCTTGCGCGCGCGTGCGCGGATCACGCAGGCCATCACGATATACAGTATCAGCGCCGCGCCAAGCGCCACAAGCGACACAAGAAGCAGCCCGCCCTGAAACAGATAGGAAAAATACAGCGCCACGCAAAGCAGCACCGTCAGTACAACGGGCGGTATCAACAGCTTCAGCGGATTCTTCATGCCAAACTCCTTACGCATTCCTAAAACGGGTCACAGGGTGGGGCGCTGCGCTCCGGCCGCGCGGAAGCGCTCGCGCAGACGGAATATCTGCTCGCAGCAGCCAAGCAGCATCAGCGGCGATTGCAGGATGGAAAACAGCAGGCCGACGCCAATATATACCAGCGTGCGGGCGGTTGCGGGGCGGCGCGTACGCTGCATGAAAAAGTCCAGCGTCGAAAGTCCCTGAACGACCAGCGGAAAGCCCACGATCACATTCACCGTAGCGGAAAACCCCGCCGCAAACTCCCATTCCGTAAAGCTGACGATCAACGCGGCCATCAGCATAAGGAACAGACCGCCTGTCAGACCGCGTGGAATGCCCCAGTCGCCAAAGGGCCGAAGCTTCGCAAGGCCAAAATCGCATTTACGGACAAACAGCCTGAAGAACAGCAGGTTGGATAACGCGAGCACGCAGGCAATGGCGCAGAGAGCCGGCACGATCAGGCAGGGAAGCGTATTTTCAAACAGATCAATGTAGTTTTCCCAATTGGTCAGCAGGCTTTCCGGCAGGCCGGGCAGCAGCGCCATCGTCTGCTTGGTATCGGCGATCGCCGCGGAAAACAGGTTTTGCACCGGAGCAAAAGCGCCCTCGCCGGAGATCACGCCCGGCAGGCAGACCAGTCCGTAAAGCGCCAGCAGCGACAGGCCCGCCATCGCCGCCGCCGTATAGACGTTTCCCATGCGCCGCTTTTGCATGATGCAAACTGCCAGCGCAGGCAGAGCCGCCAACGCTGTCAGGCACAGAGCCATCAGCCAGTCGCCGAAAAGCAGATATGCCGTGCCAAGCATTACGGCGGCAAACAGCGCCAGCCATTGGGGCCTTACGCGAAGCATGGCGGCCGCCCAAAGCGCCGGCAACAGCAAATAGGCCGGCCAGATCACCGTGCCCAGCACGCCCGCCGCTATACACAGAGCCAGCCAGCCGAGGCATTTGCCCGCAGGCCGAGTTGCATGACTATTCGTTTCCATATTGCTATTTTAGAACGTTTGGGGCAAGCCGTCAATAAGGCGCTCAAAAGCGCGTGTCGAACGGCACTTTACACCAAAATATGATATGTGCTATAATTCTTGCATGAAATGGCGGTGGGTTCAGCCAATTCTTATGCTCTTGACGGCAGGCGCGCTTGTGCCTGCTTTTTCGGGCTGCACGGGCACGGTCTCTCAGGGCGCGATCGTCATCAACGAGGTCGTTTCAAGCAACCATCTTTCGCTTACGGACGCTACGATCGGCTCCCCCGACTGGGTCGAGCTGTATAATCCGGCCGATTCCGATATCAACCTGGCCGGCTATCATATGACGGACAACATCCGCAATATCAAGAAGTTCACCTTCGACGAGCTGATCCTGCCCGCGGGCGGCACCTGCATCGTCTATCTTACCGACGCCAACGGCAACGAAACGCTGGACACGCCCTGCACAGGCTTCGGCCTCAGCCGCGCAGGCGAGACCCTGTATCTGATCGACAGCTATTACGGCGTGATACAGCAGCTTGAGGTGCCGGCGATGTCTTCGGACGTGGCATACGCGCGCCGCTCCGACGGCAGCTACGGCTATACGCTGGCTACCACGCCCAACGCCCCCAATGTGGACGCGACCATCGCAGACGATCTGGCCGCGCTTTTGAACCTTTCCCAAAACAGCCTCCGTCTTTCCGAGATCGTGCCCTATCCCGAGCGCGGCGAGGCCTGGGTCGAGCTGTATAACGCTTCGGACGAGGCCGTCCGGCTCGAGGACTATTGTCTCAGCGACAACCCCGCCGTACCCACGCGCTTCGAGCTGCCTGACGGCACGCTGGAGGCGGGCGGCTACGTCGTCGTGCATTTGGGCGGCGACGATCCGGCGGACGGCTCCCTTGTCGCCAATTTCCGTATCGGCAGCACGGAAACGGCCGTCTATCTCTCCGACGCCTTCGGCACGGTATTTGACGCCCTGAGCTGGGAGGCGGGTCTGTACAATAATCTTGCCGTCGTCCGCAGCGGCGAGAGCATCCTCTACACCGCCTTTCCCACGCCCGCCGCCGCCAACTCCGACACGCTGTTCGAAAGCGCCGCGCCGGCAGCCATGGACGCAAGCGATCCGCTGAGCATCAACGAGGTGCTGCCGAGCAACCGCTACACCAACGTTGATTTGGACGGCGACCGCGAGGAATGGGCGGAGCTGTATAATGGCTCCGATCAGGCGGTGGAGCTCTCCGGCTACTATCTTTCCGATGATCCGGACTCCCCCTTCAAATGGGCCCTGCCTGAGCGCAGCCTCGAGCCGGGCGGTTATTGTCTGGTATTCCTCTCCGGCAAGGATCGCGTGAACGAATCGGAGATCCACGCTTCCTTCGGTCTTTCCGGCTCGGAAACCGAGCTGATCCTCACGGACGCCAAAAGCTTCCGCATGGACAGCTTCCGGCTTCCTTCCGACTGTCCGGAGGACGTTTCCGTCGGCCGCGCAGACGACGGCTCCATGGTCTATTACGCGCTGCCTACGCCCGGCTACGCCAACGCCACCCCCTTCAAAACGCTGTCTGCCATTACCGAACGCGCGCCCTCGGCTGTTATCAACGAGGTTTTTGCCGGAGGCGTACACGGCGACGATACGCTCGACTGGGTCGAGCTGCATAATCTCAGCGGGCAGACGCTCGATCTCTCGGGCTGGTATCTCTCCGATTCCGCCTATGAGCCCCTGAAATGGAGGATCGAGAGCCTGAGCCTGCCGCCAGACGGCTATGCGGTGATCTACGCTGCCTCCGATGAAACGCTGCTGGCGGAAAGCACCGCTGCCTTCGGCATCGCGGCCACGGGTGAAATGCTGCTGCTCTCCGACTCCGACGGCAGTCCCATAGACCGCTTTCTTTCCGGCTCGCTTTCGCCGGGCATATCCTGCGGACGGGCGGACAGCAGCGGCTTGAGCCGCGTTTTTTTTGAAACGCCGACGCCCGGCAAGGAGAACGCTGCCAGCGGCGCGCGCGGTTATGCGCCGCAGCCCCTGTTCTCCGAAACCGCGCTCTACCAAAGCGAAGCCTTTCAGCTGGAGCTCAGCTGCCCCGACGCACGCGCCGTCATTCGCTATACGCTTGACGGGACCAAGCCGAATATCACATCCGCCGTCTATGAGGGCGGCCTCTCTATCGGGCATAATACCGTCGTACGCGCCGCGGCCTTCATCGACGGGTATCTCATGAGCGACGTCGTTACCCGCAGCTATCTGTTTGGCAGCCGGCATACGGTGCCTGTGGTCTGTATCTCTGGCGACGAGGACGATATCAACATTATTAAACGGACAAAGTTCAGCGATTACGACAACAAACCGGAATCTGAGGTCAATATATCCTATTATGAGACCGCAGGCTCGCTTGGCGCAAGCTTTCCGGCCGGACTGCGCGCCAAGGGTCACAAGACGCTCAACTACTCGCACAAGGCCTTCACGGTGCACCTGCGCGCGAGCTATGGTCAGGCCGCGGTAACCTACCCCTTCTTTGAGGACAGCGACATTCTGCAATACAGCGCTTTTTCCCTGCGAGGCGGCGGACAGGACCGCGGGCAGGCAAGGCTGCGGGACTCCTTCTTCTCACGCGTCGCGGACGGGCTCGATCTGGACAATTTCCGCACACGCGTGGTCGTAGTCTATATCAACGGGGCCTATTACGGCCTGTTCGATCTCAACGAACAGCAGAACGCCTCCTATCTGGCCGCGCACTACGGCGTGGATCCGGACGGCGTCGATATTATCCGCCGCAACGACGAAGCGCTCCACGGCACGGCGGACGATTTTCTGCGCGTGCGCGAATACGCACGGACGCAGGATTTTTCCGACGACGCCGTTCTGGAGGAGTTCGGCCAGTGGGTGGACGTGGACTGCTTCGCGGAATATGTCATCTTTCAATCCTATTTTGCCAACAACGATATGTTCAATCAGAAATACTGGCGCTCCGCCGACTATACCGTCAGGTGGAGACCCATACTCTTTGATCTGGATTACGGCCTGCACCGCAACTACTGGATGAAAAACGTGCTCGTTTCCTACTTTACGCCGCGTGGTATTCCCGCCGCGGACAGATCGCTGACAAATATGGATATCTATTGCGCGCTCCGCCAGAACGCCGGTTGGTGCCAACGCTTTGTGGAGCGCTATGTGCAGCTTGTCTACACATATTTTACGCCCGAACGGCTGCTCCCCATGGTCGATGAAATGGCGGCCGTGTACCGCGCGGAACTGCCGCGCCATTTTGAAGAAATGCAAACGCCGGGCAGCATGTCCTTCTTTGAAAGCAGCGTGGAGCTGCTCAAAACCAACATCGGGCGGCGCGCGCCGCTCGCGCTCCAGTATCTGCAAAAGGAGTTTGATCTTTCCGACGAAGAATTGAACGCTCTGATCGCCAGGTACGACAGCGGCGCTTAGACGAGACCCATCACAAGGCCTGCTGCGGCTCCGACCGCGATATACACGACCGGATGCAGCTTTTTGAGCTTTGGCAGCATGAGGCAGATAAATATCACCGCGAACAGTGCAAGGCTCGGCCAATCAAACGCCGTACGCAGATTTCCGTTCCAGCCGAGAAACAGGACGCTTTTGCACAGCGCGTAGCCAGCCGCGCCCACCAGCCCCACGGCCGCCGGACGCAGCGTGGAGAACGCGTCCATGACCAGGCGGCTGTTTTTGTAGCGATCGTATACGCCGGCGATCAGCGAGATGATCAAAAATGACGGCAGCACCACGGCCAGCGAGGCCGTCACCGCTCCCGCGACGCCGCCTGCGGTATAGCCGGCGAAGGTCGCGGCGTTGACGCCTATGGGCCCGGGCGTAGATTCCGCCACGCCTGTGATATCCGCAAGCTGAAGCGAACCGAACCAGTCCGGATACTTCTCCATCATACGCTGCAAAAACGGCAGCGTGGCAAGGCCGCCGCCGACGGCAAACAGTCCCGCCTTGAAAAACTCCCAAAATAGCAGCAACAGAGTCATGTTTTTCTTATCCTCCCCGCCACCAGACCTACGACCGCCGCGCAGGCGATCACCAGTACGGGCGAGGCGCCAAACACGACCACGGCGCCAAAGGCCAGCATGCACACCACCAGACCGATCCAGTTCTTTACGCCCGTTTTCATCAGGCGTATCACCGCCGAAGCGATCAGCGCGGCCGTCGCCACGCGCACGCCCCGAAACGCATACTGCACAAGCGGCTGACCCCAAAAATGCAGCAGAAGCGCCGCTATGGCCAGCACCAGCAGCACGGGAACCGTGATCACGCCCAGCGTCGCCACCATGCCGCCGAGCCATCCGCGCTTCTTGTGGCCGATGAATGTGGCCGTATTGATGGCAATAACGCCGGGCGTGCACTGGGAGATCGTAAAATAATCCAGCAGCTCCTCCTCGCTCGCCCACCCGCGCCTGTCCACCAGCTCGCGCTCAAGCAGCGGCAGCATCGAATAGCCGCCGCCGAACATGAAGGCGCCGACCTTGAGAAAGCTGACGTAGATGCTCCAAAGCTCCTTCATGTCAATACACATACCACTGATGGACGTAGGCGGCCATGTACAGCAGCATCAGGCCCAGGCAGGCCAGCGTCGCCAGCACGTCCACCCAGCGCTTCTCCGTCAATGCGCCCACGGAGAGCGCCAGCGGGAAACAGGCCGTCAGGTAACGCGGCGCGGACAAAAGCCAGGTCGCGCCCATGCAGACGACAAAGTAAGCGATAAAGTAGGCTACATAGGAGGCGCGCAGCTTTTTTTGCGCCGCCGTTAAGAGTCCAAGCGCAGCAAAGATATAGAGAAGGTTCGGCAGCCAGAGTCCCAGCGCCAGCTTGATATTGCCGCCCGCGCTGAGATTGTTGATCAGGTTCTCCGTCTGCGTATTGACCGTGGAAAAGAACCAGCCTAGGTTCTGATGCCAATGCGTGCTCTGATACGTCAAGAACATCAGCGGGTTTCCCGTCACGGTATAGTTAACATACAAATACAGCAGCAAACCGCAGGGTATCAGAAGCAGCGATGCAGCGTTGCCGCTCTGACGCAGAATCCAGACTCGGTTTTTCCGGTTTTCCCGCGCGCCGCGGATGATATCGCCCACCAGTTCAAAGCAGAGCGGCGCAAGCAGCAGCACGCCGGGCGCGCGCGTGAACGCAGCCAGAAAGCCGAATATGGAAGCAAAGGCATAATGCCGCCTGCGCATCAGATAGACGCAGGCCAGCGACAGTGTCAAAAACAGCGCGTCGGAAAGCGGCGCGGAAAACAGAAAGGCGGCCGGCAGTATGCACAGGTACTTCAGCGAGCGCCGCGCGGTGGGAATGTCATGATCCAAAAGCGCGAGCTCATAAAACAGCAGTCCACTTATGACGCAGCAGAGGTTTGACACAAACATGCCGCTGGCCAGATAATCGTGAAAAAGGGAATTGACGAGCCTGACCAGAATCGGGTACAGCGGCATGAACACGATCAAAAGCCGGTCGTCGCCCACGTTCGTGTACCAGTTTTCGGCAATACTCAGATAATGCCGGCTGTCGGAGCCAAGCCGGTTCCACAGGCTCAGGTTGTCAAATATGCCGCCCGTGTAGCCATCTCCAAAAAGCAGCAGCCCATAGGCGACCGTCAATATCAGCAGGCGGAAGATCACAAGCGCCAGCAGGATCTTGAGCGTCGGGTGCATGTTCCGCGTCCGCGACGTGCGCTTTCCCTCGATCGACCTCATCGGCTCCCAGGGCGCCAGGCTCCAGGCCCGCATCCACTGCGGAATAAAGCGAAGCCCCAGCAGCGCAAACAGGAAGGTGATCAGCGTTGCAGTCAGAATCCCAAGCGGCTGATCCGGCCGTGTCAAAAGCAGCCATCGCGCAAAAAAAATCAATAGCGCAAGAAGCGGTACTGCCGTAAACAGTACACGCTTCCAATACTCCGCCTGCGCACCGGAAAGCCGGCGCTTACTGCCTGAGCGCTTTTGGTTTTCCAAGTATCTCTGCATACAGCATGCCGTTGAGCACGGCGTTGGGCTGCCAGGAGAATACGGGCATGCCCGCGTACGCTTCGCGCTCAGCCTCCGGCTCTGCCGCGGCGCTTTCGGGGCCGCACTCGGGCTCAAAGCCGGTCAGGCTCGTTTCCTGATGCGCGTGTCCGCCCTTGCCGCTTGGCGCAAGCGTATGCCGCTGCGTCTGACGGATCTCCGTCAGCGTGCTTGTCGGGCTGGCCTGCATGCGTGATTGCGGCGCGGTCTGTACGGTCTGCTGCATGCGCGGCTCCTGGGCCGTGCGCGCCGGCTGCACGGGCGCCTGCGCGGCGCGCGCAGGCTGCGCCGCAGACTGCCGCGGCACGGGACGCTGCGGCTGCTGCACGGGACGCTGCGGCTGCGCATCAGGATAATAGGGCGAATACACCGTTTGGGGACGCTGCGGCGGCGGAGCCGCAGACTGCGCCTGCCGCGCCGCCTCGGCCGCCCGCTTCTCCGCCTCGGCCTTGGCCTGTTGTTTTTTCTTATTGCCGGCTATGCTGATGACGACCCAAAAGACGGCGACAAGTATAAACAGCCACTGCATGCTTATTTCTTCTCGCTTTCCACGGGTTTCGTGCCCTTGGTGATCGCCTCGCGCATATCCGTATCGGCCATGACGTTCTTCATGTTATAGTAGTCCATCACGCCTATGCGGCCCTCGCGGAACGCGAAAGCGAGCGCGCGCGGCACCTCGGCCTCGGCTTCGATCACGCGGGCGCGCATGCCCTGTACCTCGGCGATGTTCTCCTGCTCCTGCGCAACGGCCATGGCGCGGCGCTCCTCCGCCTTGGCCTGCGCGATACGCTTGTCGGCCTCAGCCTGATCGATCTGAAGCTGGGCGCCGACGTTGCGGCCAACGTCCACATCCGCGATATCAATGGATAGGATCTCGAACGCAGTGCCCGCGTCAAGGCCCTTATCAAGCACGGTACGCGAAATTTTGTCGGGGTTTTCCAGAACCTCCTTATGGCTGTTGGACGAGCCGACGGTCGTAACGATGCCCTCGCCGATACGGGCGATGAT
>CAZCAV010000031.1:19615-23293 GCA_964496795.1 uncultured Oscillospiraceae bacterium
GTCCATGGCGACCGCCGCGATGACCGGCGTTTCAATGACCTTGGGATTGACGCTCATCTGCACGGCGTTCAATACATCGCGGCCGGCCAGGTCGATGGCGCAGCTCTGCTCGAAGCCCAGCGGGATGCCTGCGCGCTGCGCGGCGATCAGGGCGTTTATCACGCGGTCCACGTTGCCGCCGGCCAGGTAATGCGCCTCAAGCTTGTTGATGGAAACCTCGAGACCGGCCTTGGTGGCCTTGATCAAGGGATTCACGATGCGGCTCGGAACGACCTTGCGCACGCGCATGCCGACGAGCTGAAAAATGCCGATACGAACGCCCGAAGCGCGCGCAGAAATCCAAAGGCCCAACGGCACAAAGCTGAAGAAGAGCACCAGAAATACGATGGCGGCAATAATAATCAGAATGACGGGTACAAGACCCATTGCAGCGGCTACGAATGGCATAAGAACCTCCTGTAAGTCGTTTTTATTGGGCGGCTGAACGCATCAGCCAGAAAAACAAATAGAATACGGCGATGGTCAGGGGAATGCCGAGGCACAGCGCAATCCATTGCTTTATGCGTACGCGCTTATCGGCTGCGGGCGCTTCCGGCGGCTCATATTCCGTGAGCGCGGCGTTGCACTTGGGGCAGCAGGCATTGGCGTCAGAATAGAGTACGCCGCAGCGCTTGCAGTATTTCATGCTTCCGGACTGTCCGCGGCGGGCTCCTGAGGCTCAATTTCCTCCACCAGAATGTGCAGGCCCTCCACATTGGTCACCCGCAAAGAACGGCCCTTCTGAACGAACGCGCCCGTGGTCATAACGTCGAGCCGCTTGCCGTCTATTTCCGCAATACCGGCAGGCCGAAGCGCCGTAACGGCTATGCCCGTGCTGCCGACAAGTCCCGCGGCACGGTCGGAGCCCAAATCGGTGGAATCGCCCGCAATGCTTTCGTCCAGCACCAGGAACGAATGCGACAGGCGGCCCCGCTGAAGCGAGCGTATGATCAGGATGATGCCCAATATAATGATCAGCAGCGCGATGGCGATGATGTAGAGCGCCACGGAAGGGCTGCCCCAGCCCAGCTGCATGACCACCACCGCCACAAGGCACATGAGGCCCAGCACGCAGGGCACGCCGACGCCGGGCGTGAACATTTCAATAATGAGAAACAACAGGCCAAGCACAAAGCATACGATTGTCGGAATGGCGGTCGGGCCGAGGGTTTCGATAAGCATGGTCCAATCCCTCCTTCTATATATGTTTTTATTATACCATAGTATAAGCGAAAATACAGAAAACTTTTTAGCGAAACGCCTTGCCCCGCAAAAGCCGCCCCTTCCCATTTTTCACCGGACATGGTAGAATATGACATATCCGGGGGGATATCATCATGCTCGACCCTTCCACAACCTGCCTTCACTGCATGTCGCCGCTGCCGGAACCCGGCGCGGTCTGTCCCGTTTGCGGCCTCGATAACGCCAACGTTCAAAACCAACAGCATCAGCTTCCCGCCGGCAGTATCCTTGCGGGGACTTATTTTGTAGGCGCGGCGCTGGGTCAGGGCGGCTTTGGCGTGACCTATGTGGGCTGGGATCTCATGTTCGACCAGAAGGTCGCCATCAAGGAGTATTACCCAGACGGCTGCGCGACAAGGGAGCAGAGCACGCACTCCACAGTCGTGCCCATGATCGGCGAAAAGGGCGAGTTCTTCACACGCGGCAGGCAGAAGTTCGTGGACGAGGCGCGCGTGCTGGCGCGCTTTTCCGGCGATCCCTGCATCGTGGGCGTAAGGCGCTTCTTTCAGGAGAACGGCACGGCCTATATCGTCATGGACTTTGTCGAGGGCCAGACGCTCAAGGCCTATGCCAGAGAGCGCGGCGGCAAGATCCCGTCCAAAGAGCTTCTGGAGCTGCTGAAGCCGCTCATGGGATCGCTTTCGCGCGTACACGAGGCGGGACTTTTGCACCGCGATATCGCGCCGGACAACATCATGCTCACGCCCGAGGGAACGGTCAAGCTGCTCGACTTTGGCGCGGCGCGGCAGATATCGGCGATGGGCGAAAAGAGCCTGACGATCAACGTCAAGCACGGCTTTGCGCCCGAGGAGCAGTACCGCACGCACGGCGAGCAGGGCCCGTGGACGGATATCTATGCGCTGTGCGCCACGGTCTATTGCCTGAGCACGGGCAAGCTGCCGCCGCAGGCGATGGATCGTGTCATGGAGGATGCGGCTCTTACGCCGCCGAACGCGCTCGGCGCGGACTTTACGGAGGTTCAGCAGGCGGCGCTGCTGCGGGGCCTGTCCATCCGCGGCCGCGACCGCCAGCAGAGCATGGCAGAGCTCATGGCGGAGCTTGAAGGCGCCGGCGCGCCGGTCGTCACAGCGACCGACTGGGAAAGTATAGCGCGGGAACGCCTGAATGAGAAGCTGCGCGAGGAAGCGGAAAAGCTGCGCAGGGAAGCGGAAGCAAAGGCCGCCAAAGAGCGGGAGCGTCAGGAAAAGGAAGCCGCGCGCGAGGCCGCGCGAACGCGCCGCGCCGCCATGCAGGCACAAGCCGCCGAGGAAAAGGCGGCCAAGAAGCGGGAGCAGGAAGCTCAGGCCGCCGTCAAGGCGCGGGAACGTCAGGCTGAGGCGCTTGCCAAAGCGCGGGAAAAGGAAGCGCGCGAGGCTGCGCGCAAAGCAGCCAGGGAACAGGAGCGGCAGGAAAGGGCGGCAAAGGCGCAGGAGCCGCCGCCTGTACAAGAGCCCGCGAAAGCGCCCGAATCCGCGCCAGAGCCGGAAACAGCTTCCCAAAAGAAGCCCTCCCGCCGTGTTGCGGTATTGCTGGCGGCAGCCGCAGGTCTTGGCGTGTTGGCCGCCGTCCTGTTCGTGTTTGTGTTACCAAGGAATGGGAAAAAGCAGGTCGCGGCGATCGATGCGCCGACGCCCGCACCCACGGCAGCCGCCACGCCCGTGTCAACGCCCAGCCCCAGTCCCACGCCGGCGCCGGTCGAGGTGATCGCAGGCGACTATACGCTGCTGGCGACGGGCGATGAAGCAGTCATTACACACTATGCCGGCAGCGAGATAGACCTGCATATTCCCGACGAGATCGGCGGATACCGCATCGTCGGTATAGGCGACAGCGCTTTTTATTATTGTGAATCCCTGATCTCCGTCACGATCCCCGAGGGCGTGACGAGCATTGGCGACAGTGCTTTTTATTATTGCGATTCGCTAGACTCCGTCACGTTCCCCGAGGACGTGACGAGCATAGGCGATAGTGCCTTTTATTGGTGCCGCTCGCTACGCTCCGTCACGATCCCCAAGAGCGTGACGAGTATAGGCGACAGTGCTTTTGAAAATTGTGAATCCCTGACCTCCGTCACGATCCTCGAGGGCGTGACGAGCATTGGCGACAGTGCTTTTAGCAGCTGCGACAAGCTGATCGCCGTCACGATCCCCAAGAGCGTGACGCACATCGGGGACGGCGTTTTCTCGCTTTGCTTCGAACTGAGCGTGTTCACGATAGCGGCAGGCAACACAGCCTACCGTTATGAAAACGGTGCTGTCATTGCCGCGGATGGACATCTGGCGACGGCGCTGAGCGCTGTGGTGAGCGGAGATTACAATATTCCCGAGGGCGTGACGAGCATTGGCGACAGTGCTTTTTATTATTGCGATTCGCTAGACTCCGTCACGTTCCCCGAGG
>CAZCAV010000032.1:0-22906 GCA_964496795.1 uncultured Oscillospiraceae bacterium
CAAACATAGGTTACACTTTTGCTTGCTTGCACGAAGGCTTGGGAAAGCCGGTAGTGCGCTCCGGGGGCTAGCCCCGGAGCGGCGCGATCACATCACGCCAAGGCACTGCTCAACTACATGCTTCAGACGCCTGTAAACGAGATTAAAATCAGTATGCTGCAAAAAGCTCTGGAGAAAGACAATGCGGTGCAGCAGGTAAAATTCTATATCTCTCTGTTCGAGAACGTTCAATCACAAGCGCTCAGTCAGTTGAACTTAATGGGCGGTATATAGAAGGCTCGTAAGCTTGTGGGTGCATCCCCCATTCTATAAACGCTTCAAACAGTGATGTGGATGAGGCAAAGCATTGATTGGCGGCAGCGGTTCCATCCGGCGCCGCCTTTCCTTGCTCTGTGTTCCATCCGAATACTCATCATGACAATATGCTGCCGCGAGGCTTCCCCCAAAATGGGCAAAACCGGTAATCTAGGCTATTACAATCTCCGGCCTGTCCTCTGCCGGCGCGACATCCTCAGGCATGGACGCATCGGTAATGATGGTGTCGATACGCGACCATTCCGCATATTGCGCAATCGCGCCCTCATAAAACTTACTGCTGTCACAAACGATGCAGGTCTTGGCACTGATATCCAGGACTGCCGTTTTCATGGCTATATCGTCGAAGTTCTGCGTAGTTGGGCCATTATGATAACGGATGCCGTTTGTTCCCATAAAGGCTATTGCAGGGCGAAAGTGTTTGAGCGAGTCTATTGTGCAGGGCCCGCTTGTAATCTGCGTATTGATATCAATGAAGCCACCCGTGATGTAGACAACGTTCCGTTGACGCATGACAACGTTGGCCACTGTTAGTGAATGCGTGATAACCAGCACATTTTCGCGTTCAATAAGAAGCTTGGCAATTTCTAGCGCCGTACTGCCGCTGTCAAGATAGATGACCGAATTGTTATTGATAAGGCTCAAAGCTGCGCGCGCAATCCTTTGCTTCTGTTCATAGTGCTGTCGTGAACGCAATTCAATGGGCGAATCGATATAATTGGGCAGCATCTGCGCTCTGCCATGCAATTTCTGAATCAAGCCCTGCTTCTCAAGAAAAAGCATATCCTTGCGTATCGTTTCGGTGGACACCTGAAACATAGCGGCCAGGCTGGAATTGCTGGCAACATTGTTTTCTAATATAATCTTTAGGATTTCATTTCGCCGTTCGCTGAAAGAAATTTTTGCCATATTGTGTGCCCCCTGTTCACTGCCTAAGCAACAAAAGCTATGCTAACGATTTTTATTATAAATACGCAAGAATATATTGTCAATACGCACGCAGTACATGCGAACGCAATTAATTGTTTAACATTTAATCCATATTTCACTTGGCATTCAGTGTCTCAGCGCATCATATGAAGCATCGATAGCCATCAAACCATTATGCAATATACCGAACACTTCAAATTTGGATGAGCGCAAAATCGCAATATTCGATTCCAACCAGTCTGCATGCGAAATTGTAAATTCGTTCTGTTTTCGCAATTCATATGTTGCAATAGCAATTACAGTTTGCTATCCTGTAAACACGCAGCAAGAATTCGCGCATATAAGCGCGCAACGGCAGTCGGCTGCTTCAATCACAACCATGTATACGGTTTCACAGGAATTCATATATTTGAGGTTCTTCTACACCGCAGCGCAGGATAGTTCTGAGCCTCAAAATAAAAAACAAGCAGGAGGAAAAAATGAAAAAGTTAGTTATCATTGTGATGTGCGTTCTATTGGCACTGTGCGGCATGGCCTGCACGGCAACAGCCGCTCCGGTGGAAGCAGCGGATGCAACGACGGAATCCGCCGATGTTCCGGCGGCAGTCGCGGACGCCCCCGAAGCCTCCGAGGCAGGCGAATTTGCCGGTATCAACGTCGTATGGCTTGGCGGCTCCACCACAGATACCTTTACGGAATCGGTTCGTAAAGGCGTTGAACTCGCCGAAAAGCTGTTAGGCTGCAATGTGGAATACCTGTATACGGACTGGGACGCCGGCAAGACGGTCGAGCTGCTTTCCCAGACTGTTGCGCGCAATGACGTCAACGTAATCAGCCTGGTCGGCATGGCGCCCGACGATGCGATTCAGGAATATGTGGAAGCGGGTCTTGCAAAGGGTATCGTCATCACCGGCTACAACTCCATCAACGAGCGCATGGTTGACGAACATCTTGCGGAGGGCTTTGGCTATGTCGGCGCCGACCTGTATGGCTCCGGTCATACCGTCGGCGTGCAGCCAGCGTTGAGATCAGGCGCAGCTGCAGGCTCCAAAGCGCTTGTCATGGGATATCTGGGAGAATCCGGAACGCGCGGCGAGAGGACCCAGGGCATCATTGACGGTCTGGAAGAAAACAGCATCGAGGTCGATTACATCGAGCTGTCCACCGAAGCAAAGGCCGATTGCACGCAGGCCACGCCAACGATCGTCAGCTATCTCTCGTCCAACCCCGACACTGCCATTCTGATCATTGACGGCGGTTCGCATACGGCCATGATGCAGAGCTATCTTGAGACAGCTGGATATGAACCGGGCCAGATCTTTTGTGCGGGCTTCGATATTTCCGAGGGCGCAATTGCCGGCATCCAGAACGGCTATCTCAACTTTTTACTTGACCAGCAGCAGTATCTTCAGGGATTCTATCCCATACTGAACGGTTGCTTAACCTATAAGTATGGCTTCTCCGGATTCAACATTGATACCGGCGCCGCAATCATTGACATCACCAATGCGGCAGAAACTGCGGAACTGGCCTCGCTAGGCATTCGTTAGTTTTCACTGATTGAACGACGGATGGGCATTTCAGCTTGCGCGGAATGCCCATCCGCAAACTGGAGAGGGAAAAATGACTGAGCTTGCACCCGATTACCGAATACTGGTCGCCGCTGCTGGCCGCGTTAATACGGATCGCGTTCCGCTCTACGATCATATCATTGCCGAATCGGTCATGGAGGAAATCCTTGGCCTAAAGTTTCAAGTGCTGTTGGATGGCAACGATCAGGACATCAATGAATACTTCCGCCTGTATTGTGAGTTTTACCGGCGAATGGGCTATGACACCGTTTCCTATGAGGGCGTTTTTACAAAGATTCTTCCGGGCGGAGGGGCGCTGATCAACAGCAGTATCGCAGCGATAAAGGATCGTCAGGACTTTGATAAGTATCCCTTTAGCGAGCTGGAAACGCTGTATTATCAGGCCTATGATCGTTGCTTTCGGGCGCTGCGGCACAATCTTCCACGGGGAATGAAGGCCGTCGGCGGCATTGGCAACGGGGTTTTTGAATGCGTACAGGATTTAACTGGCTATCAGCGTTTGTGCTACATGATCGCAGACGATCCAGAGCTGTACGAAGCGATGTTTTCGCGGGTGGGGGCAGTTCTTTTGCATAGCTGGGAACGGCTTCTGGCCGTATATGGCGATGTTTTTTGCGTAGGTCGCTTTGGAGACGATCTTGGGTTTAGAACAGCAACGCTGCTTTCACATGATGATATTTGCAAACTGATCGTTCCGTGTTACAGGAGAATCATTGACGCCGTTCACGCGGCCGGGAAGCCGTTCCTGCTGCATAGCTGGTCAATATGATATCACCGCAGTTTTACGAGGATCTGCTGCTGCCGTATGATAAATATGTGTCAGACGGACTGGCGCACACGGGTATTCACACCTGCAACTGGACGGTGGACAAGATCGTACGCAGCCTGACAAAGATCGACAGGGTCTCCTATGTGGACTTTGGCTTCCTCTCCGATTTCGATCTGGTCGCCGCGCTGCTGCCTGACGCGCGTAAATCGGTATTCTATACGCCGCGGGATCTGGTCGTCAAGAATGATGAGGCGCTGAGGCAGGATCTCTGCCGGATAAAGGACGCGTTCCATGATTGCGATATTTGTCTTGCTGACATAGACTTGAATACGCCCGACGATCGGATTGTGAAATTCGTGGAGCTGGCGCAGAAAATATCTGAGGAAGGATAGGAAGACACACGATGAATACAAAACGCCAAATTAAGGCGTATCTTCCGCCAAGCGCGCCGCTCAACTGGGAGCTGTGCGACGGAACCGAGCACGGACTTCGCGTGTTGGTTGGCTTTACTACCAACTGGTTCCATGAGCGTGCGGGCGTCAGCTTCGGCGAGCGCTATCATACGGATCCGTATTTCCGCTTTACGCAGCTTGAAAAGATGCAGCGATACCTGACGGGAGCTTTTCCTCAGATCCCCTGCTTTCAGGAGCACGATCTTCGTCAGGAATGCGCGACGATCACGGGGCTGTACTCCACCTGCCCCATCGCTATGATATACGGCATGCACCCTATCTATCGGGATAACGACTGGCCGGCCATTCATCCGCGTGAGCGCTTTACGCTGGAGGAATTGAAGGATCTGGAACCCATTTCTGTTGCCGATACGCCGGTCATGCAGGATATCCTGCGGCAGATAGATATTCTGCATCGCGAATGGGGCAATGCCGACGGCTGCCTGAACTATCAAGGGGTTTTGAACAGCACGTTTAAGCTGCTGGGCGATCAGGTGTTCCTGGATATGGTCAGCGAACCCGAACAGACGATGGCCTTGTTCGATCATGTGGCGCGCACAACGCTTGAGGCCGTACGCGTTGTGGAGACCGCGCAGCGGGCCTCCGGTTTTCCCGACGCGGACACGGGCCTATATACCTGCATCAGCAACTGTGTGGTCAATATGATATCACCGCAGTTTTACGAGGATCTGCTGCTGCCGTATGATAAATATGTGTCAGACGGACTGGCGCACACGGGTATTCACACCTGCAACTGGACGGTGGACAAGATCGTACGCAGCCTGACAAAGATCGACAGGGTCTCCTATGTGGACTTTGGCTTCCTCTCCGATTTCGATCTGGTCGCCGCGCTGCTGCCTGACGCGCGTAAATCGGTATTCTATACGCCGCGGGATCTGGTCGTCAAGAATGATGAGGCGCTGAGGCAGGATCTCTGCCGGATAAAGGACGCGTTCCATGATTGCGATATTTGTCTTGCTGACATAGACTTGAATACGCCCGACGATCGGATTGTGAAATTCGTGGAGCTGGCGCAGGAAATATCTGAGGAAGGATAGGAAATAATAAATGAGCGACACGGAAAAAACCGAGTTGGAAACTCTTGAGCCGGCAAATGACATGCCTTTGATCCGCATGGAGAACGTATACAAGGTGTTTAATGGCGTTAACGTACTGGACAATATAACGTTGGATATCGGTTGCAATGAAATCGTCGGTCTGGTCGGCGATAACGGCGCCGGGAAATCCACGCTGATCAAAGTCATCACCGGCGTACATGTGCCAACGAGTGGAAAGCTGTACTTTATGGGAAAGCCAATTAGGCGCCACAACGTCAGCACCTCCAGAAAAATAGGAATCGAGACCGTCTATCAGGAGCGTGCTCTGGCCGATCAACAGTCGATTTGGCGCAATATATTTTGCGGCCGGGAGATCACAGATGCGCTTGGCTTCATGAAAATCCGGGAACAGAAGCTCGAATCCGCCCGTCTGATGCGCGAGCATATGGGCTATACATCAAGTGCCATTACTGTCAACACTGAGGTCAAGCATCTTTCTGGCGGCGAAAAACAAGGCATTGCCATCAGCCGCGCACTGTTTTTTAACGCCAAGCTGATCATTCTGGATGAACCCACGGTTGCATTATCGCTTTCCGAATGTGAAAAGGTGCAGCAATTTGTCATGAAGATCAAGGAGCAAGGACATTCCGCTATTTATATTAGTCACAGTATTTATCAGCTGTATCCCGTGTGCGACCGATTTATCATCATGGATCGCGGCAGAATCGCCGGCATCATCGAAAAGAGCAGCATTTCGATGGAAGAATTGGAGCACAGCATGCTTAAGCTTGCCGCTACCGGAAAACTGGATTGAAAGGATATGACCGCAAATGAATAGCACAAGTCAATGCTACGAAAACAAACGCACAGACCTGCTGCAGAAAACCACGTTGAAGCAGCAGCTAACCAATGCAAAAAAGGATATCGGCATCGTTCTGGTATTCATCATCGTATGCCTGGTATACTACATCGGTAATCCGGCAACCTTTAGCCAGTATCCGATATATTACTCATTTATGATCTCTATCCCGATTGTGGGTATTGTCGCTATACCCGTAACCTTCGTCATAATATTGGGCGAGATGGACCTTTCCTTTACATCGATTATCGCGTTGGGCGGATATATCACCTCCATCGTGTTTCTATCGACCAACAGCGTTATACTAAGCATTTTTGCCGGATTGGCAGTAGGTGCGATCTGTGGGTTTATCAACGCATTTTTTACCGTCAGGCTGAGCATCCCCGCCATTGTCACCACTATTGGCACGCAGTATTTGTTTAAGGGCATTATGCTCGTGTTCTGCGGCGGCTCTTCGTTTGGCTTGAGCGGGCTGAAGCAGGCGCCCGACGCATGGGCCTATCGCATGCTGGTCGGCCGTCTGTTCGGCAAAATCCCTGCACAGTTTATTTGGTTTATTGTTATTGCCATCGTGTTTTCTGTGATTCTTAAGCGTCATCGCTATGGCTTGCACCTCTGCTACACAGGCGATAATGCGGGCAGCGCTGTCATGATGGGCATCAATACCAAAAAAGTGCGCACCATCGCATTTGTCATTATCGGCATCTTTTCAGCGTTTGCAGGTATCATCACCGCCTTTGAAATGACCTACTTTTATACCAGTCAGGGCAGCGGCCTGATGCTTCCTATCGTTGCCTCCGTTTTCGTTGGAGGTACGTCGGTCTACGGCGGATCCGGCTCCATACTGGGCACCTTCCTGGGCGCGCTTCTATTGGGCTCTTTGGAAGCGGGGATTGTGGCGTTGGGCGTCAACGGTTTCTGGCTTGATGTTCTGTACGGCGCGAGCATTATCGCGGCTGTAACCGTCTTCACAATCGTGATGAAGAAATCCAAATAAAGAAAGAAAAGTGATAGAGTATGGAAACGTTAAAAATCGGCCTTGTCAGCAGCTCTCAATTGAGTTTTCCGGGCGATAAGCGCACGGCCTTCGAATATACCGGCCAGAGACTGAAAACGTTGGAACATGAACTTGGTTTTTCTCTCAGCATTTATCCGGAAGACGTTATCACTGCCGAGCATGCGCATACAGCCGTAAAAGTCCTGGAGGCTGAACAGATTGATTTCGTACTTCTGCAATGCACAAGCTTTTCAGCAGGATTTCTCGCGCCGATATTCGCGCGTATCAGGAACGCGCGGCTTGGGCTGTGGGCGATTCCGGAGTTCGACAGCATGCCGGAGGGTTGTCTGCCGTTTAATTCCTTTTGCAGCATCAACATGTTTTCCGGCATCATCGGCCACTATTTGAACGACTTTGAAGTTCCGATCAAGTGGTTTTACGGCGATATAGATAATCCACTGTTTATAGATCGCTTTTCCGTAACGGTACGCGCGCTCAAAGCCATCAAAAAAATGCAGCATTCAAAAGTGGGGCTTATCGGCGGCATTGCTCCCGGATTTGACGATCTGTATGATGATGAAAGAAAGCTTGTACGCCTGTTTGACGGTCTGGAGATCGCGCGTCTGCACGAATATGACGAAGTAAAATCGCTGGCAGAGGCTGTTTCAACGGATGCGGCGGCAGAACGCGTACGCAAGCTGAAAGAAGGGGCAAAAGCGATCGCTCCCGAAGCGGAAAGCCTTCTGACGGTGAACGCGCGGTTTTCGATTGCTTACGAGCAATTCATCGCCAAATACGGCTATGACGCTATTGCCGTAAGCTGCTGGCCAAAGTTCCAGAATGATTATCGTTTCAGCGTCTGCGCTGTGCTGGCAGAGCTGAATGATCAGGGAATCCCTGCCGCCTGCGAGGGCGACCTGACTTCCGCTATCAGCATGCTTCTTTTGAAGTATATAAGCGACGACACGCCGACGCTCATGGACATGTCCGCCTTTGATATCAAGGATGACTCCGTGCTGCTGTGGCACTGCGGGCCGGCGGCCGAACGGTTTTGCCAAACGAGCGGCTATAAATTGGGATTGAATTACTCAGGCGCGCCGCATAAATGTGCAGGTCATGCCACGGGCATAGGCGTGGTGCGCGACATGGTATTTGACGAGGGACAAGCGACGATTGCACGTCTGACCGGAGAGTGCGATACGATGTTCCTGGCCGGCGGGCAGCTTATGCCGGCAAATAAACCAAGCTTTTGCGGCTCCCGCGGTTGGTTTGGCAGGTTGAGTCTTAATGGGGAACCGATAGGTGCGTTGGACTTTGTTAATACCATCCTTGTGCAGCGTATGCAGCATCATTTTCCGATAGTCTATGGCGACTATTCTTCGGAGATCATGGAGGTCATGGCATGGCTGCGTCTAAAGCAGGAGGAGCGAGTTCCTTACAAAACCAATATGCAAAACCCAACATATTGGACGCTGCCATCGAAAGGATAATTATGGATATTATGTGCGTGGGCGAAATGGTCGTCGATTTCCTTCCATTGCAGGATGAGGGTTGCTTTATCCGCAAGGCGGGCGGCGCGCCGGCCAACGCAGCCATCAGCGCGTCACGCTGCGGCGTCAGCGCCGGCTTTTGCGGTACGGTCGGCGATGATGGATTCGGCTCGTATCTGATGAAGACCCTGCGTAACAATCAGGTCGAAATACTGTGCGACCGCCGAATCAAGGAAGCGATAACAACTATGGCCTTTGTGACCTTGGGCAGTGAGGGCGAAAGGCAATTCGTCTTTGCGCGAAAGCCCGGCGCAGATATGTTCCTCACAGAAAACGACATACGCGACGAGCATGTCAGATCATGCACCGTCGTCCACTTTGGCTCTTGCTCGCTTTCACGCCAGACCGCCTCCGGAGCAACGCTATACGCCGTGAATAAGGCGAAGCAATACGGCAAGCTGGTAAGCTGCGATATGAACTATCGAGCGTTGCTGTGGGACGGCGATTCAGACGCCGCCGTCAAGGCGATGCGCGCCATCCTGCCCAATGTGGATTTTCTGAAGCTGTCCGAGGACGAATACGACCTTTTGGGCGGACAGCTTGGGCTGGAATCGCTGATTCAGAGCTGTAACCTTGCCTTAACCGTTATTACACGCGGCAGCAAGGGCGCCCTGTGTCTATGGAACGGCCAGAGAATACAGGTTGAAGGCATTCCGGTCAAAGCTGTCGATACAACTGGCGCCGGAGATGCTTTCTGGGGAGCTTTTCTGGCGGATCTGCTCCAAAATCATGTGCGAACAACCGAAGATTTGAACGAAAAACGGATCCTGGGCGCCATGCACAACGGAAACATTGCCGGAAGCTTGTGCGTACAGAAAAAAGGCGCTATCGAAGCGCTTCCGTATCTGGAGGATATCAGGCAAAGTAGGAGGGAACTGTATCATGACGCTTGAAAAAACGGGAAGGCCGTTGGTGTTGTCGCCATCGCTTATCAATCTCGATCTATGCCGTCTCTTGGAACAAGTGCAGGAGTTGGAGCATTGCGGCGTAACAGCGCTGCATATCGATATACTGGACGGTTATTTCAGCCCTAGCATGCCGCTTGGTCTGGATGTTGTGCGTCAGTTAAGGCGGCAATGCTCTCTGGCATTTGATGCGCATGTGATGGCGCGAGAGCCTGATTTCATTATCAACGAGTTGCTTGATATCGGCGTACAGCAGCTCTCATTCCATGTGGAAACCGAGCTGCATATTGAACATCGCCTGAACCAGTTAAAGAGCCAGGGCGTTCTGGCAGGCGTAGCATTAAAGCCCTCTACCTCTCTGGCTTCGCTGGATTATGTTCTTGAGCGCTGCGACGTTGTGTTGCTGATGATGATTAACCCTGGCTTTGCAAGCTTCGCGGGCGAGTCTCAGGTGTCCTATGGCAATAGAAAGATATGCGATCTGCGTCAAAGAATCTCTGACGGCGGATTGGCAACGCGCATAGAAATTGACGGCCGTGTTTCCCCGCAGGATATTCAGCATTACGGCGTAGACAACTCTCTGGCGGATATATTCGTTGCGGGAAGCACCTGCATACAAAACGATTCCATTACCGCCAGTCTGAACGCATTGAAGGCCCAGTGCCCATCGCTATGGAAAGGATGTCTTGTATGACAGAAAACGTAAGCTATAGCGATACGCGCAAGCAGATCATCGCAGAACTGGACGACGCGCTTAAGCATATCAGCAGCGACGAGGTCGAGCAGCTTCTGACAGTCGTACTGAAGGCGGATCGCTTGTTCTTCGTCGGTGTGGGCAGGGTGATGCTTTCCCTGGAGTCCATTGCTAAACGTTGGGCGCATCTGGGCATTGAAACGCATATTGTCGGTGAAATTACCGAGCCTGCGCTGCGCACCGGCGACGTTCTGGTGGTAGGCTCCGGCAGCGGCGAAAGTATTTTCCCTTTGGCCATTGCCAAAAAAGCGCATGAACTGGGCGCCTATGTCATTCATATCGGCGCAAATCCCAACAGCGCCATGAGCGCATATGCCAACAGCTTTGTGCGCATTCCGGTACGCACTAAGAATTATCTGCCCGACGAAATTGACTCGGCGCAGCCTATGACGACTCTATTTGAGCAATCGATACTGATGCTTGGGGATATCGTTGCAAAGATGATCGTAGAGCGAAATCATCTGGACATGAAGCAGCTGTGGAAATTCCACGCAAATTTGGAGTAACTTATGAAAAGGATCGACGCTTATCGCTATACCGGCTCCATGCAGCAGCTTGCCTATGTTCGGCCCTGTGAGTTTATGGATGGCAGGGCGGCCGGCCTGCGGGCAATGGATATCAAGAACGCCGGCATGCACTTTATCGTTATGTGCGACAAATGCCTGGATATCGCCTCTCTGGAGTACAAGGGGCTTCAAATCAGCTTTCTCTCCAAGCCTGGTCTGAACGGGCGCAATCCCTTCGATACGCACGGTCAGGAAGCGCTCCGCAGCATTATGGGGGGCCTGTTCTTTACCTGCGGGCTGGAGAATATTTGCGCGCCGTTTACCGGGAGCGAGGAGTATCCCATGCACGGACGCCTGCGCACGACGCCTGCCGAGCACATTTGCAGCGACGCCTGCTGGGACGGCGACGAGTACGTTTTATCGGTCTCCGGAGAAATGCGCGAGGCCGAATTGTTCGGTGAAAATATGCTGCTCCGTCGCAGCATACGCACGGTGTATGCAAGTAACAAGATTTGCATATGCGACGAATTTGAAAACCTTGCCGCACGGCCCGAGCCCATGATGCTGCTGTATCATTGTAACTTTGGATACCCGTTTTTAGATGCCGGCGCAAAGCTGCTGCTTCCGGTTATAGATACACAGCCGCGTGAGGACTGGTCCGGCGAGCATATGAAGAATTGGATGCGTATGGAGGAGCCGGCTGCCAATGAAAGGGAGTATGTGTTCCTTCACAAGCTTGCCGGTGGCAAAAACGGCGAGAGTTTTGCTGCTATCGTCAATACAGCCTTGCAAATCGGCGTTCGCATTGATTTTAACAGAGCTCAGCTTCCATTCTTTGCCGAATGGAAATCAATAGCAAGCGGCGATTATGTGCTGGGGCTGGAACCGTCCAACGCTTGTGTTTATGGACGGGAATACTACGAAAAGCAGGATACGCTCCCCATGCTGATGCCTGGCGAGAAAAAGACGATCAAATGGTCGTTCACCATTTTGGACGGCGCGGCAGCCATTGAACAAACCCGCATGGCAGCAGAGCTTCTAAGTCAAAACACGAAAGGAAACTGAAAGAATGAAACGTTCAGAAATTAACGCTGTTATCAAACGCTTTGAGCAGAGGCTCCAGGAATACCGATTCGCGTTGCCGCCTTTTCTGTCGTATACTCCGGAGGAATGGAACGGCTTGGGACACGAGTATGACGAGATCCGCGACAACATGCTGGGCTGGGACGTCACCGACTATGGCATGGGCGACTATGCGCATCTCGGGTTAGCGCTTATTACGCTTAGAAACGGGAATGTACACAACAGTAAGTATACCAAATGCTACGCCGAGAAAATCATGATGTGCGATGAGGGGCAGGTCTCCCCCATGCACTTTCACTGGAATAAAATGGAGGATATCATCAACCGCGGAGGCGGCGTTATCGAGTTTACTCTGTATCGTGCCGATGAGAAGGAGGAGCTTTCCGATAGTGACGTAGAGATTTGCAAGGATGGCCGCCGGTTCATGGTTCCTGCCGGTCAGAAGATTTTGCTCCGGCCAGGCGAAAGCCTCACCCTGTATCCTTATTGTTATCATGAGTTTATTATCCCGAAGGGCAGCGATTCGGTTTTGATTGGAGAGGTCTCCATGTGCAACGATGATAATACGGATAACCGCTTTTTAAAGCCCCTGGGACGGTTTCCTACCATTCAGGAGGATGAAGCTCCCTATCGCCTGCTCTGTACGGAATACCCTGCGTCCAGGGAATAAAATCGGCCGCGCAAAAGAGCCAGATTGTGAGTCGTTATGAAACTATATGATGCAACGGATGCAGCTTTCCGGCCGTACGGGCGTATTCTAGGCGGATACGAGGTTTCGGAAATAGTACGGACGCTCAAGGCACTGCCGCTGCCCCCGCGCGGCGTCAGCTATATACCCTCCGAAGCTGCGCTGGAAGCGCTGCCGATTTCAATTATTTTGGAGCAAGAGTTTTTCGGAGGTCTGCCCATGCAGCTGGGATGCTGTATGGGGTACAATTCCCGGTTGGACGCGTTGGAATATCATCGTTCCAGCGAAATCAACATTGCCGCGAGTCAGGCAGTACTGCTTCTTGGACGGCAGCAGGACATAGACGATTCGTTCCGGTATGACACGAGTCATATTGAAGGATTCATCATACGCGAAGGAATGGCCGTGGAAATTTACGCAACAACACTCCATTATGCGCCATGCTGCGTAAATGAATGTGGATTCCGTATAGCGGTGGCTTTGCCTCGCTGTACAAATCTGTCATTAGAAAATCCAGCTGGCACATGCAGAGCGGAGAACCGCTTACTGTCGGCCAGAAACAAGTGGCTTATCGGCCATCCGGATGCTGATTTACCCGAAAACAGTTATATAGGCCTGACAGGGGAAAACATAACGCTGCCGCAAGAAATTCAGTGGCTGCAGCAGAAATGACAGTCCTCCAGCATAGGCAAATAAGGAGAGTATGATGACTTCACGCGAACGTATTGCTAAAACGCTGCAGCATAAGCAGCCGGACCGTTGTCCCATCGACCTCGGCGGATCGCCGGTGACAGGTATGAGCGTGAGCACGCTCTATCGTTTTCGTGAGCGCCTTGCTCTGCCGTCGCATCGCTTAAAGGTAGTTGATCCGTTCCAGATGCTGGGTGAGATCGAAGAGGATATCAGCCGTCTTGTAGGCAATGATATTATTGGGCTTTGGAACAGGAACAACATGCTTGGTTTTCCAAACGACGGTTGGAAGCCTTGGGCTATGGACGACGGCACGCCCGTTTATATGGGCGGACAGTTTGCTGTTGAGATGGATCAGGCGGGGAATCACCTGCTGTATCCGCGCGGGAATACCAACGTCCCGCCCTCGATGTGCATGCCCAAAAATGGATATTTCTTTGATAATATCAATCGAACCGAGTCTGCTTTTGATTTTGACGTCGAACCGGACAAGCTGCATGCCAAAGAGGATTTTATCCATGATTTCGCGGTGGCCACGGACGAAGATGCGCGCTATTGGGAGGATATGTCCCATGCGCTTTTTGAAGCGACGGATTACAGCATTATGGGACTGATCGGCGGCGCCGGATTCGGTGATCTTGCACAGGTCCCGGGGCCCGCCGTAGAATATCCGCGCGGCATTCGGCGCATTGACGATTGGCTGGCCGCGCATGTTCTCCTGCCGGAATACATTGATGAGGTTTTTTCTTACCAAATGGAAATAATGATGAAGAACCTTGAGATATACCGGCAGGCTGTCGGCGACCGCATACAAGTTGTCTATATCTCAGGTACGGACTTTGGTACTCAGACAGGCGCATTTACCAGTCTTGAAACATTCAGAAAGCTTTATAAGCCCTATTATACAAAGATCAATCAATGGGTACATACGCATACGAACTGGAAAACCTTTTATCATACCTGCGGTTGCGTTAATGAACTGTTGGACGACTTTGTCGAAATGGGGATGGATTGCTTGAATCCGGTTCAGTTTTCAGCCATGGAGCCGGCGGGTATGACGCCTCAGCGCTTAAAGGATATGTACGGCGAAAAGCTGATCTTCTGGGGCGGCGGAGTCGACACCCAGCGCGTACTGCCCTTTGGCACGCCGGAGGAGGTGCGCAGTCAGGTGGACGAACGCGTACGCATTCTGGGTCAGGACGGTGGATTTGTGTTTTCCTCCACCCACAATGTTGTTGCAAACGTACCAACAGACAATCTTGTAGCCATGTATGAGACCGTCCTTCACGACAAGCTGGTTTAAAGTTTTGTCGCGCCGGCCGCCTCCTCTCATAAAACAAGTACAAGCGGCAATCAGCCGCTTGTACTTGTTAACGTCAAAGCATAGCGGCTATTCTCTGGCAAATACCGTCTCACAGCGCAGTTCCAGCGCGGCTTTTATATCGTCCAGCTGTTCTGGACAGGTCACGCGATAATGTATCCACCCGCCGTCGCTGCATGGATACTTATGGTCGATATATTCCCGCATGTATGTTTGCGTCTTGTCATATATGGCGTTCCATTGCCCGTTTGACAGACGCAGCATGACGGTGAACGCGTTATCCTCGGGGAAAACATTGCAAATCAGCTTGTTCCCCTTTCTGTGACAAACTCCCCAGCCATAATGATTGCCATAGGGAAATACGATTTTTTGTACGGTTTTCATGTCGGCGGTCAGCCAACCGTTCAGAAAGGAAAACAGTTCGGCGCTCTCACCACAGAAGCTCTTCATCCCTTCTATTGTCGGCGTTGTTCGTTTATCAAGCATTCTTTGATACATGCTTTATCCTCCGATCTGTATCGTTTTATCCTGAGCGGCTGTATACGCCGTCAGGTTTCGTACGTCTCAGAAGGCAGTTCCGCTCTATGAACATATATATGATAGCGTCCCAATACCGCTCCTCTTTCCGCACAGAACCGTCTGGATTCTTAAGGAAGTTCCTATCAAGGGAGATCCTCTCGCAATACCTAAGATCAATCATTGACCCGCCGGCGGCTGGCAGTGCGGACAATAATACACGGAGCCTCCAAGATAGCTCTCCTTGGTGATTTTCCCGCCGCATAGCGGACAGCCGGCTGCCAACGTCTTTTTGGACATCCTCGTTTCATAGCCTCCCTGCCGGCCGAACAGGTCTCTTTCCGTATCACGTCCGCCGTGTTCGGCCATTTCGCTCAGCGTCGAAACCATGCAGGCAAGAAGCCTGTCCTGCTCTTCCCTTGTCAGCGTCGCCAGTCTGCGCTTTGGGTGCAGGCCAGCCGCAAGCAGGATATCCTGCGTCACGCCGTTGCCGACGCCCGGAAACCGCTGCTCTGTGGCAAGAAATGCTTTCATGCTCAGCGTCGTCTTGCTTTCATTGAGCTGTTTATGATAATATGCCTCGAATTCCGACGTCAAGGGCGATATGGCGTTTTTGCTTTTCAGATAATACTCATTGCCGTAATCGCCGTTATGCAGAATGATGCCGCCGTACATCGCCACAGTGAAGCAGAGCGCCATGCCGTCATTGAGCTTTGCCAAAAGTTGATAATCCTTTGGTACATCGGCGGCGCCCAGAAGGCGGACGTTCACCCCGTCGTTGAAACAAAGCCGTTGTCCGTTATCAAAGGCAAGCTCCACATAGATACCGAACGCGGCGGCGTTGGCGACAACGCTGCCCGCGATTTTTTTGTCGTATTCCGCCGCGTCGCCCTGAAACCAGCAAAACCTGTGTGGTTTCGTCGGCGGAAGCACGCCAAGAACGCGCTTGCCCAAAACGGTATCGTTCAATTGCTCCGCCAGAACCAGACCTTCAGGAAGCTCGATCATGTTTCTCCCCTGCTGCCCTATACCATTCCAGAACGGGGCGCAGATTGTCCTCGCTGACACGGCTGCCGCCGTTTTGCAGCAGATCAAGCATATCCGCTTCCTCCGCAGTCTTGTCCGGCTTTTGGGCAAGCTTTTTTCCGGCGGTGCCCTGCATCACCCGCATCATGAATTTATATATCCCATGCAGCCTCGTGATGTCAAAGCCGCCCTGCAGGGTGAACAGCGCAGTGCTTTCGGGGATGGCGTTGCTCTTTCGGGTCTCGGCAAGCTGCGAACCTCCAGCCCCCATACCGACGCCGCAAACGGCCTTGATCGAATACAGTCTTGCGGCCTCCTTGCAGCCCTGGATCTGTCCGGCCATCAGCCAGCCGAGATAAAGTATCTCTGCGCCTGCGGAGAGGCTTTTCCGCGCTTCCTTCAGCGAGTATACAGGCAAGTCCAGCTTGCCTCCCAGCATTTCGGCATACTGTGCGGTAAAGCCGGAATTCGATGTGTATACGATTCCGTTCATGCTTCGGCCTCCTTTTGCCACATGTCCCTGGATTGATATGTAAAATGCTCCGTGCGGACGTCGTTCATCAGCGCGCAGGGTCTATCCCTGTCGGTGTGATGATAGACAAAGCCGCATTTCTCCTGGACGCGCTTTGATTTCTCGTTGCCGTCATAATACCCGCACCAAACGCCGGTGCAGCCCAGCTCCCCAAAGCAGCGGCGCAGCAGCGCGCGCACCGCCTCCGGAATCATTTCCCTGCCCCAATAAGGAACGCCTATCCAGTAGCCGATCTCCGCTTCCGTTTCGCTCATGGGCGCGCTGCCACGGTCTTTTAGCATAATCCCGACGCTGCCCACCGGCTTTCCTGTTTCCTTCAGCACTACGGCATAGGTTTCAGGCTCGGATAACACGCCATGGATGATCTCCAGACTGTTTTCCGCGCTTGTATGAATTGGCCAGCCGGCAATGGGGCCGACCCGCGGGTCCTTTGCATATTCGTATAGATCCTCTGCGTCGCAGTCCTGCCACGGGCGCAGAAGCAGCCTTTTGGTTTCCAGGATCATTCTGATTTCCCCCCTCAGTCAAGCTGCGTCGATGGCTAAAGCTATATTCGCCGGGTATCCGCTCTCATTCGGCTCTCCGGAGGTTTTCCAGGGCATCAGCGCTGCTGTCCTGTATTGCTCCGACGATTTTGCAGCACTCCAGCGCGGAGCAGTCGCCGCAGGTGTCATATCCCTTATTGCGCGCGCATTTTCGTATCTCGCACATGCCGTCGCAATAGGGCGTTTTTACGCCGTCCGGACGGCAGCCCATGCAGTGAATCATTTCCGGCGTGATCGGCGCGTTGTTCATTTCTGCCCAAAGCTTCGCGGTCTTTTCACGCAACGCGTCGTCATGGTGGATGGTGGCAAGATAGGCGTCGCATTTTTCGCAGTCGAGTCCGCAGCAGGCAATCATTTCTTTCATGTTCACTCCTCTTTCCTCTCTATGCTTTCACTATGGTTTTCCACCGCCGGTATCGTCAACCGTCATTCCATATGATCTTATTGACCGCGCCGTGCCGTTACCGAGAGCTTTGCTCCCACCGGAAACTGCGCAGCCGGCGTTTTGGCGGCACGGGCGGCCGGCCCTATCCGCCCAAAGTCTGAATGGAACGCAAGAAAATCCAGCTTGTTTCTTGCCGTTGAATGGAGCAGCGCCGCGGGAGGAATCCCTTAATATTTACTGCCGTCCGCCGCCGCTTTTCCTGCCATGCAGACTCTCTTTCGCATGCTGAAGCATGTCCAACAAAAGTATACCATGTGCAGCAGAAACCACAAGGAGTTTGTTGAATCATGTTCAGCGCTATTCCTCATATAGAGCAAATGATATATATGAACCCCGTCCCTTCTTGTTCGGGCGGGGTTCTTCAGCAGACCGGCGCGCACCTGATATCCGCGCCTTCCATTATGCAGATGAAACTATTGAGGTATGGCGGGCACAGTGATCTGCGGCAAAAAACCACGCAGCCACATCACATAATCGCGCGTTTTTTGCGTCAGTTCCAGAGCAAGCGCCTCCGATACAAAGCGGCTGGCTATGTTTTTGTAGGAAAAAGGATAGTCTGACATGTAGTAAAACATAAGGTCAGAGAGAAAATCTTCGCAATCGTCCCGCCTCTCGGCGAACCGACGCAGATCGGCTTCCTCCTTGAAGCCGTCGCAAGCGCTGACCTTTGCAAACAGGAAGTTGATGTTGTGCGTCTTGGGCGGCTCGGCGTCCATATAGTAGACATACATGCTTTTTAGCTGACGCTCCGCCGCCTGCTGGCATAGATAGGCCACATACACCCAGCGACGGCCGATTATCAGGGCGTCGATGGTGCCGAGATCATAGTCCGACAGCATCAGCCAATAGCCGCATTTATCCAATCTGTTCATCGTTGCCTCCCGTAGGCTTTGCCAGCTTTCCTGTGTGGATCAGCTCCAAAAGACGCGCCGTGATGCGACGGTCAAACTGCTCCGGCAATGAAAACAGCTCCTCTGCCGCCGTCAGTTCGTCCTTGACCACATTATACCCGCGGTCCGTAGTCATAGCGTCAAACACGTCTGCCACCGCTAAAAGACGCGCCGCAAAGCTGATATCCTCCTCCATATATCCACAGGGATATCCGCTGCCGTCCAACCGTTCATGATGCTTGGCGGCAATCTCCGCCACCTTCTCCCCGAAATGCGGCCGCAGCAGCTTGGCGCTGTCGCGCGGATGCCGCAGGAGCAGACGCACGTCCTCCTGCTCCAGCTGTCCGGTTTTCCGAAGCACCTCTCCCGGCACATAGCACTTGCCAACATCATGGAACAGCGAGGCCACGATCAGATCCTCAAGCGCAACCTCTCCGCACTCATCCTGAAAGTGTTCGTACAGCAGACGGACGTAGTGCATCACATTGCCGCTGTGCCGGTAGGTATAGCGATCCTTTTCGTTGATCTGAAGCAGCAGCTGCTTGAGGTTGTCCTCAAACGCGCAGGAGGAATCAAACATCGGACTGTTGGTCACATACAGAATACGGGTATCGCTCTCCGCGCGTACAGGAATGTCCTGTTCAAGCTTCTGCAGATAAAAGGATTCATCCTGGTCCAGCAGCACCGGTCCCTCACGCAGTACGATGGTCAGCGCACCCGAGATCAGATAAAAGAACTCCATCACGGCGTCGTCGTTGGCAGAGGTGAGCCATATCACGTCGTTTTCGTGCAAATTGACAAGCATGATCTCCATCGGGCCATGCTTTGCCAAAAGCTCAAAGGGCGTTCCGCCCTCTACGAGCGCCTTTCCTTGCGCAGCACCGGCGCTGCCGTGATGAAAGAATATCCCCTCCATGTACCCTGTTGCTCCGATCCCGCTTAAGCTTCAACCGTCCGTAACGGAAGCTCAATCCCATATGTAACAATTTCTTCAATGATGCCGCAGGGTTCGCACAATTCTTCGGCATGGAACACCTGCACCTGTATATCCAGCTCCGCACTGCGGCATATTTCGCTGAGCATACGGTATTCCTCAATCAAGCAGGGCTTATCGCTGTCAACAAATACCGCCAGATCGACGTCGCTCGCATCCGACTGCGTACCCTTGGCATAGGAGCCATACAGAATGATACGGTTTACGCAGGGCAGAGCGGCGATGCGCGACACAGCCCGTTCAAACACTGTGCCCGCTTCTCCCATCGGATACGGCGCACGGCCAATCGTCATGGTCTCCCTCGTTACAGCCGCACGATGCGTATCGGATCGATCAGTACATATTGCCCGTCGATATAATACTCCACATACTCGCAGGTCAGCACGGCGCCAATGGAATCGGCATAGGCAAATACGCACGCTACGATGCAATCTACCTGCGCAAGCAGCATGGGCACATCGTTTTGAGGCGTTTTTTGGGCCTTTTTCACAAGCTGGTCGATGCGCTTGTTCGCCTGCGTCACCATGCGCTCAAGCATTTTCTGCTCTTTGGAAAGCTTCTGCTTTTCATGCGCAGAGGTCTGACGCCAATTGGGGCTGTCGTACCCCTTGGCGCTCGCCACGCTTGGGATCATGCTCAATACCAACATCAGACAGAGTATCGCCGCGATCATTCTTTTTTTCATGAGACAATCCTCCCCAATATGATTCCAGCAAGAACGGCATACGCTGCGCGGCACAAAAAAAGCAACCGAGCCAAAGCTTATGCCGGTTGCCAAAAAATATAGAACCCCCTGTGTGCAGAGCTATGGATTTTCGGCAACTGGCTGCCATAGGCTTTCGCCCTTAGGCCCTCTAGCTTCGCGCCGCCTGCTTTCGCAGGCTTTGCCTGTTCGTGGGGATAAGTATCTTATCCGTACTCAACATACCATAGCCATGTTGCATTGTCAAGGAAAACATGTTACATAAAAAGCCATATTTCGCATTTCATGTAACAAATAAAATATGCTTATGTTTTGCCTTCAAATTGCCTGCCGCATGCCTTGCAGGTAATGCGCAGCCTGCCCTTGTGCCGCGGCACGCGCATGGACGCCTTGCAGGAGGGACAGCGAAAGTATTTGTAGCTCTTGCGGTCGCGCCAACGCTGTCCAAGGCCGCGAAACCATGCCTTGACACGGTTCTCCTTTTGGAGATAGGCCGCATTCTCCGCCTGCCGCCGGTAGATATTTTTGGAGAGTACGCGGTAATAGCTGTATGCGACCGCCGCCACCGCCAGAATCCAGAGGATGCTTGAAAGCCTGCCGCTCCAAACGCTGCCAGTAAACAGGGAAACGATAAGCAAGGCGACGCTCAGCCAGATTATAAAGCGGGAAAAGGCGTCGTATCCATTGCGGCCGCGCATAAAATTCTGAAGTCTTTCTCTCATGTAAAATCCATCCTTTCATTGACCCGCTTCAGTCGCCTTCAGAAGCAGGCGCTTGGGTGATCTGCAGGGTAACAGGATCAAAATAGATCCATCCTTCCTGATCGTCCGGCGCGTCGGCGGGATAGGCGATGATATATAGAGGCGTCAGATCGGTATTGAAAAGGCAGCTTATCCCGGCGTCAACGTCCACGGCGCTGACCCATGGAAATGTCTTTTTCTCGGTCACAACCTTTAGGCGCACAGGATACTGCGGCTCACCGCCGACATAGGACACGCTCCCAAAGTCGCGGATTTCATAGCTGATCAGAACTTTTCCGCGCTCGTTTGTGCCGACCTCAATCACGCGCAGCCAATACGCATGCCCGTTATACTCAACGCAGCCCCACACGGCCGGGTCCGGCGTGGGGGTCGGAGAGGGCGTCGGCGTCGCAGTTGGCTCCGGCGTGGGCGTGGGCTCCGGCGTGAGCGTTGGCTCCGGTGCGGACGTGGGTATGGCGGTCGGCGATGCGCTCAGCTCCGCCTCCGCCGTTACGGCGGTTACCGTACCGCACCCGCAGGCGAGAGCCATTACCGCGCACAGTGCCAAAACGATTATCTGCTTCATAGGCGGCGCCTCCTCTTTAGCAATCATCATAGCAGAAATCCGCGGAAATGTGGAGCGTTATTTTTGCTTGACAGCATCGCTGAGTATCATTATAATAGCTTTGTTAAGCAGAAGCGCCGCTTCTCACCTGCCGGCTGTTGGTCAGGCACGGTACGAAATAACCGGACATATTTGTTTTGGTGGGCGCAATTGCTTGCGCCCACTATTTTTATTTGGAGGTGTCCTGCCATCGCTAGCAACGACCTGATGATCAATGAGGAGATTCGCGACGCCGAGGTTCGTCTGATCGACGAAAACGGCGAGCAGCTCGGTATTGTGGACAACCGGCGCGCACAGACGCTCGCCGAGGAACGCAGCCTCGATCTGGTCAAGATCGCACCCAACAGCAACCCGCCGGTCTGCAAGCTCATGGACTACGGCAAATACCGTTTCGAAATGAGCAAGCGTGAAAAGGAGCAGCGGAAGAACCAGAAGATCATCGAACTCAAGGAAATTCGCCTGTCCGCCACGATCGACGTACGCGACATGGAAATCAAGGCCAAAGCCTGCACAAAGTTTCTTGCCGACGGCAACAAGGTCAAGGTGTCCATCCGCTTCCGCGGCCGTCAGATCACTCACGGCGAGATCGGTCTGGACGTCATGAAACGTTTCTACGAAATGCTCGGCGACACATGCGTCAAGGAGCGCCCTCCCAAGATGGAGGGGCGGAACATGTTTATGGTGCTTGCGCCTAAAGCAGATAACAAGAAGTAACAAAAGTAACCACAGGAGGAACCCAATTATGCCAAAACTCAAGTCCCATCGCGGAGCGGCCAAGCGCTTCTCCACGACGAAGTCCGGCAAGATCAAGCGGAGTAAGGCGTATAAAAGCCATATTCTGACCAAGAAGTCCACCAAAAGGCTGCGCGGCCTTCGCCAGACCGGCTACATTGCCGAGTGCGAAGAAAAGAAGATCCGCAAGCTGATCCCGTATAGCTAAGGAGGTTGAACAAAAATGGCCAGAATTAAAAGAGCAGTCAACGCGCTGAAAAAGCGCCGCAAGATTTTTAAGCTTGCCAAGGGCTACTACGGAGCCAAGAGCAAGCAGTACCGTGCCGCCACGCAGCAGGTCATGAAGTCCATGGCCTACGCCTATGTCGGCCGCAAGAACAAAAAGCGCGAATACCGCCGTCTCTGGATCGCCCGTATCAACGCCGGCGCACGCCTCTGCGGCACCACCTACAGCCGCCTTATCAACGGCCTCAAGCTTGCGGACGTGACCATCAACCGCAAGGTGCTTGCAGACCTTGCCGTCAACGATATGGACGCCTTCAAGGAGCTTGTGGAGATCGCCAACAAGGCCACGGCATAAGCTTCGATCCCAAAAGTCATGCAGCCAACAAAGCGCCCGCAAAAAATGCGGGCGCTCAGTCTGTCAAAAAAGCTAGGCATAGTCTAGCTTTTTTGGTATAATAGAAGCG
>CAZCAV010000033.1:0-22472 GCA_964496795.1 uncultured Oscillospiraceae bacterium
AAGATCGCGAGGAAGGGCGAAAACGTTTCCATCACCCGCGACGTTTCCGGCGAAGGCGTGCAGCAGGCGCTTTTGAAGATCGTCGAGGGCACGGTCGCCTCCGTGCCGCCGCAGGGCGGCCGCAAGCATCCGCATCAGGAGTTCATCCAGATCGACACCACGAATATCCTCTTTATCTGCGGCGGCGCGTTTTCGGGCATCGACAAGATCATCGAAAAGCGCATCGGCCATAAGATCCTCGGCTTTGGCGCGGACATCCAAAGTAACGTGCAAAAGGACATCGGTGAAACGCTCAAGAGCATTCTGCCCGAGGATCTGCTGAAGTTTGGGCTCATCCCCGAATTCGTCGGCCGCATGCCGATCATCGTTACGCTCGAAAATCTCGACGAGGACGCGCTCGTGCGTATACTCACCGAGCCTAAGAACGCGCTCGTACGGCAGTATCAGCGCCTGTTTGAAATGGACGGCGTCGAGCTCAGCTTCGACGAGGACGCGCTGCGCGCCGTAGCGAAGCAGGCCATCGAGCGAAAGACCGGTGCGCGCGGCCTGAGAGCCATTCTCGAAAACGTCATGCTCGACATCATGTTCGACATCCCCAGCAAGGAGGATATCACCGGCTGCCGCATCACCAGGCAGGTGATCGAGGGCGCGACGACGCCGCTTTTGATCGAGGGCGCCAAGCCGGAGCGCAAGCCCGCCGCCAAAAAAGAAAAGGAGCCCAAGCGCTCCGCCTGACTTCTTTCTCTTTCGAGAGAAAGAGAAAGAAGCAAAGAGAAAGCTGACCTATTTTAAATTAGAGAGAGGCAAAGAGAAATCTGCCTTATATGCAGCGGAGAGGAATGTTTGTTCCTCTCCGTTGCTATTGGCAAGTCTTTCTTTTCGCTTCCTTTTCTTGCCTTCAGAAAGAACAGGAAGAAAACCCTCCTCCGACTTACGGCGTCCAGACGAAGTCGCCTATACGGACCTTGGCGATGGCGCCGGCGTCCTCGTCGTAAATTTTGGGAAACACACAGTTGAAGGGATAGCTGTCCCCCGGCACGACGGCCGCATGGAGCGTGGTCTCATAGCGCTGCTCGTACAGCATGTTTCCGCGGCTGTCGCAGAGCTCGACGGTAAAGCCGATATAGGCGATATCCAGCGTGCCGGTGTTGAGCACAAGGCCGTATACGCGCGCCTGGCCGTCCTCTATGACAAGGCCCTCTATGTCGTAGGACTGGCGCACATATCCTTCGGCCGGTTCGGGCGTGGGCTGAGGCAGCTCGTCCTTTTTTCCGCAGCCGGCCAGCATCAGCGCCGAAAGCAGTACGGTATATATCAGATATTTTGTTCTCATAATTTCACACGCTTTCCAAACGTTTGACCTATTATACCATATCCGTTATGATATAATACGATAAAGTGAGGAGTAAACTATGGAATTTACCGGAAAAGCAACCCTGCCGATCATACCGCTTCGCGGCGTAGCCATTCTGCCGGGAGAGATCGTGCACTGCGACGTCGGCCGCAAGCGTTCGCTCATGGCCATGGAAAGCGCGCTCTCGGACGAGGGCCTTGCGCTGTTTTGTGCGCAGAAGGATCAAAAGCTCACCGAGGTCGGCGAGGACGATATTTTCAGCGTGGGCACCGTCTGCCGCATCCGGCAGGTGTTCCGCATTCAAAACGATACCGTTCACCTGTTGGTCACGGGCGTCAAGCGCGCCGCTATTGAAGCGTTCACCGACGACGCGGCGTATTTTCGCGCGCACATTCGCTTTCTTGACGAGAGCCTGCCCGACGAGCCCACGCAGGAGGCGCTCAGGCGCAGTCTCTCCGAGGCTTTTACAGAGCACGCGGAAAAACGCGACCGGCTCACGCAGGATCAGCGCGAGGGCGTGCTCTCGCAAAAGGATTTTTCCGCCTTTACGGACAGCGTCGCCCAGTATGTCCTTACCAAATGGGAGGACCGTCAGCGCATACTCGAGGAGCCCGACCTGGAAGCGCGCGCCATGCTGCTTTTGGAGCTCATCGACAACGAGCTCGTGGTCATGGAGATCGAGGCGCGCATCGCCGGCAAGATCAAGAGCGCCATCGAGCGCAACCAGAAGGAGTTCGTCCTGCGCGAGCAGCTCAAGGCCGTGCAGGAGGAGCTTGGCGACGGCGAGGACGAGGCCGTGGCCGCCTATCGGAAGCGCATGGATGAAAAGGAGCTGCCGGACGAGGTGCGCGCGGAGCTGTCCAAGCAGATCGACCGCTTCTCGGAGCTGCCAAAGGGCTCGCATGAAGCGCCCATGGCGCAGAGCTATATCGAGTGCATACTCGATCTTCCCTGGACTGAAAAAACGGAGGACGACCTTGACCTTGCGCACGCGCGCGCCACGCTCGACCGGGATCACTATGGCATGGAGAAGGTCAAGGAGCGCATCGTCGAAATGCTGGCCGTGCAGAAGCTCACCCACGATCCGCAGGGTCAGATCCTCTGTCTCGTGGGCCCGCCGGGCGTTGGCAAGACCTCCATCGCGCGCGCCATTGCAGAGGCTATGGGCCGCCGGTTCGTCCGCATGAGCCTTGGCGGCGTGCACGACGAGGCGGAGATACGCGGACACCGCCGCACCTATATCGGCGCGGAGCCGGGCCGCGTGATCGCCGCCATGCGCAAGGCCGGCTCGATCAATCCCGTGCTGCTCTTCGACGAGATCGACAAACTGGGCTCCGACATGCGCGGCGACCCCTCCTCGGCCATGCTCGAGGTGCTCGACAGCGCGCAGAACTTCGCCTTCATCGATCATTTTCTCGAGCTTCCCTATGATCTTTCCCAATGCCTGCTTTTGACGACGGCAAACGACGCCGAGCAGATCCCCAAGCCGCTCAGAGACCGCATGGAGCTCATTGAGGTGCCCAGCTATCTGATCGACGAAAAGCTGGAGATCGCACGGCGGCATTTGATCCCCAAGCAGATGGAACGCCACGGGCTAAAAAAGGGCAACCTGCGCATACCGGCCGCGGAGCTTGGCGCGCTTATCAGCGGCTACACCCGCGAAGCCGGCGTGCGTGAGCTTGAGCGCGTCGTCGCCGCCATCTGCCGCAAAACGGCCTGCGAGATCGTGGAGGGCCGGTCGCGCCTGACGCTGTCCGCCGCCCGCATGACCGATTGGCTGGGCCCCAAAAAATACCGTCAGGACGAAGAGAAACGGCCGGATTCGGTGGGCGTGGTGACGGGCCTTGCCTGGACTCCCGTCGGCGGCGAAACGCTGGAGATCGAAGCGACGGCCTTTGCAGGCAAGGGCGCTTTGCAGCTTACCGGCCAGCTTGGCGACGTGATGCAGGAGTCCGCCAAGGCCGCCATGACCTATGTGCGCGCCAACGCCGCAAGGTTCGGCATTGCCGAGGACGCCTGGGAAAAGCTGGACGTGCATATCCATGTGCCGGAGGGCGCGGTGCCCAAGGACGGCCCCTCGGCGGGCGTGGCGATGGCTGCGGCGCTGGTGTCGGCCTTTACGGGCGTTCCCGTCCGGCACGACGTCGCCATGACGGGCGAGATCACGCTGCGCGGCCGCGTACTGCCCATCGGCGGTCTGCGTGAGAAGCTGCTGGCAGCTTCCCGCGCGGGCGTCGTCACCGTCATACTGCCGGAGGAAAACCGCGAGAGCCTCTTCGACGTGCCGGACACGGTCAAGCGCGAGCTGGATCTTCGCTTTGCGCATACGCTCGACACGGTGCTCTCCGCAGCGCTGACGGCGGATCCCTTTCTGATCGATAATCCCGCAGGCTTTGTAAGCACGGAGGATGCGTATGGAATCGTTCGCCATTAAGCAGGCGGAATTCGTAACAAGCATCGGCGCGGGCGGCAATCCCCCCGCGCCGCTTCCGCTGGAGCTTGCGATCGTGGGCCGCAGCAACGTGGGCAAAAGCTCGCTTATCAACCGTCTCTGCGGCAACCGCAAGCTGGCCAGAACCTCCCAAAGCCCCGGCAAAACGCGGCTGATCAACTATTTCCTGATCAACAAAAGCTTTTATCTCGTCGATCTGCCCGGCTATGGCTTTGCCAAGACCAGCAAGGCCGAAAGGAACAGCTGGGGCGAACTGATCGGCGAGTACCTGCGCTCCGGCCGCGTAAGCCATATATTGCTTCTTCTGGACATCCGGCACGCGCCGACCGCGGACGATCGCCAGATGTTCGAGTGGATACTCTATTACGGGCTGCCCTTTACCATCGTCGCGACAAAATCCGACAAGCTTTCCCGCTCCAGACGCCGCCTTGCCGCCAACGATGCGGCCCGCCTGCTGGGCGCGCCGCCAGCCGCGATCCCCTTTTCCGCCGAAAGCGGCGAGGGGATTCCCGAGCTCACGCGGCAAATTGGTGAAATTTTTGCGGACGCTTTGCGATTGCTGGCAAATGACTCTTGACATGATTGGGCCTCTTGTGCATAATATGCAGGGTCAAAGCATGCTGGGAGGCGGAAACAATGGCCTTAAGAAAGTGCCCGAAATGTGAATTGAACTATATCCGCGACGACGAAAAATTCTGCAACGTCTGTCTGCGCGAGATCAAACGCGGCCAGCACGGCAGAGCCGAAGAGGATGAAGAGACCATCATGTGCACCGAGTGCGGCGAAGCGCCCGCGGTGCGCGGCGGCGAACTCTGCGCCGACTGTCTGCGCGAACAGCGCCGGCAGGTGGAGCTGGAAAACGCCGTGGAGCTTGACGCCGAGTACGAGGAAGCCATCGCCCAGGACGACGATGACGACGAGGAACCGGAGGAAAGCGAAAACTGAGCCTTCGCGCCGGAAGGAAGCACGCATGCACATTTTCGCAATAGGCGATCTGCACCTCTCCCTGTCCGCCGAAAAACCGATGGACATATTTGGCGAGGTCTGGCGCGATCACGCGGAAAAGCTGCGTACGGCCTGGCGCGAAACGGTGGCGCATAACGACTGGGTACTGATCCCGGGCGACGTCAGTTGGGCGATGCAGCTTACAGCCGCGGCGCCCGATCTGTCGTTTTTGGCGGAGCTGCCGGGAAACAAGCTGCTTCTGCGCGGCAATCACGATTACTGGTGGAGCTCGCGCACAAAGATAGAAGCCATGCTGCCGGAGGGCATGTATCTGCTGCAGAACGACTGCCGGATGATCGGCGGCGTCGCCGTATGCGGCACGCGCGGCTGGCTATGTCCCGGCGCGCAGGGCTTTTCGGCGGCGGACGAGCGGGTATATGCCCGCGAGCTCACGCGGCTCGAGCTCTCGCTCAAGAGCGCGCCGCCCGCATCCGAAAAGCTTGTGATGCTCCATTTCCCGCCCTTCGACGGGACAAAGCGGGACTCGGGCTTTACGGAGCTTCTGGAGCGCTACCGCGTTAAAACGGCCGTTTACGCCCATCTGCACGGCGCGGCGCACAGGGGCGCCTTCGAGGGAGAGCGAAACGGCGTGAGCTATCTGCTTGTTTCAGGCGATTATCTGAATTTCAGGCCGCGGGAAATACTTTAGTACGGAAAGTGCTCGCCCGCAAGACCCACCGGAAAGCGCATGTAGCAGCCCTTTTGCGGGTTGACGATCTGCGCTATCCTCAGCTCGCCCGCCAGAGAAAGAAGCATCGCGCAGCGCGCGTCGCCAAGACTGGTATGCGCCGTCAGGAAGCGGTGCATTTTTTTGCGGCAGCAACGCTGGAAATATCCAGCGACTCGTCCGCCGCCGCGCAAAGATAGTATTCGGGCGTTTTGATCAGCGGGGTAGGCAGGCCGGAGAGCCCCTTGAGCACGTCCACCTTCAGCGTCGCCTCGCCCTCGCATTCGAGCGCGCAAACGGCGGTCTCGCCGTCGCCCTGACGCGCATGCAGATCGCCCAGCGACAGGAGCGCGCCCTCCGCGGACACGGGCAGATAGACCACGGCCCCGACGCCCAGCAGCGGTATGTCCAGATTGCCGCCATGCTCGCCCGGCGATTCGCTGGACACCGGCGCGCCCGCCGGCGCTGCGCCGATCACGCCGATCATGGGCCGCGCCGGAATGCGGATACCCTGATCAAAGCATATACAGCCGTCCTCCAGCGGGAAGCGGCGGCAGTGTATCCCCTCGATATCATAGCAGCCGACGCCGCGGCGCACGCACATGGCGCCTTCGGCGGCAAGCGCGATATCCGTTATCTCAACCCGAAGCACGTCGCCCGCCTCCGCGCCCTCCACATACAGCGGGCCCGTCACGGGATTGACGCGGCGCATATCGATCGCCGAAAAGTCTGCGCCGTCCCTGTCGAGCTGCCCGTCGTAGCAGTCGCGGCAGCAAAAGCGAACGGTCTCGCCGCTTTTTGCGCGCGCAGCAGGCGCTGCGGCCGCATCAAAGAAAAATGCCGCGTGCTCGCGGTGAACGATCGTCATCTGTCCTCCTTATGTCATGCCGGCGGCAAACAGCTTGGCGCGCCCAATTTCTGGGCGCGCCTTTGTCTGTGTGCCAGGCCGGTCGTTTACAGGTTCTTGCAGCGGCCGCTCAGCAGCAGCAGCGCCGCCGACGCCGCCAGCAGGATCGGTCCGATGATGGCGATCACGTTGATCTTGCAGCAGAGTCCGATAATCCACAGAATGAGTCCGATGATCGCAGCGATCAGCGAGATGAGCCAGGTGATCTTTTTGGGCGCGTTCAGCGCCTTGATGCCGGAAGTAATGTTCTTTGCCATAATAATTCCCTCCTTTCCCATATTTATTACAAGGATACCATTTTTTTCGCCGATGCACAAGAAATGCAGGCCATAATTCATCACATCGCCTTCATTTTTTGTACAATATCGCTGCGTACACTAGCTTTTGTAAACGTATATAAGGAGAAGTTGTATCATGAACGTTAAAAAGATCCTTTGCTTAATAGTGGCAGCCGCCATGCTGGCCGGATGCAGCGGCACGGAGCTGAGCATCACGGCCGCCGAGCCTGAAGCCACCGCTGAAGCCGCGGCGCTTTCCGGCACGGATGATAACGCGCTGACCGTGCAGGTGCAGAGCATAGAGGGCGCCGTCGTTACCGCGGTGGTCGGCACGCTTGCCGCACAAACGCCGCCGGATATGAGCGGCGGCGCGCAGAACGGCCAAAAGCCGGATGGCACGGCTCCCGATAAACCCGATGGCGAGGCCCCGAGCGCGCAGGGCGGCGAGGCTCCTGATAAGCCCGACGGCGAGGCGCCCGATATGTCACAGGACGGCATGGGCCTCGGCGGCTTTACGGCGGGGGATGAGATCGTCTGCTTTACGGTGACCGACGCGACCGCCATCACAAAGGGCGGGCCTTCCGGTCAGAGCGAGGCGGGCCTTTCGGATATCTCCGTGGATTCCATACTCTCGCTCGTACTGGACGGAGAAAGTAACGCCCTCACGATCGTGATCTATGACGGCGGGACAGGCGGCGCTCCGGCTCAGGGCGGCCAAAGCGGCTTTGGCGGCTCCGAGAGCGTCTCAAACGGAACCGCGGCCGCTGCGCTCGACGCGGACGCTGTGCTCGACGGCGGCGAATACTTCTCGACCGGCGATGATGAAAACGCGCTGCGCATCGACGGCGCCAGCGTCACGCTTGAAAACGCCGTCATTTCCAAGACCGCCGGCGAATCCTCCAATACCGAAAACGGCGATTTCTACGGCATGAACGCGGCCCTGCTGGCGCTCGGCGGCGCCTCGGTGACGCTTCGCGGCCTGAGCGTAAGCTCAAGCGCCAAGAACGGCAACGGCGTGTTCAGCTACGGCGATGGCACCACGGTCAGCATCTCCGATTCCGTCATTCGCACCACCGGCAATAATTCCGGCGGCATACAGACCACCGGCGGCGGCACGATGAACGCCGTGAATCTCGATATCCTTACCGACGGAGACTCGTCGGCCGCTATCCGCAGCGATCGCGGCGGCGGCACGGTCACGGTGGACGGCGGCAGCTATATCACCAACGGGACCGGCAGTCCCGCCGTCTACTCTACGGCCAGCATCTCCGTCGCCAATGCTCTGTTGACGGCCAACGCGTCCGAGGCCGTGGTCGTCGAGGGCAAAAACTCCGTCGCGCTCACCGACTGCGTTCTCAGCGGCTGCATGAGCGGCACCTATCAGGGCGATGCCGATGAGAATATCCACGCCGTGATGATCTATCAGAGCATGTCCGGCGACGCGGAGGTGGGCGAAGCCTCCTTCTCCATGACCGGCGGCAGCCTGACCTCGCTGGCGGGCGACCTGTTTTATGTCACCAACACGAACTGCGCCATCGCGCTCAACCGCGTCGCGCTTACGCTCGCCAATGATGTTTTCCTTCGTATCGAGGGAAATTCCGGCTCCCGCGGTTGGGGCGCGGAGGGCGAAAACGGCGGGCAGGTCGTATTGACGGCGACCGCGCAGACCCTGAGCGGGCAGATACTGGTGGACGATATTTCCTCGCTGACGCTCACGCTCGGCGAGGGCTCCGCGTTTACCGGCTGCATCAACCCTGACGGCGACGCCGGCGCCGTGGAGCTCACGCTCGGCGGCGGCTCCGTCTGGAAGCTCAGCGCCGACAGCTATATCAGCTCCTTTACGGGCGATCTGGCCGACGTGGATATGAACGGCTTCACGCTCTATATCGGAGGCGTGGCGCAATAATCGGCTTGTTTTGACAGACCGAGGGAGACGCAGGAGCGCCTCCCTTTGCTTATTTTGGGAAACGCAAGTGACGGTTGGCAAACAGGGGGCGGTAATGGTACAATGTTTCTCGGAAAGCGAGGGAGCTATGGAGCTTGGAGAGATCATGCGGCGCATACGCCTTGGCGACCGTGAGGCGCTCAAGGAGCTGATCGCCCGCTGCGGCGGCGGCGTGTATCAGCGCGCGCTGAGTCAAACGGGCGATAAGGCGCTCGCCAAGGAGATCACGCAGAAAACCTTTGCGGAGCTTGTCACCACCCTTCAAAACAGCAGCGACAGCGAGGGCTGGCAACTCTGGCTGGATACACTCGCAAGCCGCAATATGGAAAGCTGCGCACAGCTCAGGAGCGATGTATCCTATGTAAAGAGCGAGCTAGAACGCGAGCTGTACGAACCGGTTGGAGCAGGCGGTCAAGCGCCCGCCATGCGGCAGCCCTACGCGCCGCGCGAAAGCTATCGCGGCATGCCTTCCGATCGTCCCGCCGCCGTCCGCCGTACGCCGTCGCAGCAGACCCGTCCGCAGGCGCAGCCGCACCGTCCGCAGCAGCGCGCGCAGGAGCCGGAGCGCGCCCGAAGCGGCTTCGGCTACGGATTCGGCGTGTTCGTGCTTGTCGCGCTGTGTCTGATACTCCTGTGGGCCGCCGCCGGCATCTGCATGAATATGGACTTTTTGCCCAGGATCGATCTGGGCTACACATGGTTCAATACGCAAATCTTCCCGTTCTTTTAAGAGCGGGCCGGACAGGCTCTGCGTTGTTTTGCGGTACATGACCGTATTCAGCGTTATATCCCTGCGGGGTCGCTCCTATTTCAGCGTAAGAGGACAGCCGATATCGGCCCAGTCGCGCACGTTGCATGACCCGGGCGCATTGTAGCCGACGGCAATGGCCGTGCCGTCCGCTCTAAGGCCCGCCATATGCCGCGCGCCGGCCGCCAGAGCGACCAGGTTTTCCCAGTCCTCCACGTTGCACTGGCCGTCGCTGTTATCGCCGCTTGCGGCGGCGGTCCCCGTCCGTCTCAGGCAGACGGTGCAGGAAGCGTTCGACGCTATCTGGCCAAAGCGCTGATATTGATAGCGAATGTTCCAGGCACGCAAAAGCGCGTCCCCATAGCCGCAGGCGGTGGAAAAGCTGCGCGCGGCTTTCTCATACTGTCCATCGGCCAGCAGCACCTCGGCCACCGCATAGGCCGCGCTTCTCAGATCGGCCGTCGGTGAGAACGCTGCCGTCGGGGCAGGGGTCGGAGCAGGCGTGAGCGCGGCTGTGACCGCGGGCGTATCGTTCGCCGCGGTCTGTGCTGCGTCATTCTTTGGCAGAACAAACAGAAGAAGAGCTGCCGCCAGTACGGCGACAAGGCCAATGGCGACTGCCAATATGGCAATGAAGCGGCCCGAAGGCTTCTTCTACGGCTTCTCCTGCGGTTTTGATTACGGTTTTACCGGCCCTGCCGCCTTGTTCACAGGCGGCGCGTTCGGCGGCGCAGGCGCCAGATTGTCCGCCAGACGGTCCATCGTCTGCGGCGGCAGCTTGCCCGTGCTCAGGCAATAGACCGTGGCGCACAGCGCATAGATATCCGTCCACGGGCCCTGCTCGCCGTGCGTGCGGTACTGCTCCTCGGGCGCAAAGCCGTGCTTGACGTTGATCGTCAGGCTCTTTTCGCCCATCGCCGATATCTGCCGCGCCGCGCCAAAGTCGAGCAGCTTGACCGTTCCCTCGGGCGTGAGCATGATGTTGTCCGGCGCGATATCGCGGTGCAAAAGTCCCGCCTCGTGTACGCGCGAAAGCGATCCCATGAGCGGCTTCAGCAGCTCCAGAAGCTCTTTGGACGGGATCTTGCCGCCGCGCTCTCTGGCATAGGCCTTGAGCGTCTGGCCCTCGACAAAGTCCATGACGATATAGGCCGTGCCGTTCTCCTGAAAGAAGCGCCTTACGCCCACGATGCAGGGATCGCCGGAAAAGCGCGCCAGCACGCGCGCCTCGTCCACGAACTTCTGCCTGCCGCGTGTGAAGAACTCGCCCTTTTCGCCGATCATGGGCACGACTGTGGAGTGCGTGCTCTGCTCCCTTGTCGCGCAGCCGTCTGGGTAATACTCCTTGATGGCGACCTTCTGGTCGAACATGAGATCCCAGCCCACATAGGTCACGCCAAAGCCGCCCTGACCCAGCGCCGCGCCTACAAAATAAGTCCCCGCAAGGATACTGCCGGCGGGAAGCTGATGCTGTTGGTTTTGAACGTTGGCGTTATCGAGGCCGCAAACGGGACAGACCGCGCCGGGTTCCGGCAGCGGCGACATGCAGTGAAGGCAGGTTGTGGAAGGGTCGAGCATGATGATATCCCCCCGGATATGTCATATTCTAGCATAGTTTGCGAAGAAGAAGAATAACGCAGGCGTCTTTTTCTTTCCGGCGAAAAAAAGGGGGCCGAAGCCCCCGCTGAAAGGTCGCCCGCAAAGGGCCGCGTCAGAATATCCGGTAGGCGCAGATGAAGTGCGACGACCAGTAGCCGCCGGACTTCAATACCGTGGAGGACTGACGCACCTGACCCGCCGAGGAGCTTGCGTCGATCATCTTGCCGCTGCCGATATAGACGCCGACATGGCCCGCCGAATCGGTGCTGCCGGAGAACACCAGGATATCGCCGCGCTGCAGCGCGCCCATGCTGGTGATCTTCGTGTAGCGCGAGCAGCTTCGCCACATGATGGAGGTCTGATAGCTGCACGACACGCCCGCGTTCTTCATGCACCAGTAGACAAAGCCGGAGCAGTCAAAGGAGTTCGGGCCCTTCGCGCCGCGCACATAGCTGCATCCTATCTTGCTTTCAGCCAGCGCGATCAGCTTTTCAACGCCGGTCTTGTTGGCCGTACTGCCGGACGAGGAGGAGCTCGATGAGGACGAGCTGCCACTGGACGAGGATGAGCTCGACGAGGAGCCGGTATCCTTGGATTTTTCATTGACGGGCGACGAAGCCTTCCTGGCGCTGGAGGAATTCAGCAGCGTCAGCGTGACCGCGCCGACCTTGCCGTCCGCCGTCAGGCTGTTCCGCTTCTGAAAGGCCTTGACGGCCTGCTGCGTGATCTCGCCGAAATAGGCCGTCGCACTGCCGCTGGTCAGGTAATTGAGCTTTATGAGCCGCTCCTGCACGTTCTTGACGTCCGTGCCGTAATCGCCAAGCTGGATCACCTTGGCCTCGGCGTTTCCGGACAGCAGCAGATCGCGGGTCTCGGGCCCGAGGCTGCCGTCCTTGGTCAGTCCGTTGACCTCCTGAAAGGTCTTGATGGCGCTCACCGTCGCGCGGCCCATAACGCCGTCCGGCTTGAAGGTGATATAGCCAAGCTTTTTGAGCGCCTGCTGGCAGGCAAGGATCGTGGGGTTCTCATCGCCAAGCTTATAGGAATTGCTCACAATGTCCTCGCCGTAAAGCATGCTGATGGTCTTGACGCCCACCTTGCCGTCCGCGGTAAGGTCGTTCTTTTTCTGGAACAGCTTGGCGGCCTCCTCGGTCTTTTCGCCGAAATTGCCGGTGATGTTCGCCTTGTTGTCGAGATAACCCAGCTCGTACAGCCTCTGCTGCACGCCGCTGACGTCGTCTCCGGAATCGCCAAGCTGCATGACGTAGATCTTTGCGTCGCCGCTCATGAGCGCGGTATAGGTGCCCTCTCCGCAGATGCCGTCGTCGTCCAGCCCGTTATGGCGCTGGAACATGGCCAGCGCGGACGCGGTAAGCGGCCCGAAGTGCTCCGTAGGTTCGTCGGAATCCATATAGCCGAGCTCCATGAGCCGGCTCTGGATCGTGGCGATGATCGGGTCGTCGTCGCCCTTTTTGACCTCGGTGAACACGGGCTCCTGGGACAAGGCCGCCTCGGCCGCCGCTTCCGCGGAGCCGTCCATCGCCGACGCTTCATCCGCAGCCGCTCCGGTCCCGGGCGCCGCGGCCTCCGCATAGGGATCGACCGTGCCGCTGTCAAAGGACGTGCTGTTGTCCACCGGCTGCGTGCTGTTGCCGCTGTCGAAGGCCGCAAGCGTTTCCGCTGCCTCGGCGCTTGTGCGGCTGCCCGGCGAGGCGACCGCCACGATGATGATCACGATCATGAGAAAGCCAAAGGCGCTGCCGGCGACCAGCAGTACCTTCGGCGGCAGACGCCTGCAAAAGTTGTATATGGCGCGCACGCCCAGATACAGTCCGCGTGCGGCGCCGCGCAGCATATGGATCAATCCGCGTTTGACCTGCTTGAAAAAACGGCGCAGCGTGAATGGCTTTTTCTTTTTTCTGCGCTTCGGACTCGTCATCGGCCGCGCTCCTTTCGCTTCATACGGTGTTTGGTATTATATCAGAGAAAAATGACGATACCTTGAACATTCTCTTAACGTTTAGCCCTCGTAATACTCTCCGCGGCGGTAGTCCGAGACGGCGGCGTTGTAGGTTTTCATGTCCGAAAGCACCTTCCCCGTACCGGCCGCCACGCAGCTTACCGGATCCTCCGCCGCATGGCAGGGCAGCTTGGTCTGCTCTGTTACGAAGCGGTCGAGACCGCCGAGCATCGCGCCGCCGCCCGTAAGCAGCACGCCGCTTTCCGTGATCCCCCTGAGCATCTCCGGCGGCGTTCGCTCCACAAGCGCCTTGAGCCGCTCCAATATCTGCCCGAGCGGCTCCATAAAGGCCTCGACCAGCTCGTTCGTGCCGATCGGCACGCTCTCCGGCAGTCCCGTTACGGTGCTGCGGCCGCGGATGTCCACCACGCGCTGCTCCTTCTCGATGTGCGCGCGGCCATAGGCGATCTTGATATCCTCCGCGGCACGCTCGCCGATGTACAGGCTGTGCCTGCGTTTCATCCAGCGCATGAGCGACGCGTCAAATTTATCGCCCGCCACGCGCAGCGAGTCCGAGATCACAATGCAACCGCTCGAGATCACGGCGATATCCGTCGTTCCGCCGCCAATGTCCAGCACCATGCAGGCCCTTTCCTGCATGACGTCCACGCCCGCGCCGATCGCCGCCGCCAGAGGCTCCTCGATCAAATAGGTGTAGCGCGCGCCCGCCTCGCCCGCGGCCTCGATCACGCAGCGCTTCTCCGCCTCCGTCACGCCCGAGGGCACGCAGACCACCGCCCGCGGCTGAAACAGCAGCCGCTTTCCTACGACCTTTTGAAAAAAATACCGCAGCATACGCGCCGTAATATCAAAATTCGCGATCACGCCGTCCTTGAGCGGCTCGATCACCGTCACGCCCGCCGGAGCTCTGCCCAGCATGCGCCGCGCCTCCTCGCCCACCGCCAGTATGCGGCCCGTCGCGCGCTCCACCGCCACCACGGACGGCTCCTTGAGCACTATGCCGTCGCCCGGCACATATACTAGCGTCGTCGAGGTGCCAAGGTCGATGCCGATATCCCTCGTGTCGAACAGACCCATGTCGCATCCTTTCTGTTCTTTCTTTTTCAAGAGGAAAAGAAAGAACCAAAGAAAAAGCGAAACTGTCCGTAAAACTGTCTTTTACACCGTAAAATTGACGCTTTCTTTTTGATTCTTTTTCTTTCTCGTGAAAGAAAAAGAATACGCCTATATCTCTACAAATTAATTCTAACATTGCACGCCGGAGCTGACAATCAAATAAACTATGAATTTCCTTGCGGCGTGTCCTGCATTGCTATAAAATAACGGTATCAATTGCATGGAGGCGCAGTATGAGAGACGAACGACTGATACAGCTTGCGAAGCTGTTGACCGGGTATTCCATCGGGCTGAAGAAGGGCGAGCTGTTCGAGATCAACAGCGGCGTGGCGGCCAAGCCGCTTATCAAGGAGCTGGTACGCGAGGCGCACAAGCTCGGCGCGGCGCCCTTTGTCAAGCTCACGGACGACGAGCTGGCGCGGCTGTCTTACGGCTTTATCGATCCCGAAAAGCCCGATGAAGCGCGCGCGATCATTGAAAAGCAGCTCGTTTGGGAGACCGCCTACTGGGATCAGCTCGCGGCGCATATCGACATCGGCGTCGACGAAAACGACGCGGAGCTTTCCGCGGTCAACGACCGGAGCCTGCAATTCTACCGCGATCTGCGCCGCCCCATCCGCGACCGCATGATCGATGAGAAGCGCTGGGTCTATCTGCACTGGCCCACAATGGCCGACGCGCAGAAGGCCGGCATGTGCTACGACGACTTCTTCGACTTTTTTATCAACGCCGCGCTCGTGGATTACGAGAAGATGGGCCGTGACATGGAGCCGCTGGTCGAGCTGATGCAAAAGACCGACATGGTGCGTCTCACAGGCCCTGGCACCGATCTTAGCTTCTCCATCAAGGGGATCCCCGTCGTGCCCTGCCACGGCGATATGAACATCCCCGACGGCGAGGTCTTTACCGCGCCCGTAAAGGACAGCGCCAACGGCCATATCCGCTATAACACGCCCGCTATGCGCTACGGCAAAAAGTTCGACAATCCCTGCCTGGTGTTCCGTAACGGGCATATCGACGAGGCCTCCTGCGACGGCGATACAAAGGGCTTCAACGATCTGCTGAACGCCGACGAGGGCGCCCGTTATCTCGGCGAGTTCGCCATCGGCGTCAACAACGCCGTGACCCGTCCCATAGGCAATACGCTCTATGACGAGAAGATCGGCGGCTCCTTCCACCTTACGCCCGGAAACGCCTATGCCGACGCCTTCAACGGCAACCATTCCCAGCTCCATCTGGACATCGTCTGCATTCAGACGGCGGCCTATGGCGGCGGCGAGATATGGTTCGACGGCAGGCTGATCCGCAAGGACGGCGTCTTTACGCTTGACGCGCTCAAGGGCCTGAACCCATGATCCGGCAGAGCCTCAAAGCATGGATCATCGACGCGCTGGCCATCCTTGTCGGCGTGGCGCTGTTTGCGGCGGGGCTTGTGATATTCACCATCCCAAACGATATCGCGCCGGGCGGCGTATCCGGCCTTGCCACGGCGCTCGCGTACATTACGCCGCTGAAGGTCGGCCTGTGGTCGCTGCTACTAAACCTGCCCATACTGGCGCTGGCCTGGTGGCGGCTCGGCCTCATGCCCATTATTAAAAGCGTCGCGGCTACGATCCTCGGCTCCCTGCTCATCGATCTCTTCGGCCGCTTCCTTCCGGCCTATACCGCTAACCCGCTGCTCGCGGCTGTGCTTGGCGGCGCGCTCATCGGCGCGGGCGTGGGCCTTGTATTCGTTCGCGGCGCTTCCACCGGCGGCACCGACCTTGTCAGCCTCATGCTCGCCAAGTCCTTTCCGAATCTGTCGCTTGGAACGCTCGTGCTGCTCATAGACGGCTGCGTGGTGCTCTTTGCCGTATGCGTGTTCCGCGATATCGAGGTGGCGCTCTATTCCATCGTCACCATATTCGCCGCCTCCAAGACCATCGATGCGATCATGCAGGGCGTGGACTACGCCAAGGTGCTCTATGTCGTCACCGAACGCGGCGATGAGATCTCCTCCGTGCTCGCCAACCAGTTTGACCGCGGCGTTACGCAGATCCAGGCCAGAGGCGGCTATACGGGGCGCGACAAGCAGCTGCTGCTCATCGTCACGCACCGCAGCGACTTCTCACGCACGCTTGCAACCGTCAAGCAGACCGATCCTGCGGCCTTTCTGTTCATCTCCAGCGCCACCGAGGTGCACGGCGAGGGCTTTAAGCCCATGTCCTGACCGGCCGGAAAAGGGCCGCCTTATTATCAGAAAACGGATTTGTATGCCGCCTGCATACCAAATCCGTTTTCGTTTATGCTATGCTGCCAAAAAATACACTTGGAGGGGGATCCTTATGAAGCGTACCCACTGGCTGCGTCCGCTTGCCGGAGCCATGCTGATCGCGCTCCTTTTGACAGGCTGCGGCAGTGATAAAGCCGTTGTCACCGCCAACGAGGAAGCGGACGCGCTCCTGCAGTCTGCTTTTTGAACCGTGCATTATTCGCCCATCGGCAGTCTCAGCGAGCTGCCGGAGATCGGCAGTCCGGTCCGCGTGATCCTTACCGACAACACGCAGGAGACGCCCGTTACAGGCTTTCTTGAATCGGACAGGCTGCCCGTCGCGCCGGCCGCATCCGCCAACGCGCTGCTGCTTGTACAGCTGTCCGGCTCGGAGGGCAGCTATGCTTACAGTCTGCAGCTGTCCAATCCCGCCGGCGATCTCTCGCTGGCTATTGGGGACAGAACGTATCCGCTCGGCGAGCTGAAGGAGCTTGATTCTTCTCTGGCCGCCCTGCTGAGCTTCGTGGACGGCCCGACGCCCATTATGGAGAAAATCTCCGCCTTCATCGAAAAGCAGCGCGGCGTCGATTACCTAAGCGCCATACAGATCAGCGCCGCACAGTACGCCGAAGTGCCGAATGGCCGTTTCAGCGTCACCGCCGCCGAGGTGAACGGGCCGCTCGTCTACATCACCGACGAGGACAGCTTCATAGAGCCCGTCACCGAGGGCGCGTAGGCGCGCACGGCGTTGAGTATCGCCAGTACCGAGACGCCCACGTCCGCGAACACCGCTATCCACATGTTCGCCATCCCGAGCGCGCCAAGCAGCAGCACGGCCGCCTTGACCGCCAGCGCGAATACGATATTCTGCCGCACGATGCGCATGGTCCTGCGGGAGAGTCTCACCGCCTCCGGCAGCTTCTGGAGCCGGTCGTCCATAAGCACCACGTCCGCGGCCTCTATGGCGGCGTCGCTGCCGAGCGCGCCCATAGCGACGCCTACGTCGGCCCGGCAGAGCACCGGCGCGTCGTTTACGCCGTCGCCCACGAACGCCAGCGCCGTGCCGGCCGGTTTTTCCGCCAGCAGCCGCTCCACCTGCATGAGCTTTCCGTCGGGCAGCAGGCCCGCATAGACCTCGTCCACCTTCAGCTGCTCCCCGACCGCACGGCTCACGCGCTCAACATCGCCCGTGAGCATGACCGTTTTTTGTACGCCGAGCCGCCGAAGCTCCCCAAGCGCCTCCGCGGCCTCGGGCTTGAGCGTGTCCGAAATCACGATGTGGCCGCAATAGCTTCCGTCTATGGCGATATGCACGACCGTGCCCGCGTGACTGCTGCACTCGTGCCAGTCGGCGCCGGCCTCGTCCATCAGAGCGCCGTTGCCCGCACAGACGCGCTTGCCGTCGATCAGAGCGCGGATGCCGCGGCCCGCCTCCTCCTGTATCTCCCCGATACGGCTCCTGTCGATATGCCCTCCGTGCGCGCGCAGTATCGATGCCGCGATGGGGTGATTGGAATAGCTTTCGGCCAAGGCCGCGATATCCAGCAGCTCCGCCTCGGATACCTGCTGCGGATGGATCGCCGCCACGGAAAAGCTGCCCTGCGTGAGCGTTCCGGTCTTGTCGAACACCATCACCGACACCCGCGCCAGCGTTTCCAGATAGTCGGAGCCCTTGATGAGTATCCCGCGCTTCGACGCGCCGCCGATACCGCCGAAAAACGACAGTGGCACCGATATCACCAGCGCGCAGGGGCAGGATACGACCAGAAATATCAGCGCGCGGTTCAGCCAGTCGCGCCACACGCCGCCAAACAGAAGCGGCGGGACCAGCGCCAGCAATACCGCCGCAGCCACCACGCAGGGCGTATAAATACGCGCAAAACGCGTAATAAAGCTTTCCGACCTGGCTTTGCGCTCCGCGGAGCTCTCCATCAGCGCCAGTATGCGCGCCACCGTGCTTTCTCCGTAGACGCTCGTGACGCGTATCCGCGCCGCCGCGCCAAGGTTGATCGCCCCGCTGACCACGCCGTCTCCCGTCCGGCAATCGCGCGGCATGGATTCGCCTGTCAGCGCCGCGGTGTCCAGCGTTGTCGCCTCCGATTCGAGCACTCCGTCCAGCGGCACCCGCTCGCCCGGTCGCACAACGATGCTCTCACCCACCGCTACCTCGGACGGCGCGACCGCAAGCTCGCCGCCGCCGCGCAGCACGCAGGCATGGTCCGGCCGGATATCCATCAGCGCCGTGATCGAGCGCCGGCTCCTGTCCACCGCCATATCCTCGAACAGCTCGCCCACCCGATAGAGCAGCATGACCGCCACCGCCTCCGGATACTCGCCTATGGTCAGCGCCCCCAGCGTCGCCAGCGACATCAGGAAGTTTTCATCAAACAGCTCTCCGCGGGCGATATTTTTGACCGCCTCCCACAATACCGCGGCGCCTGCGATCAGGTATGGCACAAGAAAAACCGCCAGTTTTGCCCAGCCCTCAAGCCTTAGGCACAGGCAGACGGCCAGCAGCGCCGCCGCCAGCAATATGCGTATCAGCTCGCCCCGTTCCCCCTTCGTCACAGCGCTTCCTCCTTCAAATGCTCATAGCCCTGACCGATGATCAAGCGCACATGCGCGTCCGCCAGCGCGTAGATGTTGGTCTTTCCCTCGCGGCGGCTGCTGACGAGCCGCGCGTTCTTCAATATCCGCAGCTGGTGAGACACCGCCGATTGCTCCATGCCGATCAGCTCCGCGATCGCGCAGACGCACAGCTCCGCCTCGAACAGCGAGAAAAGGATCTTCATGCGCGTCGTGTCTCCGAACACCTTGAACAGATCTCCCAGGTCGCACAGCAGCGCATCGTCGGGCATCAGGCCCCGCACCTCGCTGAGTACCGCGCTGTGATCGTGCTTCATCGCCATAAAATATGAATATCCTTTCATATGAATTTACATTCATATGATACGCCTGCACGCGGCCTTTGTCAAGGCCTGACGCAAGCTGTTTTCTCCCTTTGGCAAAGGAGGTGGCAGCCCGCAGGGCTGAAACGCCGACCGTCTTGCCTCCTTTGGCAAAGAAGGTGGCAGCCCGCAGGGCTGAAACGCCGACCGTCTTGCCTCCTTTGGCAAAGGAGGTGGCAGCCCGCAGGGCTGACGGAGGATTGTTGTCTCATGCGGCGGGCGCGGACGCTTCCACCGCTCCCTTTTGTGGGCCATCTCCGCCTCGCTTCATCGCCCACTGGGCGCGCTCAGCTTCGATGCCCTTTCAAAAAGGGGCCTTGCGTTGGAAAATGGCGGCGGAGCCACTTTCAAAGAGCGGCCACGTCTGGTCAATTGCCTAATAAAGAAAGGACCCGCCTTGCACGGGTCATGCAAAGCGGGTCCTTGATGCTATTGTTCTTCAGGGGGTCGGCGTGGGCTCGGCGTCCTTCTGCACGCAACGCAGCACCAGCCGGTCGTTGCCGTCGTTCTTGCAGGTCAGGAGCGTGAGGCCGCAATCGCCCTTATACTCCTTGATCTTGTTGAACGCGTCGGGCGCGATGGTTTCGATATCGTAGATCACATAGCGCAGCCGTGTGTTCGTCGCGGTATCGGTCAGGAATATCTCATCGCCCTTGCTCAGCTTCTTGAGATTTCCAAAGTGCGCGCCGCTCTTGTAGTTGTGCCCGATCAGCACGAGATTGCCCTCGTGATTGGGCAGCGGGCCCTGATAGCGGCAGATGGAGATCTTCAGGAGCTTGTAGGACCACTGACCGATAATCGGCAGCTCCACGTCGATCTTGGGTATCTCGATCTTGCCGATGACGCTGTCCTCGCCCTCGGAGGCGACGATCTGTTCGATCAGGGCGTCCATCTCGGCCTGATGCGCGGGCGCGTCGGGCTGCTGATAATCGCCGCTCTCGTCCACATCCGCGTCGGAGCCGTCGTCTACGCGGTGTACGTTGGCCTCGTCCTCGGATATCTCGACGTTGGGGTCGCGCGTCGTTTCCGGTATGGAGGAGGGGCTTGTTTCCGCGGAAGCGGTAGCGGAGGGCCCTGGCGTGACCGTGGGCTTGGCCTGGAAGGCTACGAGCAGCTTGTCGGCGTTCTTGCCGGCCGCGACGCCGCTGCTGTACTTTACGATGAACAGCGATACCGTCAGCACGCCAAGCGCAAGAGCGAGTATGCCCAGCGTGCGCAGAAGCCTAGACGACTTATCCGCCTTTCTCTTACGCGACGGTGCTATTTTTCTTTTTCTTTGCATACACGGCCACCCATGTTCCAGCCGCCACGAGGCAGCAGGCGCCAAGCACATAGATGAGCGTGAAATCCTGTCCGGTCTGCGGCAGCGTCGGATAGCCGCTGACGGTGAACGTACGCGAAGCTGTGCTCGCGCTGGCGCTGTCCACGGAAACCTTCACCGAGCCGCTGTACTGCGGGCGGATCAGCACGGTCGCGTCGCCATTGCTGTCAAGCCGTACCCAGTAGACCATCGTGCTCGGGTGCGAATAATAGGTGTTATCCTCCAGATAGATGCGGCGGTTTGCGCGCGTGATCTTGGCGTAGTAATAGCCGTCGTCATATACTTTGGGATTATCCACATGGATGTCCATGTAGGTATACTCGCCGTAGCCAAGCTTCGTCACGTCCGGACGGAAGGTCAGCGTGATGGTGGGCGTCGGGTTTCCGACGGTGACGTTGATGACCTTGGTGCTGCCCGTTCCGGCGCCGCCTACGGTGACAACCGCCGTACCGGCCGCAATGCCGTTAATGGTGAGCTGACCCGCTTCGCTGTTGGTCGGATAGCTGACGGTCGCAATATTGGTCTTGTTGGAGGAGGCCGTCATATAACCGCCGCCGTTGGTGTTGACCTGAATCGTGGTGGAGCTGCCGACCGGAATGGTCACGCTGGTCTTCTCCACGAACACGTTCGCAACAGCGACCACCTTGACATAGAAGGTAACGCTGGCCTGACTATAGGTCGAGGTCTGAGCCGTAGTCACCGTAATGGCGGCTACGGTGCCGCTCGTATTGACGCTGCTGACCGTGCTGGTCTTGGCGTTCACGTTCGAGACGCTCGCCACGCCGGTAGCATCGCTGCTCCAGGAGATCGTGCCGTCGGAGGTCGTTTCGATCTCGGCGGTAAAGCTGCTGCCATTGTTCAGCTTATAGGGATCGGTCGCCGATGTGCCGGAAGGCGTTTTCACGCTCAGGCTTGGCGTCTTTCTCGTCACGGTCACATAGATGGTAGCGGTCTGCGCCCCGCAGGTCAGGGTGACTTCCACATCGCCCGCGGCCACGCCCTTGATCTTGTTGTCATCGGTAATGGTGGCCTTGGTGGTGTCGCCGGAGCTCAGCGAATATGCGCTGGTCGGGCCGTAGCTGAAGGTCGGAGCAGCGCTGCTGCCCACTTCAATGCTCAGCCGGCTGGTGGAGGAGGAGCCGTTGCCCGTGACCGCCAGAGCCTTTACGTTCAGGCTGATGTCCGCGGTCGCGTCCACATCGGCCGTTCCGTTATTGGTCGTCACGGTGACGGTCACTGTGTTATCGCCCGCCGTCGTTCCGGCGGTCGCGGTCACGGAGAACGTACCCGCCGTTGTGTCATAGGTAGGCGTGTTCAGGGTCACCGTGCTGCCGGTCGAAACCTGGATTTTGAGGTCTTTGAACGTTTCGCCTTCCGGCACAGTGAAGGTGCCGGCGACGGTCGTCGCCTCGCCGAAGGCCAGATTCCGGGTTGCGTTGTTGGTGATCGTTACCGTAGCGTCGGCGTTGGCAGCCTGCTCAGTCAGAACAAAGCAGAGCCCGAACACCATTGCAAAGGCAACGAGCATTACGATTGTGTTTTTGACCCATGTTTTTTTCATGGTACCCCTCCTTGTATATCCTGATAAAATATACATATTATTGTTTGCCGGAGCCTGCGCCCCGACAGCTACCATGATAGGTAGTTTTAACGCCTTTGTCAATCGAAGCGGCCTGTTTTTCGAGATTCTTAACCGTTTCTTCATCTTTTAGCCTTCGCTGCCAGTTTGTTCCGTTTGCGGTATTTTTATGCAGTTTCTAGATGTGGTAGAACCTTATTTAATGTATATCAAGATGTGGAGCGCCCGTTCATAAGCGCAGAGAGGAGCAAATGCTCCTCTCTGCGCTTCAGTCTGTCAAAGAACCCGATCCATTAAGCGCAGATCGGGTTCTTTGCGTAG
>CAZCAV010000034.1:0-1850 GCA_964496795.1 uncultured Oscillospiraceae bacterium
TTGGAGGGACCGTCCACGGTGAGCTGGGTTGCCGTAATGGAATGCACGGTGGTCATAAGGCCCTCGATGATGCCAAAATTGTCGTGGATCACCTTGGCCAGAGGCGCGAGGCAGTTGGTCGTGCAGCTTGCATTGGACACCACCGTCATGTCCTTTTTATAGGTATCCTGGTTGACGCCCATGACGAACATAGGCGCGTCTGCGGAGGGCGCGGAAATCGCGACCTTCTTGGCGCCGCCCTTGAAATGTGCGGAAGCCTTTTCTGTGGTCGTAAACTTGCCGGTGGACTCAACGACATATTCGGCGCCACAGTCCTTCCAGGGAATCTCAGCAGGGTCCATGCAGTCATAAACCGCAATTTCCTTATCGTTAACGACGAGCTTCCCGTCCCTGATCTCCACCTTGCCGTCAAAGCGTCCGTGCACGGTATCATACTTCAGCATGTATGCCATGTACTCGAGGTCGATAAAGGGATCGTTAATACCCACTACGTCGATTTCCGGCTTCTGCACAGATGCGCGGAATACCAGACGGCCTATGCGGCCAAACCCATTGATGCCTACCTTTGTTACCATACTATCTATCTCCATTTGCAATAAAATACCCTATTCGTTTGAACCGACAACATACTACACTATCAGCGGAAATCTGGCAAGTAAAAATTCGGAAAACCGCCGTCAGTCGCGTATATTCAGCTTCTCTGCCACAATATAGAGCGGACGGTTCTGAAGCTCGTCATACATCCGGCTCATATACATGCCCTGAAGGCCAAGAAACACAAACATCAATCCAAGCAGCAGCGCCAGTCCGCACAGCGCCCAGAGCCATGCCGCCGCGCCGCAGGTGCAGGCGCAGATCAGTACCGCAAGAAATCCCAGACAGGCCAGCGCGCAAACGCCGATGCCAAAGCCAAAGGGAATGGTCAGAGGCTTGTCCGAAAAGCCGGTGATTCCGTCGCTGGCCAGCCGAAGCATCTTTTTCAGCGAATACTTGGTGCTGCCGGCAAAGCGCTCCTGCCGCTCGTATTCAATCGGCTCGGAGACATACCCCATCCATGCGGACATGCCGCGCAGAAAGCGGTTGTGCTCGCGCATGCGCAGGAAGGTATCCGCCACGGTGCGCGAGATCAATCGGAAATCGCCCGTATCCAAAGGGATCGGATAAGCGCTCATCCAGGCCAGCAGGCGATAATACACTGCAGCCGTCAGTTTTTTTAGGAAGGTCTCTCCTTTACGCTTCCTGCGCTGACCATATACAATATCCGCGCCGGCCTCCCAGCGTTTGACCATCTCCGGTATCAGTTCCGGCGGATCCTGCAGATCCACGTCAATGATAATCAGCGCGTCGCCCTTGGCGGCGTCCATGCCGCAGGTCACCGCAAGCTGATGTCCAAAGTTACGGGAAAAAGAAAGCACTCTGACCTGCTCATGCTCTTTGGCAAGTGCGCGGAGTATCTTCATCGTACCGTCACGGCTTCCATCGTTCACATAGATGATTTCATAATCGTAATAGGTTATGGAACGCATGACCTCATCCATGCGGCGAAAGGATTCCTCTAGCACGTCCTCTTCATTGAATACGGGAACCACGAGAGAAAGCAGTCTCTTCATATCAGCACCTCCAACTGCATATCATTATACCCGAATCCACCCGACAATGCAATTTTGCGTTGCATTTACGGCAGGATGCGATATAATAACAGCGGAAATAACGGAGTTAAAGGAGATACCATCATGCCGATCGTAACGAGTACCAAAATGTTCGCGGACGCATACAAGGGCGGCTATGCCATTGGTGCGTTCAACGTCAACAACATGGAGATCATTCAGGGCATCACCGAGGCCGCCAAG
>CAZCAV010000034.1:1866-21494 GCA_964496795.1 uncultured Oscillospiraceae bacterium
CATCTGTGTGCATCTTGACCATGGCGACAGCTTTGAGCTCTGCAAGAGCTGTATAGACGGCGGTTTTTCCTCGGTCATGATCGACGGAAGCAAGCACAGCTATGAAGAGAACGTTACGCTCACGCGGCAGGTCGTCGAATACGCGCACGATCACGGCGTGGTTGTGGAGGGCGAGCTCGGCCGTCTGGAAGGCGTAGAGGATGAAGTGAAAGTGGCTGCCGGAGAGGGCTCTTACACCGACCCCGCTCAGGTACAGGACTTCGTCACGCGCACAGGCGTTGACTCGCTGGCCATCGCCATAGGCACCAGCCACGGCGCGTACAAGTTTAAGCCCGGCACCAAGCCGCAGCTTCGCTTTGACATTCTTGAAGAGGTGGAAAGGCGTCTGCCCGGCTTCCCCATCGTGCTGCACGGCGCATCCAGCGTCATTCCGGAGTTTGTCGAAATGATCAACCGCTACGGCGGCGCCATGCCCGACGCCATCGGCGTGCCGGAGGACATGCTCCGTAAGGCGGCTTCCATGGCTGTCTGCAAGATCAATATCGACAGCGATCTGCGCTTGGCGATGACCGGAACCATCCGCAAATACTTTGCGGAAAATCCGTCGCATTTTGATCCGCGTCAGTATCTCAAGCCCGCTCGCGAAGCGATCCGGGCCATGGTCGCACATAAAATTGTCGATGTGCTCGGATGCGACGGCAGAGCCTGACATCATTTGTCAAAACACTGTCAAATTGATATTGGCTTTTGTCAATCATATTTTCAATGTAACAAGCAAAGAACGCCCAAATAACGGGCGTTCTTTGTTTGTCAACAGTTTTGTCAATGACATTTTCCTAAAGCCGTTGACGATTTTTGTCAATGCGTGTAATATGATGACAAGGGTGGTATCTATATGGGAAGCTTTGCCGACAATCTCAAATTGGTCATGACGCATTTTGCGATCACCAACAGCATGCTTTCGCGCGGCCTTTCGATCGATCCCTCTCTTGTCAGCCGATGGCTCAACGGGCAAAGGCAGGTGCGCGCCAATTCCGATATGCTGGGGCGTCTGGTCGATTACATCCTGTCCAGAAATCTGAATTTCTCCGACGTCAATTGGTTTAAAAAGCAATTCCGGCGCAGCGGCATGCAGCTTGACGTGCTCTCTGTCGCGGATTTGCGGCCTTATCTGATGTACTGGCTCTGCAACGACAAGGCCTCCGTTCACTCATTTCTTCCGTCGGGGGCCGTATCGGCCGGTGAATCAGAGCCCTCGCGGCCCGTCGATCAGCCGGCGGCCACCGCTTTTTATGCGCGCAACAGCGCGGATGAATTCTCCATCAAGATCGGTGCGACGGATATCGCTCTTAGTCTTGAATCCCTTCTCGGAAATCTGGCTCCCGATTCTGAATTCGATATTCACCTTTCCGACGAGGGCGTGCGCACCATCGTCGAATCTGCGGTGATTGAAGCCATTGTGCGAAACGTACAGGCGCGCAACCTGAAAGTGAAGCTGCTTGTTTCGCTTTCCAGCAATACATACGCTATGTCGCGGCTCATTACAGCGTACCTGCCGCTCATTGTCAGCGCGGCCATGCAGCTTTCCGTGGTGCACGGGCTCAGCCAGCCCCTCACCAATCAGATCAGCTTCCTTGCGCCGCAGCGCTGCGCCATATTGATAACTGAAATACCGGATTCCTCTTCTCCTCCGGTTTCCATGCTCGTCACCGAACAGGGCGCGCTCCATGACCTTTATAAAACCTTCGAGCGCTCCATGCGCTATGCCCAGCCCGTCCTTACAACGTACAATGACAATTTCAGCCGCAATATTCTTGAGATTTTTTATCTGGAATACTGCATGCCGGGCGATTTGGACGTCATCAAGGACAGCATCAATCCCATGTACATGACAGAGGCTGCATATGGCGAGTTTCTGCGGACATGTGGGCACCGCGGAGACAAATTTACCTGGCGCTTCAACGAGTTTCAGCGGTTTAAATCCGGCATGGATCAAACCCTTGGGGCCGGCTCTGTGTTTCGTGAGATTATCTCCCTGACCCGGCTCAAAAAGATGCTGGAAAGCGGCGTCTGCCGTATGCCGGCGCTCTATTTTATGGACAAGGGCGTCATCAGCGTGGGCGCGTCAGCCTGCGTGGCCATCATGGAGGGTTATATCCACTACCTGCGTACCACTCCCAATTTCAATCTGCTGATCGTCAATGATATTGATATTCTGAATACGGACAGCTGCTGGCACCTGAAAAGCAATCATCACGTCGCGCTGAATTCCTGGGATCGGGAATCTCCGGCGATGATATACACGGATCAGTTGATCTTAACGCATGAGTTTCAGACCCACTTCAACAATCTGTGGATGCAGAATAATTATTCCATTGGAGGACGTGAAAAAACGATTGTGACGCTTACGGAGATCATCCGTATGATGAAGGAAACCTATTTGCAAAATGCCGAATAACCATAACAGGAGGTAATATTATGGACGTAAAAACAGCGATCACCCGCATATTCCATGTCTTTGCCGGCGTCGACCCTGCATCTCTGGGCGCCGATTGGCAAAGCGGAATTGCGGAGGAGATCGACAGCATTCGCACAAACGAGAACAGCGCGCTGCTGGAAATTTCGAAGATCCTGTCGCTCTGCGAAGCCGGCATCGGGCGGCAGGCCACCGGCGTAGAAGGCTGGAGGTATGGCGTGATCGCGCTGCTGCGCATCATTTCGCCCAGTCAAACGCCCGCCGTCCGCACGTTTTTGCTTGAGATGACAAAGGCCGGCGGCGATGATGCGGATTGGGAAGCCGTTCGCGCAGAGGCGCAGAGACTGACCGGAGGCACGTCGACCGCTGCTGCGGACGCACAGCCTCCCGTAAACGCCGCTTCAGAGTGGCCGGCAGCAGAGGCCGTCGTAGAAAACCCGCAGGAAGCCCCTTTGAGGCAGACCGTGCCCGTGATGCACTTTGACCGGTCGGACACGCAGCCAGCCGCCGGCTTCCGTGCGGACACCTCCGTCACGCAGCCCATCCTGCCCTCTTATGAGTCCCCTGCTTCCCAGCCGTCCGCTCAGCCGCTTGCGCCCGCCTATGCCCAGCCGCCGGCTGTGACGTACGCTCAGCCGCTTGCAGCCGTGCAGCCTGCCCCTAAAAAAAGCAAGCGTGTCCGTCAGAAACGGGCGGCGCCCTCCGGTCTGCGTATGCCGGTTCGCGGTCTGATACTGCCCGTTATACTGCTGTTTGTCGCCTGGCTGTTGGCGCTGATCATTTCAAAGCCCCTATATGCAAACTCACTGCTCTGTGTCTCCGTAGCAGCTTACTGCCTGCTGCTTGGCTGCGCATTAACGCTGATCATGCGTCGCCGCTATGCTTTTGGCGCGATCATATTGATAGCCGGCGCTCTGCTGTCCGCGCTTTCGCTGGGCTGGACCAAGATAGCCTATATACAATCCGGCATGACATTCTTCAGCATGTTCAGCGTACCGCAGCTCTGGATCGACCTGCTGATCGCGCTGATTCCCGCCGTGCTTACAGCGCTTTGCGCCATACTGCTGCCACGGTTTCTTAAATCTGCAACCAGCATGTTCGTATACCTCGCCTGTGGCTTGGCCGTTTTTGTAAGCAGTCTTATCGTTATGCTGCTTACCATGCCGGTTTCCAGCTTCCTCTCCGTGCTCTTTGCGGTATTTTCCAGCTTGGTGTTTGCAGCGTTTCTGGTCGCTGCCGCTCTCTTTGTCGGAAAGCTGAAATTTGATGCGAAGCGTAAGCTGTCTCTCGGCGGCGCAGGACTGGGTTGGGCCATTGTCTGCATCATCTTGAGCCTTGCGGCACTCACCATGATATTGCTCAGCGAAGAACTCAATTTGCTGTTCTTTGTCAATGTAATGATTACGGCGGGGATCGTCATGCTGATCCTTCTGCTTTGCAAATTCCGCAAAGGATTCGTTTGGTACTCTGCAGCTACCGCCGCGGTGGTTCTGACCGGGCTGATGTATTTCCTGCTTGCCTTTGTCGTTTCGGAAAGCTGGCTGCCCATTGTTCTTATTGCAGCGGCAGTCGCCGCCGCCGGTCCTATCGTTGGGTATTTTCTTCTGAAAAAGCGTTGGGATATCGAGCCTGCGCCCAAACAGATATGGAATGCGCCCGCCGCGCCCGCTTATGCGCAGACTCCGCAATACCGGCAGCCGCCGCAGTATCAGCAGCCGCCGCAGTATGTGCAGCCGCCACAGTATCAACAGCCGCAACGCGATCCTGCACAGCAAAACGAAATTCCGCCTTATCAGCAGAATTGACAGTAAATCGGAAAGCGAGGATACCGTAATGATCAGAAAACAAAAGATAGCGCTCATTGTTCTGCTCGTCGTTCTGATGACGCTGTCCGGCTGCGGCATAAAGAGCAGCCACGTCAACGCCATAAAGGATGCGATTGTCGAGTATACCGACTATTATCTTGAGGTCGAGGATCTGGCCAAGCAGATCCGCAAGCAGGGACGCGGTCTGACCGGATATGAGGATGGCATGAGCTATACCCTTGATATTCGAGTGCCGGATTATTCTCTGATCGACGTCAATCAGATTCAGTACGAGATACCTGCCATTGATTGGAGCAATCCAGACTCCGACCTCTATTTGGAGAGCATCGGCGACTCCATACGGCGGAGCGTGGAAGCCTATGCGCTTTCCAATCCTATGGAGGGCTATGTCGATACCACAATGACGGTGGACGTCAAACTGAATGACGGAAAATGGATCGGCGCCATCAGTTCGAAAAGTCAGCGCGAAATCGCCGCTCTGGTTGACGGCATGATTCAAAAAAAGGCGGCTGAGATCAACGAGCTGCCAAAGGAATATGATTATGTGCGCGTCGCCGAACAGATGGACGGCCTGATTGCAACGCTGGTAGAGCCAAGCAGCTATACCGACGCCATCGTCGCGACCGGCGTTGACGATCTCGGCGGCGGCCAGTATCGCCTCAACTTCAGCTATCCCGATCCGTCTGCCGCTTTTGCGACTCTTGGAGACGCCTTTGTCGCGTCCCAGACAGAACGTATTTTCGGAAGCGTCGATTGTACGCTCAATCCCGATGATCTGGATGCGGCCGGGTTAAATGTATCCTCAAAGGCAGGCTCCATCACCGTATCCATGGATAACAGCGGCGTTTGCAGCATAGTGGACGGCCAGGCCTTTGCGGACGATTATGCTGCGGCCCTTTCTGACGCTGAAGCGTCTGCCGCCGAAGCTGCGGCGGAGCAGTACGGCGTTCCCGCAGTGGCCCTGCCCACCTCCAGCGCGGTACTGTATGGCACCAGTACGGGCAGCGCTGAATTCCGTGTAACGCTCAGCGGTCTTGCTCCGGCTACCTACTTTCGTCTTTACAAGGTGAACAGCAGCACTAGCGAAGCCGGAACGCTCCAGATCGGATTCTATGTACTCTCCAACTCTCGCATGTTTACGGTCGATATTCCTGCCGGAACATACAAGCTGGTGTTCAGCTGGGGCGACGCCTGGTATGGTCCTGAATACATGTTTGGTCCGGACGGAAGCTACATGTATCTGGAAACGACGATTGAGCTTGAGGACGGTTGGTACATGAAGTCCTCCACCAATACGCCCTGGGGCTGGTACGACGACGTACTGAATTATGACTATGGCGTGGATATCTCGCTGTAAGCCGCACATACATGGGTGGACGATCTGACCGCCTCTTCGTAAGTCCGCCCAAAGGCCAAAATAATGTGCTCAATGTCAATCGTTGGGGTAGAGTGCAGACAAAAGTTACAGCTCAATGTCAATAGTTGGGGTAGAGCCAGTAGACTAAGCAACATGGGGAGCCATCCGCGAAGGAGCGGATGGCTCCTAAGCGTTCAGCGTGCCAGGAATGCGGGTACGGAAGTCATGGAAGCTCCGATAGCCGTATATGTGTTTCTAAGGCGCTCTCCCTCCAGATAATTGAGCGCCCTGTCGCTCGGAAGATTTCCGCTCCGCCATGCGCCCAGATTCTCGAATACCCGCACGGGGAAGGTTCCGGTCAAGAAAATACTGTGGGGTTGCTTCCAATACTGTTTGGTACTGGTGACCTTGTTGAACTCGTCCAGCGCAAGCGACCCGCCCATGGGCACGCCGTTTGTCAGATACAGGCCGCGCAGTGTTGTCGCGACCATGTGATTATAATTCCTTCCGGCGGTTTCAAAATACTGTATGGGATCTATCTTCTGGTTGAACAGCTTCAGCGCGCTCTCCAGCGCTTCGGCCCGCTGCGAGCGCTTTTCTACCGCCCCATTTTCCAGATCGGTCAATCGCTTCTGGCGGGCTTCCAGATCGGCCTGTGCGTTTGAAAGTCGCCGATTTGTATATGCCAACGAGTTTTTCAGATCCGTATACGCCTGCGTATCGGTGCGTTTCTTTCCGTCGATCTGCTTTTGCGTGCTGTCGACCTTCGCGCTCAGGCTTTCTATAAGCTCCTGCTGGTTTTCCACCTGCTCGCGCGCCGCCGCTATGTTTGTCTTTCTGCGCTCGGCTTCCAAAACCTCAGGGTCGGCAAAGTTCTGTGACGAAAAGATTGCATTTTCGGGGTTGCGCCCTTTATGTAAAGCCGTTAAAATATTAGTAGGGGTTTCGTTAGCGAAAGGTAACCGTCCCATAATTCGGGACTCCGAGTCTGGGGTTTCCCCAGTCTCGCCTTTGCGGCTGACGAGGCCTCTATTTTCATATCGCGCAGCGTATGCTGCGTGAGTTGCGCCGTACATGTTTTTGAACTGTAAAGCATGATCGTAACTCCCTCCCTATTTGTTAAATTCCCTATAATCTGTGCCGCGTTCAACGTGCGCTCGTATCGCCGCTGGTCGTTGCCACATGCGTGCCCATCGCTCCCAATCCACGGAATACTGCGTTTTTGTCTCGGAAAAATCTCTATATAGTTGAACGAATGGCATAGCGCCAGCCTCATATACCGCGATAGCTCGCTGCTCATCAGACTCCCGATCTTTCCCGTAGCTCAGCACGAAGCAGTGAATTTTTTCTCGACTAAATCCATAAAGCTGAAGCTTTTCACACGCGTTCCTGAAGCCTGACAAATACGGCGTTTTCGGGCAAAAAAATATCGCAGTAAACGAATACAAACATTGTATCAATTCTCTGCGATATAGTTGGTACCCAGTAGGGGAGTCGAACCCCTGTCACCGCCGTGAGAGGGCGGCGTCCTAGGCCACTAGACGAACTGGGCACATTTGTTATGATACAAAAAGAATGTAATCGTGTCAAGCATATTTTTCCGGTTTTTAAAAATAGCATTTAGGAATCGCCTATGCTATAATATATATAAATCGCTATCGGAGGTGCGCCATGAGGAAAGTGGAATTGGATCGTTTCCGCGGCTGCATGCTCGGCGGCACTGCCGGCGACGCGCTCGGATATGCCGTTGAGTTTATGAATACCGAAGAGGTGCGCGAGGCATATGGAGACGCCGGGATCACGCGATATACACTCGTAGGCGGCAAGGCACTGATTTCCGACAATACGCAGATGACGCTGTTTACGGCCGACGGACTGTTGGTGGGCATGACGGAGGAGTATCTGCGCGGCAGCCGCCGGCCCCTGGAGCGCTATCTTCATAACGCCTATATGGACTGGCAGCAGACCCAACGCCTGATCTCCGCCTCCTCCGCGAACAGCGCACGTTATTGCTGGCTGTACAATGTAGGCGCTTTGCACAGCGTACGCGCGCCCGGGGGCACCTGCCTCCGCTCTTTGACCAGCGGCGTCATGGGCACCATGGAGCATCCGATCAACACCAGCAAGGGCTGCGGCGGATTGATGCGCGTCGCGCCAATCGGCCTGTATTTCGATCCTGATAAGTATTCTCTTGCCGATATCGACATGCTTGGCGCACGCTCGGCCGCGTTGACGCATGGGCATCCACTTGGCTTTATTACGGCGGCAGCGCTTGTGCACATCATTCATCAGGCTCTCTACGGCGGCTTTTCTGGCGAGGATGCGCTCTGCAACATCGTAGTGGACTGCCAGCATGCCATGACGGCCTTATTCCCGCAGTATGCCGATAAGGTTGGCCGCATGAATGAGCTGATCGACCTGGCGATTGGCTATTCCCGTGAAAATCAGCGCGACTCTCAAGCAATTGCCAAGATCGGCGAAGGCTGGGTCGCCGAAGAAGCGCTTGCGATCTCCATTTACTGTTCGCTGAAATACAGCGGCGATTTCGAAAAGGCCCTGATCGCTTCCGTCAACCACAGCGGAGACTCCGATTCAACGGGCTCTGTCACCGGCAATATACTGGGCGCCTTGCTTGGAGCCGAAGCGATCCCTGCCTGTTATCTGGAACAGCTTGAATTGAAAAACGTCATTGAAGAAATCACTCTTGATCTGTATAATGACTGTCCTATGCGGCTCGATTCTCCACTTCGGGATGCAAAATGGGCTGCCAAATACATTACACAGGATTTTAGACTCTGAGTATGGAACAAACGCAACGCAACACAAAAGCGAAAATACTGCGCATTCTGTTGGTTTTGCTCTGCATTGCGGCAATATTTTTGATCGCTTATTATGCGCTCAATCGCATGCTGCCGGGATTTTTAGGGGTGCTCGAACGCGGCGATGAAACTTCTATTGAAGAATATATCCGAAGCTGCGGCAGCTACAAGGGAATGCTGATCGCTTTCCTGCTGCAATTTTTCCAAATTATCAGCATTTTCTTTCCGGGCGGCCCCATTCAAATCGCAATCGGCATCATTTTTGGTACATGGCAGGGCTTTTTTATCTGCCATGTCGGCTATGTATCCGCCAACGCTCTGGTGTTCTTCGTCGCTCGCAGACTAGGCAGCAGCGTAACCTCGGTGTTCTCCTCCGGCAGCGGAAAAAACAAACTTTCCTTTATCACAAAATCGAAGCATCCTGCCTTTGTGGTCAGTTTGGCCTGTCTGATGCCCTTTCTGCCAAATGGTCTCGTGCCCTATGTGGCCGCCATGACCAAGATCCGATTCTGGGCGTTTTTTCTGGCAGTGTGGGCGGGCAGCATTCCCTGCCTGCTTCTCCTTTGCACGATCGGCGGCCGTCTGCTGAAAGGCGATTATTTGGCCGCCATCCTGTTCTGCGCGCTTCTTGTGGGCTGCATCATATTGCTGTACTGCCTGCGAAAGCAGCTGTTTGCTCTTGCCGACCGCATTGCCGCTCATTTTCAAAACGATACGGGATCGGAAAACTAAAGCGAATAATCCTTTAAGCGCATTTTGTTCTTATCACCCAGCTCCGGAACGCGTCTATGCGTGCGTATTTGCGCGTCAGGCGTGCAAATCAATTGCCTGCGTCTTTCCCTAAGCGTAATGGAAAGAGCCGTTTCGCAGCCGCTTTGCGCCAGACTTTCGTCAAAGCCGCCGGCCGACAGAAGCATATCGCGCGAAAGCATCAGCGCGCCGCGAATGCTTCCCACGTTTCGCGTGCATATCGGCTCCGGCAGCGCGCCAGTATTTTGGGCGCCCACGGCACCGACATGCGGCTGCATGGCAAACTCCAGCATATATTGAAGAGCGTCTGCGCTTTCTACCGTATCGCCCGCATGCAAAAACAGCAAGGCCTCCCCCTCCGCCCTGGTCATGGCGCAGTTGAATTGACGCGCCAGATTGTTCTCATGCCATAGGCCGACTATCTTTACCCCACAGGCCTTCAGCGCTCGATAATCGAGCTCCTTGCCCTCGTTTGGCGCGCCGCCGTCTACCACGATATATTCCGTTCTTACCTCGGCATTGCGTATTCTCAGTGAATTCAGCGTGTCGAAAAGCATATCCGACGTACCGTCCGCCGCCACAACCGCCGACAGCAGCGTGTCCGGCGGGCAGGCGTAGCGCACGCGCACGCAGCCGGTCGCGTGCACAGGATACGCTCTGCCCTGTCTATGCAGACGTTTGAGCATGCCGTCGATAAGCGCGGCGTCCGGTTCGCGTCTTTGCGGTTTTCCGGCAAAAAGCACTCTGGAAATATGCAGCGGAAAAACGGCGCTGAAAAGCGCGCGCAGTGCAAACGCCCAACGCTCCGCATAGCTCTCGCTTGCAGGCGGGCCTGCCCTGTGCATCAAAGCCTCCGAAACCGCCAGTGGGCTGCCGATATAGTTGTATGAAAGCAAGGTGTCCGGCGACGGCTCCGGCTTGCTCACGAGGCGCTGAGAGCCGTCTGCGCCGATCTCCAGTTCGTCGCCATAGAGCAGATCCGCGCCCGTGCGCGCAAGGCTGCGCAGTACAGGTATCGCTGAATCTGTCAGCGCGCCCTCCGGCGCGTGCAGAACGTAATAATTGCCATTGGCTGTGATGATACGACGCATAGGGCTAGTATGCGCAGATTGATCCGGATTCTATCGATCCTTTTACAATCCGCGCACCGTGCAGGCGGTGCCGCTTTGACGGACAGCTTCTGAGGCGGCGTTCACGACCGACGGCGCATGGGGCGCCGGATCATTTTCATCACGCGTGCGGTATTGCTGCAAATAGTACCGATCTGTGCCCTGGACGAGCATCGACGCCGCCGCAGCGTCCTCCACGCTGAGCTGCGGGCAGAAGGTTGTGCGAAACTCGTGCGGCAGACCGCAGTTGCGGATCAGCGCGATACTGGCGCGCAAAGCGTCCCTGTCCACGACCGTACGCGTAATCTCATCATATTTTTCTATGGGCGCTTTAATGTCCATAGCGATGTAATCCAGCAGTTTGTTTTGCAGCAGCTCGCGAATCACACGCGGCTTAGTGCCATTCGTATCCAGCTTTATCAGATAACCAAGCGTTCTGGCGCGCCTGATGAACGCGTCAAGATTCTGCTGGAGCGTGGGCTCTCCGCCCGAAATAACCAGTGCCTTCAGCGTACCGGCTCGTTTTTCAAGGTGCTCCCAAACCTGAGCTTCGTCTATCAGGGGCGCATCGTGTCCAAGGATATGCGCGTTATGGCAATAGCTGCAATTAAAGTTGCAATATGGCGTAAACACCACGGCAGCGGGCTGTCCCGGGAAATCCACAAATGAGGTTTTCCGTAATCCGGCAATCAACATGATCCTGTCCTCAATATCTGCTAAACGTATAAGAAGCACTCAGGAGCTGCGCGAGTGCTTCTTTGGGCAAACCCATTTCTTTTTGAAGGAATAAACGCTCAGATAACAAACTTCTTGCGCATCATGTATTCTTCCTTCTTTCCCGGGTTGTAATTCTGCACCGGCCTTAAGTATCCCACAACGCGGCTCCAGACCTCGGCCTCGCGGCCGCACTCGGGGCAGGTAAAGTGCTCTCCTGCGATATAGCCGTGTTCGTGACAGACCGAGAAGGTCGGCGTGATGGAAATATAGGGCATCTTGTATTTTTGGAATACGGCCTTGATCAGATTTTTGCAGGTCTCGATATCTTCTATGCGCTCGCCGATATAGAGATGCTGCACCGTGCCACCCGTATACAGGGATTGGAGCTCATCCTGAAGATCGCAGCACTCAAATATATCGTCTGTATAAGCGACCGGAAGCTGTGTGGAATTCGTATACATGGGTTCGTCGATACCGGACTGTATGATATCAGGATAGCGCGCCTTGTCAAGCTTCGCAAGCCGATAGCTTGTGCCCTCGGCGGGCGTAGCCTCCAGATTATAACTGTGTCCAGTTTCCTCCTGAAACTCCATCATCAGATCGCGCAAATAATTCATGACGTCCAACGCAAAGGCCAGACCCTCGGAGCTGCCGATATCCTTCCCAAGGAAGTTCAGGCAGCATTCGTTCATGCCAATAAGGCCGATGGTATTGAAATGATTTGTCCAGTATTCGCCGCTGCGCGCCTTGATATTGCGCAGATAATGCTGCGAATAGGGATACAGACCATGCTCCGTCTGGCGCTCAATGATCTTGCGCTTGATCTCCAGGCTGGTTTTTCCAAGCTTGGCGATATAGCCGAGACGTTCAAAAAACTCGTCGCGCGTTCTGGCCAAATACCCGATGCGCGGCAGATTGATCGTGTACACGCCGATGCTGCCCGTCATGGGGTTGGAGCCGAACAGACCGCCGCCGCGCTTTCTCAGTTCGCGCTTATCGAGCCGGAGTCTGCAGCACATGGATACCGCATCCTCTGGTGAAAGATCGGAATTGATATAATTAGCAAAATACGGAATGCCATATTTGCAGGTGATGCGCATAAAATCGTCCACCACGGGACTCGACCAGTCGAAATCCTTGGTAATATTGATCGTCGGAATCGGGAATGTAAACACGCGCCCCTTGGCGTCGCCGTCAAGCATAACGGCGCAGAACGCGCGGTTAAACAGATCCATCTCGGCCTGATACTCGCCATAGGTATGGTCTGTATACTCGCCGCCGATGATCACAGGCTCATCCTTGAGCGTACCGGGGATCTTGATATCAAACGTCAGGTTGGAAAACGGGCACTGAAAGCCAACGCGCGTCGGCACATTGATGTTGAACACAAACTCCTGCAAGCACTGACGCACCTGATCGAAGCTCATATGGTCGGCTGCGATAAAGGGTGCGCAATAAGTATCAAAAGAGCTCCATGCCTGTGCGCCGGCCGTCTCGCCCTGCGTGGTAAATGTGGAATTCACGATCTGGCCCAAAAAAGACCTGAGATGCTTGGCCGGCTTTGACTCCACCTTCCCCTCCACGCCGCCAAACCCTTCGGAAAGAAGCTGCCGAAGATCCCAGCCTGCACAATAAGGGCCAAAAAAGCCAAGATCATGAATGTGCGCGTCGCCGCTCTCATGCGCCTTGCAAATATCGATCGGATATACCTCATACAGCCAATACTTTTTGGTAAACGCCTCGCGAACATAGTTGTTCAAGCCATTGACGCTCTTCTGCATATTGGCGTTCTCTTTGATATTCCAATCCTTATCATTCAGGTAATCGCCAAACATATCGATGGTGGCGCCGATCAGGGCGTTGATCTCGCGGGTGCCGCGGCGTTTTTCACGGTACAGTATATAGGCCTTTGCGGTGCGCGCATGACCAGCCTCGATAAGCACCTTCTCCACGATATCCTGAATGCCCTCTACGTCGGGCGAGCGATCCGTATACTTCAATTCCGCCAAGCGTATTACCTCGTCGGTCAGACGCTCCGAAAGCTCCTCATTTGTTCCGTTGACGGCCTGCGCCGCCTTCCATATGGCGTTTTGTATCTTTGTCCGGTCAAAAGGCTCCGACCTGCCGTCCCGCTTTACGATTTCTGTCAACATGGCTGTGTTTACCCCCGTCGTTTGCTTGCAAGAACAGTTTAGCGTGCAATATATCTTGTGTCAATAGTCGAATCTGCATACAATATCTTGATATTTTTGGTGGATATTCTGTGGAAAAGTCTTGGAATCCATACCTGATACATCCGGAAATCACCCGTGTATCGCGTCTTTAGCGCCTAATGCAATAAGCGCCGGTCATCCATGGACCGGTAAAACGCAAATATTTATTGCATATCTATGTATAATGTTTATAGACCGTTCATAATTCTAATGTCAGCAGCTACAATAAAATGTGCAGCGCATAAAATATCAATACTATATATTGTGTATTATGACAATGCGGCGCCATTTTCATGGCGCCGCATAGAATGCAATGCTTCGATTAAGCTCAAAGGCTGTACTGCTTGGTAACGATATCTACGATCTCTGCGCCGATACGTTTCTGCGCTTCATTCGTGGAGGCCCCAACATGCGGCGAGCAGCTTACATGCGGATGGCTGTACAGCGCGCTGTTCTTGGCTGGCTCCTCTGCAAACACATCCAGGCCCGCGCCGTAAACCTTGCCGCTTTCGAGCGCGGCAAGCAGCGCAGCCTCGTCCACATTCGTTCCGCGCGAGGTATTGATCAAAATAACGCCGTCCTTCATTTTGGCGATCGTCTCTTCATTAACCAGCGGCTGACCGGGCAGCGAGGGCACATGCAGCGAAATGATATCCGAGCCGGACAGCAGCTCGTCCATTTCAACATACTTCATCGTATCGCACTCCAGCGCGGGGATCTTATGGATAACATAGGCAAGAACCTTCATGCCCAGAGCCTGACAGCGCCTTCCAAGCGCCTGGCCAATGCGCCCATAACCGACGATACCGACGGTCCTGCCCGCAAGCTCCACGCCCTTATAGGCCTTCTTTTCCCATTTTCCCTCACGCATCGTATGACCGGCAATGGAAATAAAGCGCGCTACGGAGAACATATGCGCCAGCGCCAACTCCGCCACCGCATCGCTCGAGGCGCGCGGCGTGTTCTTTACGGTAATGCCATGCTCCTCCGCATAGCTTACGTCGATATTGTCTACGCCTACGCCCGCGCGAATGACAAGCTTCAGGCGCCCCGTATCCCGTGAAGCGTCGATGTGCATGGCGCGCACCTTGGTTGCTGAGCGTACGACAAGTACGTCATAATCCTTGACTGCTTCCTTAAGCGGCTCCGGCTCATAGAATTTGGCATCCACCTGGCAGCCCCTGGCCTCAAGCGCCGCAATGGCGCTCTTGTCCATACCGTCTGTTGCAAGAATCTTAATCATTTGTGCGCCTCCTCATATTCTTTCAGGCACTTCACCAGCGCCTCTATGCCCTCCTTAGGCATGGCGTTATAAATCGATGCGCGCAGCCCGCCCGCGCTCTTATGACCCTTGAGGTTTTCAAAGCCGGCAGCCTTGGTGTAGGCAACGACGTCCGCGTCCTGCTCGGGACTCGGCGTAACAAACCGCACGTTCATCAGCGAGCGGAATTCCTTTTCCACCGTGCCTGTAAAAAGCTTACTGGTATCGAGGAAATCATACAGCACGGAGGCCTTATCCAGATTGCGATCGTGCATCGCCTCAAGGCCGCCGTTCTTCAGCAGATACTTGAACACCTTGCCGCAGACATAGATGCACCAGCAGTTGGGCGTGTTATACATAGAGCCGTTATCGGCATGCGTATCATAGCGCATGTATACCGGCGTATGCTCGTCGATGTCCTTGCGGATCAGGTCCTCACGCACAATGACAACAGTCATGCCGGCCGGGCCCACGTTCTTCTGCACGCCCGCCATAATCAGGCCGTAATCGCTGACATTGCAGGGCTTGGAAAGGAACATGGAGCTCTGGTCGGAAACGAGCACCTTGCCTTTGGTGTTGGGAAGCTTACTGTAGGTCGTGCCATGAATGGTTTCGTTCTCACAGATATACACATAGTCCGCTTCCGGATCAACGGGCAGATCCGAGCAATCGGGAACATAGCTGAAGTTCCGGTCCTTGCTGCTGGCAAGCAGGTTGATCCTGCCGAATTTCTTGGCCTCCTGATAGGCCTTATTGGACCAGCTGCCGGTGACGATATAGTCCGCAACGCCGTTTTTAAGAAGGTTCATGGGAATCATCGCAAACTGCAGCGTCGCTCCGCCCTGAATGAACAATACCTTGTAGTTATCGGGGATACCCATGAGCGTACGCAAATCCGCTTCCGCTTCATCAATTATGGTTTGGAACACCTTGGACCGATGGGACATTTCCATGACACACATACCGCTGCCGCGATAGTTCAGCATCTCGGCCGCAATTTCCTCAAGCACCTCGACGGGCATTGTCGCGGGCCCCGCGGAGAAATTAAAGATGCGATCGTATTTCATGACTTGGCACACTCCTGACAATGTATTTTATTAATGGATTTCGCCCTCATTATATCCCTGATTGTGCCCACTGACAACCGCAAAACATACAATTTATCCGAAAAATCAAAATATATTTTTGACAATCTAACAAAAATGCAGACGCCTCGTAAAAACAGAACCGGCCAAAGCCGGTTCTGAAGAATACGCGCAATCATCGCTCCTCACGGAAGTAAGCGCTGCCAAGACTGGCCGGAGGTTGATCCTCGCGCCGTTTGCGCATGGACACAGCCACCAGTACGACAATGGTCACAAGATACGGCAGCATCTTGTATATCTCCTTGATCGCCATATTCGTTCCGGAGGGAATAAATATGTGCAGTATGTACAGGCCGCCAAACAAAATGGACGCGAGAATCGAAACGCTTGGGCGCCAGATCGTAAATATGACCAGCGCGATGGCCAGCCATCCGCGATCGCCGAATGCGTCGTTGGACCATACGCCGTTCATGTAATCCATAACATAGAATAAGCCGCCAAGTCCAGCGATCATGCTTCCCACGCAGGTAGCGACATACTTATAACGATTGACGTTGATACCTGACGAGTCCGCCGTCGCAGGATTCTCGCCCACGGCGCGCAAGTGCAAACCAACGCGCGTGCGGCGCAGCACATAGCCGCACACCAGCGCGATGACAATGGCCAAATACGTCATAAAGCCATAGCTCAAGAAAATCTTCTCCGCCCAATTGCCGGCATTCTGTCCGACGATAGAACGGCTGAAAAAGGCAGAGGTCGTAGAAAGCGCAATGGAAGGCACATCCGCATTGGACAGCCGTATGAGCGAACCGCCAAAGAAATTGCCAAAGCCAATGCCGAAGGTAGTCATCGCAAGACCGACGACATTTTGATTGGCGCGCAGCGTAACTGTCAGGAAGCAATACAGCAGGCCCATCAGAAAGGCGCCAAGCAGACACGAAAGCAGCGGAATGCCTATGGCCAGTACGCCGACAACGTCCGACGACGCGGCCAGGGAGCGCTCGTAAAAGAAAGCGCCGATAACGCCGCTGATAGCGCCTACATACATGATGCCCGGAATACCGAGGTTCAAATTACCGCTCTTTTCCGTAAGAATCTCGCCGGTAGAACCGTACAGGAGTGGAATAGACTGAACGACCGCTCTTGGAATGAAGGAAATAATATCAAACAAAACTCAGCCCTCCTTGTTTCCGCTCTTACGGAACACGATGCGATATCGAATGAAAAACTCGCTTCCGATAATAAAGAACAGGATGATGCCCGTCAGTATGTCAGCATAGGATTCGTTTAGGCGGAATTGCGTGGAGATTCCCGCTGCGCCGCGATCCATAAAGGTCAGGATAAAGGCGGTAAGCACCATCGTAATGGGATTGAACTGCGCCAGCCAGCTGACCATAACCGCGGTAAAGCCATAGCCGTCCGTTATGGTCGTAGTCAAGGTGTGGTCGGTGCCGGCAACCCGCAAAAAGCCGGCCAACGCGCACAGCGCTCCCGAAAGCGCCATGGTTCGCACGATCACGCGCGGCACCTTGATGCCGACATAACGCGCAGTGCGCTCGCTCTCGCCAACGACGGATATCTCGTAGCCATGCTTGGTATAGTTCAGATAGATATACATGAGCACGGTCAGAACGCCTACGATCAGTACGTTCAGAAGATACTTCTGATTGCCAACCGTCGGCAGCCAACCCGCCATGGACGAGGAATTGATGATGCCGATCTTGCCGGCGCCCTTCGGAACCTCCCAGACAATGATAAAGTAGCTGACGAGCTGCAGCGCCACATAGTTCATCATCAGGGTAAACAGAGTCTCATTGGTTTTCCATTTGGCCTTGCAAAACGCCGGAATTGCGCCCCATATGGCACCGGCCAGCAAGGCGCAAAGAAAGCTGAGAACGATCAGCGCGCCGTTTGGGATCTTATCGTGCAAAAGAATCATGCAGGCTGCGGTAGCGAGCGCGCCGATCAGTATCTGGCCTTCTCCGCCGATATTCCAAAACCGCATGCGGAACGCGGGAGTGACGGCCAGCGATACGCAGAGCAATATAGCCAGATCCTTAAACAGCACCCAGGTCTTTCTGGGCGTGCCAAAGGCCTCCTGCGCCATAGTGATATAGACCTTGATAGGATTGAGCCCCGTTACAATGAGCGTGATAAGGCCGCAAAAGATCAGCGCAAGCGCAAGCGCCAGCAGGCGGATCAGCCAATCCATACCGGGTTTCAGGTTGTCGCGTTTGGCGATATGCAGCAGAGGTTCCTGTACCTTAGCCATTACCGTCGCCCCCTCCCACATGTGTCATCATCAGACCGATTTGATTTTTTTCAGCAGCTCTGCCGTCCACCACGCCGGAAACCTGCCCGTCGCAAAGCACCAGAATACGATCGGAGAGTTCAAGCAGCACATCCAGATCCTCGCCCACATATACGACGGCCACACCGTTTTTCTTCTGCTTGTTCATCAGATCATAAATCGTGTAGGAGCTGTTGACGTCAAGGCCGCGCACGGCGTAAGCGGTAAGCAGCACCTTTGGCGCAAGCGAAATCTCGCGGCCGACCAACACCTTTTGAACATTTCCGCCGGAAAGACGCCGAACGGGCGTTTCGATGGAGGGCGTCATCACCTCGAGCTCGTCAACAACGTCCTCTGCCAGCTTATGCGCCGGCTTTCGATTGGTGAAAAAGGACTTGCCGGACCGGTAGGAACGCAGCAGCATGTTGTCCGACAGATCCATATTGCCCACCAGGCCCATGCCGAGACGATCCTCCGGCACAAAAGCGAAGGTCATGCCTTTCCGCGCGATGGTCAGCGGGTCCTGCCCCAGTATGTTCTCCGCGCTGCCATCATCCTCGCAGAACAAAACCTCTCCGCTATCCGCCCTTTGTAAGCCCACCAGGGCCTCCAAAAGCTCCTTCTGACCGGAACCGGAAATGCCGGCGATCCCCAGTATTTCTCCGCTGTTGACCGTAAAGGAAACGTCCTTGAGCTTTCGAATGCCGTCCTCCGTGGTCACGGTAAGATTGCGCACCTCTATACGCGGTTTCGAATCTATGACCTCCGGCCGGTCAATATTCAGCGTAACGCTGTGTCCGACCATCATGTCCGTCAGCGATTGGCGATCGGCCTCGGCGGTCGGCACTTCGCCGATATACTCGCCCTTGCGCAGAACCGCGACACGATCCGAGACCGATAAGACCTCGTGCATCTTATGGGTGATGATAACAACGGCTTTTCCATCGGCCTTCATGTTACGCAAAACCGCAAAGAGTTTTTCCGTTTCCTGCGGCGTCAAAACCGCTGTCGGCTCGTCCAGTATCAGAATGTCCGCGCCGCGATAGAGCACCTTGACGATTTCCACCGTCTGCTTTTGTGAAACGGACATGTTGTAGATCTTTTGGCCCGGATCAATGTCAAAGCCATACGTCTCGCAAAGCTGGCGAACTTTTTTGGAAACCTCGTCAAGATTCATGCGCTTGCCGTCGTTAAGGCCCAGAATTATATTTTCAGCCGCCGTCAGCACATCCACCAGCTTGAAATGCTGATGTATCATCCCGATACCCAGATCATACGCCACCTTAGGCGAGGTGATCATTACCTCTTTTCCGTTGACGTAGATATGACCATCATCGGGAAAATATATGCCGGAGAGCATATTCATCAATGTTGTTTTGCCGCTTCCGTTTTCACCGAGCAGCGCCAGAATTTCGCCGCGCTTAATATCAAGCGTGACTTTATTGTTAGCAACAATGCGGCCAAATGTCTTTGTAATGTTCTCAAGTCTTACCGCAACCTGTTGTTGTTCCAAAGGCCCATCCCCCTAAATCAGTATCGAGCGTTATGCAAAGAGTTGAAATAGCTGTGCAAATATGTCCGTATAAATAGTCGTGAGGAAGATTCCGGCAGGAATCTTCCTCACAGTCGGTTATTCCTTAGAATGCGGTGTCGAGCAGCGTAATGCCATCGATCTTCAGATCAAAGTAGGGCGCAGAACGGAACTCGGACTCATGGAAGTATCCA
>CAZCAV010000034.1:21504-21737 GCA_964496795.1 uncultured Oscillospiraceae bacterium
AACGACTTCGGTGTCGCCCGTGTAAGCTGCATCGGTATCCACATCAGCCATGTAGGAGATAACGAAATTGCTCGCGTCCATTGTGGCGTTGGTGTTTACAAAGGTAGCGGGATCCACATAGGATACTGTGAAGGTCGCCGTGTCAAAGACATGCAGCGTTCCGGCACGGAGCTGTTCTTCAACTTCCGCCAGCTTTTCGGCAGTGCCGGCGGCCGCTACGCTCTCGTTGAGCT
>CAZCAV010000035.1:0-4238 GCA_964496795.1 uncultured Oscillospiraceae bacterium
CGCCTCCGGCTCCACGGGCTTGACCATATAGTAGCGCGCGCCAAGCGCGCAGCAGCGGCGCACCATGTTTTCATTGCGCATGGCGGAGACTACGATCACCGCCGGCGCCGCGTCGGGACAGACCAGCTTGAGCTGCTCGAGCACGCCCAGCCCATCCACATGCGGCATAATCAGGTCGAGCAGAAGAATGTCGTAGCGCGCCTGTCTGAGCTTGTCCAGGGCTTCCCGTCCGTCGAGCGCCATGTCTACAGAGCCAATGCGTTCTTCGGCGGAGAAATAGCCGCGCAACTGCTCTGCAAAGCCAACGTTGTCGTCCACAATCAGTACACGAAGATTAGACATCTTTGTTCCCCTCATTCTTTGATTTGCACGTGCTTTACAAATTGTAACAAGGGAACTTCCGCGTTGGTAGGGGGGCAACGGGACGGCTTTTGTCGAGAAGGACGCGAAGAATATCGAGTGTTCTCCTTTCGGCGGCAAGCGCTAAAATCCGCACGCGGTTTTTCCCTGTTCCAGCTTCCCCCGCGCGGAAAATATGGTATACTGTTGTTACGAAATCCAAAGGGGGACACAATATATGGGACGAATGCGTCTGCTGAACCAGAGCAGCGGTTCTCAGTTCGAGGGCTTCTGCATCGTCAAAAGCGTGGCTGTAAAATCCAATATAAAGGGCAGCGAATACCTGGACTTCGTGCTCGCCGACTGCGAGGGCGAGGGCGTCGCCAAGCTCTGGGATTACAATCGCGAGCAGCATGGCGTCTACGAGGCCGACGATATCGTAAAGGTACGCGGCAGCATCACCCTGTGGAAGGAGGCCGAGCAGCTCAAGATCGAGCGCATCCGTCATACGCAGCCCGCGGACGATGTGGATATGGCGATGCTTCTGCCCTGCGCGCCCTTTGACCCGCAATGGCTCTACGACGAGCTGTACGCCTGCGCCGGCGCGTTTGCCGACGAGGATCTCCGGCGGCTCGTACAATATATGCTGCGCGAAAGAAAGGAGCAGCTCCTGTTCTTTCCGGCCGCGGTCAAGCTGCATCACGCCACGCGCGGCGGGCTGCTGCACCATACCTGGACCATCGTGCAGCTCTCCAGAAAGGTCGTGGAGATCTATCCGCAGCTCGACGGCGATCTGATCGCCGCCGGCGCGATACTGCATGACGTCGGCAAGCTGCGCGAGCTCGGCACCGGCTCGCTGGGTCTGGCGTCGAGCTACACGCCCGAGGGCCAGCTTCTCGGGCACATCAACATCGGCGTAAGCGAGGTCGCCGCCGCCGCGGAGCTGCTGGCCGTTCCGCAGGAGACCGCCATGCTCATAGAGCATATGCTGCTCTCACATCACGGGCAACCGGAGTTCGGCAGTCCCAAGCTGCCCATGTTTCCCGAGGCCGAGGTGCTTTCCGAGCTTGACCTTCTCGACAGCAAGCTCTATGAAATGTTCTCGGCGCTCGAGGGCGTGTCGCGCGGCGCGTTCACCGAGCGGCAGTGGGCGCTCGATAACCGGCAGCTCTATCAGCATCTGCACGGCTGCCCGCCCGCGGAGGAAAGCTGATGGAGCAGGATCTCTACGCCCGGGCGCCGCAGCCGCCCAGACCGGCCGGCCGCGGCCGCAGCATCGGCGCGGGCTTTATGTATTTCGGCTTCTATCTCGTCGTCAACAGCGCCGTCTCCACGCTCTATGTGCTGGCGCTGGCCATTGTCTCCGTGCTCAAGGCCGGCACGCTGGATATCGGCGCGTTCATCGCCCAGGTCACCGCCGGCTCCGTGCTGCTCTCCGGCATTACCAACATCCTCACGCTCGTCGTCTATTGGATATTTTTCTCCAGGCGCCGCTGCCGTTTCGGCGAGGAGACCGGTCTCAGGCCCGTCAGCCTGCCCGCCCTGCTCATCGTCGTTCCGCTCGGCTTCACGGCCTACATATTCGTCGCCTGCGTGCTCTCCCTTTTGCCGGAGGCCTGGCTCTCAAGCTATGCCCAAAGCGCCGAGGCGCTGCTTGGCGGCTCCGGCCCGCTCGTGCTTTTGTGCATCGTCGTGCTCGCGCCGCTTGCCGAGGAGGTCATATTCCGCGGGCTTTTGTATTCGCGGCTCAAGCGCGGCATGGGCAAGCCCCTGGCCCTGCTGTTGGCAAGCCTGCTGTTCGGCGTCATGCACGGTCATCCCGTATGGATGGCCTATGCTTTCTGTCTCTCTCTGCTGCTGTGCAGCCTGTTCGACTGGTACGGCTCGCTCTGGGCCAGCGTGCTCATGCACCTTTGCTTCAACGCCGGCGAATATCTTCTGGCGCCCCTGCTTGAAAGCCTTGACCCGCTTACCGCGCTCGCCGGCTCGGCGCTGCTGCTCGTGCCCCTGATACTGCTTGCCAACCGTCTTGGCCTTGGCGCGCGCGAAAGGCGCTTGACATAGCGCGGCAGAGCGTGTTATAATACCTTCGTTCCTTTTCAGGAGCAGCTTCGGGGCGGGGTGAAAATCCCCACCGGCGGTCACAGTCCGCGAACCGCGCTTATCCGCGCGGCCGAACCGGCGCAATTCCGGTACCGACGGTATAGTCCGGATGAAAGAAGCGATGTCGGCCTTCTGCCGTTGTTTCGCCCCGCATGCTGTGCGGGGCTTTTTTTCTCTCCTTTTTTAATAATGGAGGCAGCAGAGAAAAGCCGGGCATTGCGTGGGCGGGGAGCGCCGCGATCCTCAGTCGGCTCCGCCGACAGCTCCTTTTGTCCCAGCGTTTGTCTGGACATACCTGCCCGCTGCGGCTCCATGCACAGCACAAGTTTCTTTTGGTTCTTTTCAAAGAAAAGAACAGAAAGGTTGGGTTATGAAAACAAAGGGAATTGACCGGTTGGTGAAGCTTGGAATGCTGACGGCGCTGTCGTGCCTGATGATGCTGATACGTTTTCCGTTATTTCTGCCGTTTCTGGAATACGACATGGCGGACGTGCCGATCCTGATCGGAACGTTTTTATACGGGCCTTGGTGGGGTCTGCTGCTGACGGCGGCGGTCTGTCTGCTGCAGGGCGTAACTGTGAGCGCGGGCAGCGGGATCATCGGCATACTGATGCACTTTTTTGCCACGGGCGGCTTTGTGATCGTGGCGGGCCTGATCTACCGGCGCTTTCACACCTTCCGGGGCGCGCTTATGGCGCTCATCTGCGGCTCGCTGACGATGATTGCGCTGATGATCCCGTTGAATCTGCTGTTTACCGGCTATTTTATGGGCACGCCGATCGACACGGTCGTGAGTCTGCTCCTGCCGGCGATCATACCGTTTAACGCGGTCAAGGCCTTTGGAAATTCGCTGATCACCCTGCTGCTGTACAAAGCGGTCGGGCGCGTGCTGAAGCTTGAGCTGGTGCACGAAAAAAAGGCGAAGAACACCGCCGGGGAATGATTCTCGAGGCTTGCACGCAAACTACCTTCGCACGGCTACTGTGCGGAGGTTTTTTATGCGCAAAAAGACATGGCTCATGCTCGGCTGCGTGCTTGCGGCCCTATTCCTGACCTGGTGCATCCGCACGCTGTATGTCGTGCGCCGCGCGCCCGAGCGCGCCTTCCTCACCGACAGTCCCGCGCCCACGCGCTATCTGCCGTCCGCCACGCCGACGCCGACGCTTTCGCCCGAAGAGCAGCTTTTGTCCGAGGCGGACACGGATTTTATGGCGGGACGCGTCAATATCCTGCTGCTCGGCTTCGACCGCAGCCCCGAGCGCGAGGACGAGGACAGCGACGTCTACCGCGGCGGCAGCAACGACTATCGCTCGGATGTGCTGATGCTGCTGGCGATCAATTTTTCTGAAAACAGCGCGCATCTCATCAGCGTACCGCGCGATACCTATACGCCCATCTACAACACCCGCGGCCGTTGGAAGGTCAACGCCGCCTTCGCCAAGGGCGGCGCAGAGGACGGCGACGGCTTCCTGTACGCGCAAAAAACCCTTGAAATGCTCTTTGGCGTGCCGATCCCCTATTATGCCGGCGTGAGCATGGAGGGCCTTAAGTCGCTCGTGGACGCCATCGGCGGCGTCAACTATGACGTGGACGTCGAGATCCATCTCAACGGCCGCACGCTCAAAACCGGCTATCAGCATCTCGACGGCCAGCAGGTGCTCGACTACTGCCGCGCGCGCAAGGGCATCAGCACCGATCTTGGACGCAACGATCGCCAGCAGCGCATGCTGCTTGCGGTATTTGAAAAGCTTCATTCGCAGAATATGCTCACCGCTGTGCCGGCGCTTTACGCTGCG
>CAZCAV010000035.1:4248-20911 GCA_964496795.1 uncultured Oscillospiraceae bacterium
GGGCATCAGCACGGACGTGGGCCGCAACGACCGCCAGCAGCGCATGCTCTTTGCCGTATACGACCAGATGCGCGAGCAGGGCACGCTCGCTTCCATACCCAGGATCTACGCCGCCGTACGCAGCGACGTATATACCAATCTTTCCGCGGCGCAGATCGCCGCGCTCGCCGCCTTCGGTCTGGATCTCGGCGTCGAGAACATCCGGCGCAGCACTCTCGAGGGCGCTTATGTACACGACGTATACAACGCCTCCTACTATGTGCTCGAGAATAAAAAGCTCATCGCGCTCGTCGAGAACGAATTCGGCGTCGCCATACAGCGCGAATCCAAGTACGATCTCGCCAGGGTCAAGCGCGACAAGGCCGCCGCCGAGGCCCGCAGGGCCGCCGAAAGCACGCCCGAGATCGAGGCCATGGCCGTCATCCCCGCCGATTCCACCGGTGACTATGCCCGGGAGCTGCTCAGCGCCGTGCGCATCGCCTCCGGACAGCTCGAGACCGCCCTCGACAGCGGCGCTTCATACAGCGAGATCCTGCGCCTGAGACATCGCCTGAACGTGGCCGTCGCCGCTTTCCTGAAGGCAAACGGGGCCGAAGGTGGCGTTCCGGATGCGTTTTCCATGCTTGTTAAAGATGATCGTGGAGTTTGAATGGGGGACGTGAGTTTTTCGAAAGGGAAGGGGCGCCTAGAAGAACAGCGTAAAGCGGGAGAAGGGGGAGACGCGGACGCGGAGCACGCCCTCAATCTCGGTATAGGGGATACAGCCGACGGACTCAAGCCGGCTGTCATAGACCAGCGCGCGGTTGTCGCCGAGCACGAACACGCAGCCGTCGGGTACGGTCAGGGGCTGCATATCGCCCGTAAAGCCGCCTGCATAGGCGCTTTCGTCGAGCGGCCGGCTGTTGATATACACGCGGCCCTCCTGGATATCGACGGTTTCGCCGGGCAGCGCGACGATGCGCTTGATGAACGCGCCCTGCTCGTCCTCAAAGAACACCATATCGCCGCGGGCGGGCTGCTTCCAATATTTGGCGAGCTGATCGACGAGCACGCTTTCCCCGTCCTCGAGCGCGGGCGACATACTGTCTCCGCTGACACGCACGGGACGAAGCCATACCAGAAACAGCAGGCACAGCAGCATGGCGACAGCGATGAGCGTAAAGAGCCAAGCGGTCGCGCCGGCTCTCCGATATAGCTTTTCTTTACCGTCGGTGCGGCGCGGATAGCTGCGTTTCATGTGGGATATACGACCTTTTCGATTGAATGAAGCTGCTTGAGCGGCCAGAAGACGGCGCGTACGCGGCCGACGATGCGCATATAGGGAATGCAGCCAACGGAGGAATTGCGGCTGTCCTTGGAGCCGTTGCGGTTATCGCCCATGACGAACACCTGGCCTTCGCCCACGGTCACGGGCGCCATGTCCCCAAATATCTCTCCGTCCCAGTACTCGCTTTCGTCGAGCGGAGCGCCGTTGATAACTACGCGTCCGCTTTCAACGCTGACGCTGTCGCCGGGCAGGCCGATCACGCGCTTGACGCAGCTTTCCTTGTAGCCCGGATAAAAGCAGATGACGATCTCGCCGCGCTCGGGCGCGCGCGTCCAATAGCTCAGTTTTTCAACGAACATATGCTCTCCGTTGACGAGCGTGGGGATCATGGAATCGCCGTCGACGCGGATAGGCTCGGCGATAAAGGAGCGAATGGCCAGCGCCGCTATCACGACCAGACAGAGATACAGGAAAAAATCCATATCGCGAAAGAAGCGCGCGCCGCGTATGCCCTCGTACGTCTGATCCGCTTCCGCCCTGAGCAGACGAAGCTCCCGCCTGGTAAACTGCCTTTTCAAGTTTCGCCTTCCCGTTTTTCTATCCGTTTTTTTGCCATGCGCAAAAAATCCGCGCGATCCATCATCACGATGCGTCCGCAGGCGCGGCAGCGTATTTTTACGTCCGCGCCGGTTCGGATCACGCTCCATTCGTTCGTGCCGCAGGCGTGGGGCTTTTTCATGACCACGGTATCGCCCAGCGAAAATTCCGTGATCATTCGTCGGTCGCTTCCGGCTCCGGCTCCGGCTGCGTATAACGGTACACGTTATAATGCGGCACGGCGGGCGGAATATAGCTGTATACGATCTCCAGCAGCTTGTGCGGCGCCTCCTCCTGTACCAGATGCCCCGCGCCGCGGATCAGATAATAGCGGCCGTTTTGCAGTATGCCCTGAAAATACAGGCTGCCCGCCGGCAGATGCCATGCGTCCTCCTTGCCCCAGAGGACCAGTACCTCGTGATCCGCATCGATCAGTCCCTCGGCCACCTGCTCCATGTCGAAGTTCCTCAGCGCATACATGAGCGCCTCGCGGCTGAGTCCGTCGGACACCGGCTGATAATACTGCTTCACGACCCGGTCGTCGATCAGCGTCTGATCGCTCACGCACTCATTCAGCATATTCCGGATATCGCCCATGGTATACAGGTTTCTGGAAAAAACAGACACAAGCGGCTTGTTCATCTGATGCACCAGCTTAGGCATCTCGTCGGTTACGCCGCCCGGCGATATGGCGATGCAGTTGGCGACCCGATCCGGATACAGCGCCAGAAAATGCAGCATATACATCGCGCCCATGGAGAAGCCGATCATATGCGCCGCGTGGATCCCCTTCTCATCCAGAAAGGCCGCGAGCAGATTCGCCGTATCGTCCATGGTATAGCGGAAGCTGTCCGGCCTTGAAGAATAGCCGTGACCCAGAAGGTCGATGGCGATGACGCGATAGTTTTCGGAAAGTTCAGAAAATACATTCCGCCAGGTATAAAGCGACTGTCCGATGCTGTGGATAAGCAGAAGCGGCTCCCCGACACCTGCTTCCAAATAATGGACAGTGGCCTCCTCGTTTTCCCCACAATTTTCATAGTCGGGCAATGTCACCGTGAGGGTACTACCCACTTGTTCAGAATTAATGAAAAGCTGGCTTTGCATTGATTCTCCCACGCACACACTCCTCCAAGAATAATCTTGTTCTCATTTATTCTATACCCAAGCCCTTTTTTTTGCAACGAAAGCCTTTGTTTGTCACGGAATGTTAACTTATCTTGAAATATTGTTTCGTTTTTGATATGATATCTGGAAGATTGGGGGACTGTCACTATGAATCAGGTACAGGCCATTTGGTCCGCTGCACGCGAAAATATCCGGCCCCAGATGACGGGGCTTTCCTTTCATGCCTGGATCGACGTGATCGTGCCTCTCGCGCTGCAAAACGGCGTGCTGGTGCTGGAGGTTCCCTCCGAGGATATCCAAAAGACGCTGCTGGATTTTTATTTCGACAGCCTTTTTTCCTCCGCAAAGGCCGCCAACAGCACGATTGCCGACGTCAAGCTCGTGCTGCCGGAGGACCGCGACAAATATGTCAGTCCTGAAAGCGCCGAGCCCGTGGACGTGTTCGCGCTCAATCCCAAATATACCTTCGATACCTTTGTGGTCGGCGGCTCCAACCATTTTGCGCACGCCGCCGCGCAGGCGGTAGCCATGAATCCCGCCTCCGCCTATAATCCTCTGTTCATCTACGGCGGCGTGGGCCTTGGCAAGACCCATCTTATGCACGCCATAGGCCATCTTGTCGGCGCCAACGATCCCGCCGCGCGCGTTATGTACGTTACAAGCGAGACCTTTACAAACGATCTCATCACCGCCATTCAGGTCGACCGCCGGCTGGAATTTCGCAAGCGCTACCGCAATGTGGACGTGCTTTTGATAGACGACGTGCAGTTTATCGCCAAAAAACAGTCCGTGCAGGAGGAGTTTTTCAATACCTTCAATACGCTCCACAACGCCAGCAAGCAGATCGTCATCTGCTCCGATCGCCCGCCCAAGGAGATAGCGGGCCTTGAGGAGCGTCTTTGCTCGCGCTTTGAATGGGGCCTTATCGCGGATATCCAGCCGCCCGACATCGAGACCCGCATCGCCATCCTCCGCAACCGCGCGCGCCTTGACAACATCGACGTGGAGGATAAGATCATCCAGTTTATCGCCGAGCATGTGGTGTCCAATATTCGTGAGCTGGAGGGCTGTCTTACCCGCGTGGTCGCCTATTCCGCTCTGCGCCGCCGTCCTCTGACTCTTGAGCTCTGCGTAGAGGCGCTCAAGGATCTTCTGCCCGACGTAAAAAAGAAGGACATCACGCCCCAGATCATCAAGGAGACCGTGGCCGATTTCTATTCCATTTCCGTAGACAGCCTGCTTTCCGAGAGGCGCGACCGCGAGATCGTTCTCCCTCGTCAGGTGGCTATGTATCTTTGTCACGGCATGCTGGGTCTTCCCTATAAGCGCATCAGCACGCTGTTTGACCGCATCGATCATACCACCGCCATCAACGCCTGCCGCCGCATTGACGATATGATCGAGGAGGACCCCTCCTTTGCCTCCATACTGGAGGATATCAAAAAGCGCATGCTTTAGTCCTTTTCTTCACAGAAAAGAAAGATTCCTCCAAACGTGTTTACGTTTGATTTTAATGAACGCAGGCACCTTAAAAAAACCATAGTGCAGTCTTTTCTTTGCTTCTTTCTTTTCTTCTCAGAAAAGAAAGAAGTCCACAAATTGTGGACAGCCGCTGTGGATAAGCAATGGATACTGTGCATAGCATGGAAAGGGTGGATAAGCCTTCCGTTTATCCCCAAACAAAGCACAGACCTTTCCACACAAAAAAGAGGCTGATCATCGGCATAAACGCTGTTTTTCCACGCAGCCCACAGCTACTACTGCGACTGCTGCTGTAATACTAATGAACTATACTCATACCCGCGTGTGGATAACTAAAGCCAAGCGGAAAGGACGAAAGCGTATGAAACTGTATCTGAATTCAAAGGAACTTGCGGCAGGCGTACTGTCGGTAGTCAAAGCTCTGCCGCTGAGAACGACCATGCCTGTTCTCGAGGGCATTTTTGTCACGGCCGCCAGCGAGGGGCTGCGCCTGAAATGCTCCGACCTGATGCTGCAAAAGGAATGCCTGCTGCCCGCTACGATCGAGGAGGAGGGCGCCTGTATCGTGCCGGGCAAGCTCTTTGCGGAAATGGTCAGGAAGCTGCCCGAGGGCACGGCCGAGCTCTGGCTGGACGGAAAGACGCTCGAGATACATTGCGGCCGCGCAAGCAGCAGTATCCAGTGTATCGAATGGGACGAGTTTCCGGAGATGCGCTTTACGGGCGATACCTTTACGCTGAGCCTGGAGCGGGAGATTTGCCGCGATATGATCAATCAAACGGTGTTTGCGACCGCTCAGGATGATTCCAAGCCCATATTGACGGGCGTTCTATTGGAGATCAGCGGCGGCGATCTGACAATGGTGGCCACAGACGCCTACCAGTTTGCCATGAGAAGCGCAAAACTCAAAAGTCCCGCTCCGGAAAGATCCATCATCATTCCGTCAAAATCCATGCAGGAGATATCCCGCATGATGGTTGAGACCGAGGGGGACGCTGCCCTCACCTTCACCGCTACGCATGTCAAGGTGGATATTGGACACACGGTGCTGATAGCGCGCCTGCTTGACGGCGATTATATCAAATATCGCCAGATTTTGCCAAAGGAGCATAATACGCGCGTGCTTTTGGACAAGGCCGAGCTGATAGAAAGCATCGACCGCGCGCAGCTTATGGCGCGCGAGGGAAACAACAATATCGTTATGAAATTTCACGATAACAAATTGACCATACTGGCCAACAGCTTCGTGGGAAAGATCAACGAGGAAATGGACGTGCAGATCACCGGCGAGGATATGGACATTGCCTTTAATCCGAAATTCTGCATGAATATTTTAAAATGCCTGCCCGATGAAAAAATGTATATGGATTTTAACACCAGCATCAGTCCCTGCGTCGTTAAGCCGGCCGCCACGGAGGGGTATTATTATCTGATCGTTCCGGTTCGCATTTATTCGCAGTTTTGAGCTAAAATCAACAAAAAGGGGCCGCGAAAGCAGACGGCTCCTTTTTTTGACTCTTCGCAATAGCAATTGTTTCATGTGAAACATTGTCAAACCCGTAAAATGCCGCTATAATAAATGCACTATCGACAGGGGGATTATATGCTTTGAAAATCGTAGCGGTTGCCAATCAAAAGGGCGGCGTGGGAAAAACGACCACAGCGGTCAATCTTTCCGCCTGCCTGGCCGCCAAGGGAAAACAGGTGATGCTGGTGGACGCTGACCCTCAGGGAAACAGCACCAGCGGGCTTGGTCTGGATAAAAATGAAACGGAATACTCTATTTACGACGTTCTGATCAACGACGTAAAGATCGACGACGCCGTATGCGATACCATGATAGACACGCTGAAGATTCTGCCCTCGGATATAGCGCTTGCGGGCGCGGAGGTGGAGCTTGTCGGCATGATGGCGCGCGAGCAGGTGATGAAAAAGGCGTTCGCCGATATTCAAAAGTCTTATGACTATGTATTTATCGATTGTCCGCCCTCGCTGGGTCTTTTGACGCTCAATGCGCTTACCGCTGCGGATACGCTGCTGGTTCCGATACAGTGCGAATTTTTTGCTCTTGAAGGGCTTTCTCTGTTGATGAACACGGTCAAGCTTGTCAGAAAGAGCTTAAATCCGGAGCTGGACGTCGAAGGCGTGGTGCTGACTATGTTCGACTCGCGCACCAACCTGTCCATGCAGGTGGTGGAGGAGGTCAAGCGCTTCTTTAAAAACAAGGTCTACAATACCATTATTCCGCGCAGCGTTCGGCTTGGCGAAGCGCCCTCTTTTGGACTTCCCATCAATCTGTATGCGGAAAAGAGCACCGGCGCCATAGCGTATGAAAAACTGGCGCAGGAAATGCTGGATAAGGAGGGCAGATAATGGCCGTACAGAAAAAGGGCTTGGGAAGAGGACTCGACGCGCTTCTGGATCCGTACAGCTCTCTGGCGGAAAACACCTCTGCCGCAGGCGTCGTCAGCGTCAACGTGCGCGATATCGATACCAACGCCCTGCAGCCGCGCAAGCAGTTTGACGAGACGGCTCTGTCCGAGCTTTCCGAATCCATCAAGGTGCACGGCATCGTGCAGCCGCTGATCGTCAAAAAGAAGAACGAACGCTATATGATCATCGCGGGCGAAAGACGCTTTCGCGCGGCACGCATGGCGGGTCTCACCGAGGTGCCGGTCATATTGGCCGATTATGACGAGGAGCAGATACACGAGGTATCCCTGATCGAAAATATTCAGAGGGAGGATCTCAATCCGATCGAGGAAGCGGCGGCGATCCAGTTTTTGATGCGGCAGCACGATATGACGCAGGAGGAGGTCAGCGCCAGACTTGGAAAAAGCCGGCCGGCGGTGGCTAATTCATTGCGTCTCCTGCAGCTTCCGGCCGAGATCCTCGACATGCTGCGCGACGGACGTCTGAGCGCGGGACACGGTCGAACGCTCGCGGGTCTGTCGGACGCGGAGACCGTTAAAAAGCTTGCCGAGGAATCTATACGGCTTGGCTATTCGGTGCGCGCGCTGGAAAGCCGCGTTAAAAACTGCGGCAAGGAGAAACCGAAGGGCAGGAGCGATATACAACAGAGCTCCGCGCTCAGCACCGTGGAGGATCAGTTTCGGGAAAGGCTCGGCACCAAGGTCAAGCTGCAGGGAACGGATGCGCGCGGAAAAATATTGATCGAATATTACAGTAAAGAGGACTTGCAGCATATCTATGAGTGCATCATCAAGGACTGAGGTCATAAAAAAAAGCGCGGTGAAGGCGCTCGCCCTGCTTCTGGCAATGGGGGCGCTTTTAACCTGCTTTAGCCGCATTGCGCGGGCGGAGGATGGAAACGCCGAAAATATTACGACGCTTCTGAGCTGGGAAAAGCCGTTGACGGAGGTGTATGTCGGAAGACTGGCCGACAGCGACGTTACGACCATGACGCGCGTCGATAAGGGAAAAACGCTGTGCGGCCGCTGGACGGACGATATCGAGGTGCAGGGCTTCTGGCTGCAATGGGACGTGCATCCGGAGCGCTACACTGTCGAGGAGCTCAGCGGAGAAACGGTGCTGCGCGCGTACTGCGTCGTGGAAAAGTACAACAGCCGTTTTTTGACTCTCAGAAGCGATACGCGCGGCGTCCGCATCACGGTCGAGGGCGCGGACGCGATCTACTGCACGTTTCAGGCCTATGGCGCGGGCACGCTGCCGGACTTTATACACGACTGGGAGCCGGCGGCGGACAAGGCCGACCTGCTGCTGATCGTGGCGCATCCCGACGACGAGCAGATCTTTCTTGGCGGCATCGTGCCCTATTATGTCGGGGAGAAGGGCCTTTCCGCGTCGGTCATGCTGATGACCTGCAGCGACCGTTTTCGGGAGGACGAGGCGCTCAACGGGCTGTGGACGGTAGGCATGAGGACCTATCCGGTGTTTGCGGGGTTCAGGGACGTTCGCTGTGACAACAAGGAACGGATTTTGAAGGCGTGGAACGAAAAGAAGGCCTGCAAGGCGATCGTGGAGGAGATCCGGCGCTGTAAGCCGGAGGTGGTGATCACGCACGATGTCTGGGGCGAATACGGCCACGGCGCGCACAGGGCCTGCGCGTATCTGACCAAGCGCGCCGTCCAGTTTGCGGCCGATCCTGCCGTGTTTCCGGAATCCGCCGAGAAATACGGCGCATGGCAGGTGCAAAAGCTCTATTTTCACGCCTGGCGCGAGGATCAGGGCTATCTGAACTGCGTGACGATGAACTGGGACGCTCCGCTGAGCGCCTTCGACGGCAGGACGGCGCGTGAAATGGCGGCGCTCGGCTATGCCTGCCATGCGTCGCAGAGCGATAACTGGGCCGATAATATGGAGGAGAACCGTTTCGACTGCGCGATCTATTCTCTGGTCTGTTCCGAGGTCGGCGCCGATGAAAACTGCAACGATCTGTTGGAGCACATCGATCCTGCGCGCCTGACCCGCAGCGATTATACGCCGCCGGCCGCATAGGCCGCGGGCGCATTGTTTCACATGAAACGCTGCGTCCAGAGATGGATCATACTACAATTTAGCGGAATGTAAACCGGCGTTTATGCCCGTGATTTGGCGTATGCGCCGTTGTTCATACTACATATTGTATAAAAACAGGCAAAGAAAATCTTTGTTTCTGTGGATTGCCGCCGCCGGCCGCTTCTGATAGTATCGCAAGGAGAAAACAAAGGAGGCCGCCGATATGAACATGTATCGCTGGATCGAAAAGCTGATATTTGAGGAGGAGAAAAAAGCGCTTCCCGTGCTGGCTTTTCCGGCCGTTCAGCTTTTGTTCGTTACCGTCAAGGAGCTGATCGAAAGCAGCAGTCAGCAGGCGCTGGGACTGCGCCTGCTGGCCGATCAATTCGATATGCCGGCGGCCATGAGCTATATGGATCTGTCCGTGGAGGCCGAGGCTTTTGGCGCCAACACGGTATATGCGGCGGACGAGATCCCTACCATTACGGGGCGGTTGATCGGCACGCGCGAGGCGGCCGAGGCGCTGAAGATTCCCTGCGTCGGCGATGGACGTACGGGCGTCTGCGTCGAGGGCATACAAAAAACGCTGCGGCTTATCACCGACAGGCCCGTGCTGGCCAACTGCATCGGGCCGTTTTCCCTGACGGGCCGCCTGATGAACGTAAACGACGTTCTGCTGGCCTGCTATGACGAGCCGGAGACGGTGCATGTCGTGCTGGAAAAGGTTACGGCCTTTTTGAAAGAGTATATCCTGGCCTTCAAGGCGGCGGGCGCGCACGGCGTAGTCATGGCCGAGCCGCTGGCCGGTCTGCTCTCGCCGGATTTGGCGCAGGAATTCTCCAGCGATTATATCCGGCGGCTTACCGACGAGCTGCAGGATGAACGGTTTATCATCGTCTATCATAACTGCGGCAGCAGCGTGACAAGGATCGTGCCCGAAATGCTTTCCACCGGCTGCCGCGTGTTTCACTTTGGCGATGCGATCAATATGCGCGAAATGCTGGAGAAGATGCCGCGTGACGTTCTTGTCATGGGCAATATCAGTCCCGCCAAGCATTTTCTCAGCGGTACGCCGCAGTCGGTGCGCAATAAAACCAACCGCCTGCTGCGCGAATGCGCCGATTTTCCGAATTTTCTGATCTCCTCCGGCTGCGATATTCCGCCGCTGACCGATTTCGAGAATATATCGACCTTCTTCTCCACCGTGGAGGCCTTCTATTATCGCCGCCGCCTGCTGGATTCGATTTCGTAGGACGTCTTCTTTCTTTTTCAAGGGAAAAAGAAAGAAGCAAAGAAAAAGCTGAACTATAAACTGAGAGGGGCGGGCGCTCCTCTTCTTTCTTCTTCAAGTGAAAAAAAAAGATGTAAAGAAAAAGCGGAACTGCAAAAAAAGAGAGGAGCGCGCGCTCCTCTCAGTCTATCAAAAAAGCCCTTTAGGGTTGTTAAGGGGCCGCAGCCCCTTAAAGCTGTTCCGGCTCCGGCGGTTCATCCGCCGGAACGGATCGCCCATGTATGGGCGGTTTACCCGTCAAAAAACAGAGTTTTTTGACGGTCTGAGAGGAGCGCGCGCTCCTCTCAGGGCAGACAGAGGCTCAATCCTTACCGTCCGTTTTATCCTCGTCGGATTTTTCCGGTTCGTCGGGCGATTCCGGTTCTTCGGGTTCTTTGGAGATCTCCGGTTCGTCGGGCTTTTCGGCGTCGGACTCGTTTTCGCTTTCGGCGCAGACCTCGTCCTCCTCGCCGTCAAATATCAGGCCCTCCTCGGGAACAGCGCGCTTGGTCAGAACGCCCTTGGCTACAAGCAGCAGCAGAACGACGCCGGCGGCAATGAGGAATATCGCGAGAAACTGCGAGGTGGACAGAGCGCCAATAAAGCCGCGGTCGTCGCTGCGATAGAACTCGATGAAGAAGCGCCATACGCCGTAAAGTATGAGATACCAGCCCGTGACCGTGCCGTAGGGGCGGCGCTTTTTCAGCAGCCATACCAGCGCGATCGTCAGCAGGAACAGGAACGCGGATTCAAAAAGCTGCGTCGGCAGAAGCGGAACGCCGGCCGGCGCGGAGGAACCCGCGGGATAGACGACGGCCAGACAGCTGTCCGTCGTGCAGCCGTAGCAGCAGCCCGCGCAGAAGCAGCCGATGCGCCCAAAGGCCTGCGCGAGCACCAGAGAGGGCGCGAACAGGTCGATAAAGGCCAGAAAGGGCAGCTTTTTACGCGCGGAAAAGATGATGAGGCCGATCACGCCGCCGATGAGCGCTCCGTAAAACACAAAGCCTCGGCGCAGCGTTAAGACGAGATAGTGCGGGTCGGCCAGCACCTGATCGAATTCTACGATCCAGTACAACAGCTTTGAGCCGATAAAGCCGAGCACAATGGCCCAGAGCGCTGCGGAAAACAGCGTATCCTCGGAAAAGCGGATGATGCGCCGCGTGCGCCATAAGAGGATGAAGGCGGCAAGCATGCCGCACATCATCATGACCCCGAACATCGGGATATGCAGACCGAATACGTCAAAGCTTGGCAGCATGGCGACTCCCTGCTTACAGAAGCGCGAGGAAGGAGGGCAATGCGGCGGCGTCCGGGATCTTGTCGAGGATCTCGGGCAGCGCTTCTCCGGCAAAATACACGCCGAAAACAACGATGAGCACTACGCAGACAATGATGAAAAACAGCATGACGGCGGAAACGATCACCCCGATCAGGCCGCAGATATAGCCCGCCTTATTCTGCCCGGCCTCCATGAGACACTGATGCTCGGCAAATTCGCGGTTTTTCTTCGCGCGGCTGAGCGCCAGAATGGAAAGTATCAGGCCGGCGACGGTCAGAACGCCCCACCAGCTCAGCGCCAGACCGATGATGCCGAGCACCATGGCTGTAACGCCGTCCTTGCGGTGCTGCTCGGCGGGCGTGGGAACGGCGTTGACAACAGGATTCGGATTGTATTCCATAACAAAATAACCTCCTTGGGGAATGATGGCATCATATTATCACTAAGCGCACGGAATTGTAAAGGGAGAGCCGCTCTCTTTTCGGAGCGATCACGCGCCGGCGCCGCGGGCCGCCGCGCGTCCAAAAAAATAAAAAACGATTCCCTGTATTTACCGTGCATAGCGGCCGGCCGGCTCCGCATAATAACAGTACCGTCGGACGCGGCGGTTTTTCAAAACGGAGGAGGTTAAGCCATGAACAGCGGAAAAAGCAACAAGAGCATCGGCTGTGAAGTGACAAGCTGTCGCTTCAACAAACAGGGATGCGACTGCGAGCTCGAGCGTATCGAGGTCAAGCCAAGCTGTGATTGTCACAGCGGCGATTGCAACGAAGCCAACTGCGGTTCCTACGTCGCCAAGTGACCGAATCCGGAGAGGAAGGAAGGCCCCAAAGCCTTCCTTCCTTTCTGTTTTTCTTTATTTAATAGAATATTCAAAAATTGATTACTATAATATATATACAAATCTATATCCCCGTGGTATAATGTTTCACATATTCTGGGTAGCTATGGAGGCAAGACCGGCGGCATGCGCATTACCGGAATACGGTTGGTCAATTTCCGCAATTATACGTCGCTGGCGCTGCGTCCCGACGAGGGCCTGTGCGTACTGACCGGCGAAAACGCCGCGGGCAAGACGAACGTGCTCGAGTCGATTTTTTTATGCGCGCTCGGCCGCAGTCACCGCACCAGCCGCGATCAGGAGCTGATCCGCGCCGCTGAAATGCAGGCCTATGTGGGCCTTACGCTCAATACGCAGGCGGGCGGGCGCGAGATCGAATGCCGGCTGACGGCGGGCGAACGCAAGCGGCTGCTGATCGACAAAACGCCGCTCTCGCGCTCCGGAGAGCTGCTCGGCTGTCTCAACGTCGTGATGTTTGCGCCGGAGGATCTGGAGATCGTCAAGGGCGGGCCCGGGGAGCGCCGGCGTTTTATGGACATGGAGCTTTCGCAGCTTCGGCCCAAGTATTACTATGTGCTCCAGCAGTATAACGCCGCGCTGAAACAGCGCAACGCACTGCTTAAGACCGACGATACGCGCCTGTCCGATTTTGAGCCCTGGGACGATCAGCTTGCCGTGCTTGGCGCGGGCGTTACCATCGCGCGCAGCGAGCATCTTCAGCGCTTGGCGGAGGCCGCCAGGATGGCGCATACGCAGCTTTCGGCCGGTCAGGAGGATCTAAAGGTCGTCTATCAGCCCAATATGCCGCCCGCTGAAAGAACGCGGCTTATCGACGTGCTGCGCGAAGCGCTGTTCGAAAACCTCGAACGCGACCTGTACCGCGGCTATACCTCTGTCGGGCCGCACAGGGACGATATCGGGCTGTATCTCGACGGGACCGATCTGCGCACCTATGGCTCGCAGGGCCAGCAGCGCACCACCGTGCTCAGCTTAAAACTCGCCGAATTGGAAATCATTAGGGAGGAACGCGGCGAAGCGCCCGTGCTGCTATTGGACGATGTGTTCTCCGAGCTCGACCGCCGCCGCCAAAGCATGCTGCTCAAGGCCGTGCAGGGCTGCCAGACCTTCATTACCTGCACCCATCTCGAGGAGCTCGCCGCCGCCGGCGTCGTGCAGATGCAGGTGTACAGCGTCTCCGGCGGCTCCGTCATCGAGGTATAAACGGCCTGCTCTCTTTTCAAGAGCCTACTCTCTTTTCAAGAGAAAAGAGAGTAGCAGAGAAAAGCTGAACTATGGGTGACGGTCAAGGCGGGTGCAAAAGGCAGTGCAAGACTTTCTTTTTGCTTCTTTTTCTTTCTTCTGAAAGAAAAAGAAGAGAAAAAACCCAAGGAGGTTTCGCATGCAGCTTCACATAGGCGGGGATCGGAGCATACCTCTGGACAGGCTGCTGTTTATATTGAACGAGCGGGGCATGACCGTGCGGACGCGGGCCTATGTTGAGCAGGCGAAGCAGACGCGGCGGTACATGAAGTGTGAAACGGGCAAGCCGAAGAGCTATGCGGTGAGCCTGGAGCACGGCCGCGAGGTCGTGTATGCAACGAATATTGCGAGCGCGACGCTGGAGAAGCGATGGCGGCAGGCAATCACGCACGAGGATGTAACGGCGGAGGCGGCATGGGCCGCGAATGGCATCGAAAGGAAATAATATGGAACACAAGGAACAGGCACAGGCATACGATGCGTCACAGATCCAGGTTCTGGAGGGCTTGGAGGCGGTGCGCCGCCGGCCGGGCATGTATATCGGCTCGACGGACACGCGCGGGCTGCACCATCTGGTGACGGAGGTGGTGGATAACTCCATAGACGAAGCATTGGCCGGCTTTTGCACACACATCGAGATATTCATTCATCCGGATAACTCGGTGACGGTGCGCGATAACGGCCGCGGCATACCCGTGGGCCTGCACGAAAAGACGGGCAAGAACGCCCTGACGGTATCGCTGACCATGCTGCACGCGGGCGGCAAATTCGGCGGCGGGGGCTACAAGGTCTCCGGCGGTTTGCACGGCGTGGGCGTAAGCTGCGTCAACGCGCTTTCCGAGACGCTGCGCGCGGAGATCCGACGCGACGGGCACATGTATGTGCAGGAGTTCATACGCGGCGAGCCGATCAACGAGGTGCATATCGAAAAGGACGTGCCTGAGGACGAAACGGGCACGGTCATTACGTTTTTGCCGGATCATACGGTGTTCGACGAGGTCAATTTCAGCTTCGACACCATGACGCAGCGCTTTCGCGAGCTGGCGTTTCTAAACGCGGGCATTCGCATAAGCTGCTATGACGAGCGTGAAACGCCGGTCAGGGAAAAGAGCTTTTGCTACGAGGGCGGCATCGTATCCTTTGTCAAGCATTTGAACAAGAACAAGGAGCTGCTGCATCCGGAGCCCATGTATTTTACCGCACAGCGGCTCGAGGACGGCGCGGAGACCGGCGCGGTCGAGATCGCCATGCAGTACAACGACGGCTATAACGAGAACATCTTTACCTTTGCCAACAACATCAATACCATAGAGGGCGGCGCGCACCTGGTGGGCTTCAAGGCCGCCTTAACGCGCGTGGTCAACGATTACGCAAAAAAGGCCGGCATATTGAAGGCCGCGGATCAGGCGCTGTCCGGCGAAGATATCCGCGAAGGCCTGACGGCCATCATTTCGGTCAAGCTTACGGAGCCCCAGTTCGAGGGCCAGACCAAGCTTGGAAACGCCGATATCCGGCCGCTCGTGGACGGCGCGGTCGCCGACGGGCTCGGCCGCTTCCTGATCGAAAATCCGGCGCCCGCCAAGCTGATCATTGAAAAGTGCATCACCGCTTCGCGCGCGCGCGACGCGGCCCGAAAGGCGCGCGAGCTCACGCGCCGCAAGACCGTGCTCGATTCCACCGCCCTGCCCGGCAAGCTTGCGGACTGCCAGGAAAAGGACCCCTCCGTGTGCGAGCTGTTCATCGTGGAGGGCGATTCCGCGGGCGGCAGCGCCAAGATGGGCCGCAACCGCATGACGCAGGCGATACTTCCGCTGCGCGGAGATCAAGGCCATGATCACCGCCTTCGGCGCGGGCATGGACGATGATTTTGACGAGAGCAAGCTGCGCTATCACAAGATCATCTGCATGACCGACGCCGACGTGGACGGAAGTCATATCCGCATACTGCTCCTGACATTTTTCTATCGGCATATGCGTCCGCTCATCGAGCAGGGCTATGTCTATATCGCCCAGCCGCCGCTCTATCAGATCAAGCGCGGCAAGTATGAAAAATATGTCTATTCCGACGAGGAGCTCGACGCTACCCTCAACGAGATCGGCCGCGAGCCCAAGCCCACCATCCAGCGCTATAAGGGCCTTGGTGAAATGAACGCCGAACAGCTCTGGGATACCACCATGGACCCCGAGACCCGCATCATGCTGCGCGTACAGGTCGACGACGCCGTTGAGGCCGACCAGCTCTTCACGCTGCTCATGGGGGACAAGGTCGAGCCGCGGCGCGAGTTCATCGAGCAGAACTCCAAGCTGGTCGTCGATCTCGACGTATAGACTTCCCCGCGGAGCCCTTTGCCAAAGGGGCCGACGGCGGAGGAGCGCGCCCCACAAGGCTCCTTTAGCAAAGGAGCTGTCGGCCCGCAGGGACGACTGAGGATTGACGCGGGGGCGATCGGCGGCGGACGGGGGCGGAGACAGGAAAGCAAAACCGAGTTCCGCCTGCCCGACAATCCCCACCGCCTGCGGCGGAGCCCCTTTGCCAAAGGGGCCGACGGCGGAGGAGCGCGCCCCGCGGAGCCCTTTAGAAAAGGGGCCGACGGCGGAAAGGTATCGCGAGACTTTCTTTTTGCTTCTTTTCCTTTCTTCTGAAAGAAAAAGAAGAGAAAAACAGGAGATAAACAATGAGCGAAAACGAAATCAGCAATCGAATTCTTCCGGTACATCTGGAAAACGAGATGAAGACGAGCTTCATCGCCTACGCGATGGCGGTCATCGTCAACCGTGCGCTGCCGGACGTGAGGGACGGTTTAAAGCCGGTGCACAGGCGTATTCTGTACTCGATGGACGAGCTGGGCCTGCAGCCGGACAAGCCGTACCGCAAGAGCGCGAGGATCGTGGGCGACTGCCTGGGCAAGTACCATCCGCACGGAGATTCGTCGGTATACGACGCGATGGTGCGGCTGGCGCAGGATTTTTCCACGCGCTACATGCTGGTCGACGGCCAGGGCAACTTTGGCTCGGTCGACGGCGACGGCGCGGCGGCCATGCGCTACACCGAGGCGAAGC
>CAZCAV010000035.1:20921-21702 GCA_964496795.1 uncultured Oscillospiraceae bacterium
TTCGAAGACGGCCACCGAGATGATGGCGGACATTGAGAAGGATACCGTAGATTTCTACCCGAACTTTGACGAAACGCTGATGCAGCCCTCCGTGCTGCCGAGCCGGTATCCAAACATACTTGTCAACGGCTCGGGCGGCATCGCGGTGGGCATGGCTACGAATATTCCGCCGCATAACCTTGGCGAAACGATCGACGGACTCATAGCGCTGATCGACAATCCGGATATTTCCGTGGACGAGCTGATGCAGTACATCCCCGGCCCGGATTTTCCCACCGGCGCGATGATCATGGGCAAAAGCGGCATACAGCAGGCCTACCGCACGGGCAGAGGCAAGATCATTGTGCGCGCCAGGGCGGAGATCGAGCAGTACGGCGCCAATCGCAGCCGCATCATCGTGACCGAGATACCCTATCAGGTGAACAAGGCGAGCCTTGTCCAGCGCATCGCGGAGCTGGTGCACGAAAAGCGTGTGGAGGGCATCAGCGACCTTCGCGACGAGACCGACCGCACGGGCACGCGCATCGTGATCGAGCTGAAAAGGGACGTCAACGCGAACGTCATACTCAACCAGCTCTATAAGCACACCGATATGCAGACGACCTTTGGCGCGATCATGCTCATGCTCGTGGACGGCGAGCCGAAGGTGCTCTCGCTTCGGGAGATACTGTTCCATTATCTGGAGCATCAGAAATCGGTCGTGACGCGCCGCACGCGCTACGATCTGGAGCGCGCCAGGGAAAGGCTGCACATACTTGAGGGCCTGATCATTGCGCTGGAC
>CAZCAV010000036.1:0-21629 GCA_964496795.1 uncultured Oscillospiraceae bacterium
CGGCGTGTACCGCATCCATCAGTTTGAAAAGCAGGAGATGATCGTCGTGTGTCACCCCGACGAGAGCATGGCCTGGTTCGACAAGCTCTGGCGCTATACCGTGGAGCTGTTCCGTACGCTCGATATCCCTGTGCGCACCGTTGAGTGCTGCTCGGGCGACCTCGCCGACCTCAAGGTCAAGAGCATAGACGTCGAGGCCTGGTCGCCGCGGCAAAAGAAGTATTTCGAGGTCGGAAGCTGCTCGAATCTCGGCGACGCACAGGCCCGCAGGCTCGGCATTCGTGTGAAGAACAAGGAGACGGGCAATTACTTTGCCCACACTCTCAACAATACCGTCGTCGCGCCGCCGCGTATGCTCATCGCTTTCTTGGAAAACAATCTTCAGGCCGACGGCAGCGTCCGCGTGCCCGTTCCGCTTCGTCCCTATATGGGCGGAAAGGAATCGATCTGACTTTTATGAAGCAATAACTGCGGCTGCCAGCAGGGCGCGCTCCCCTGGCAGCCGCAGTGTTTGTTTCTTTTTTGGTTCTTCCTGCTTATAAAGAAGAAAGAACGATCTCCGCTCGGAACAGATCGCCGTCTATGGAGAGCCTGAGCCGTCCGCCCTGAAGCGCGACGAGGCTCTGCGCGATGGACAGGCCCAGTCCGGAGCCCTCGGCGGAGCGGGACGAATCGCCGCGCACAAAGCGCTCGGTCAGCTCGGCGGGATCGATATTGAGCGGTTCTCTGGATACGTTCTTGATCGTGATACAGGCGTCTCCGCCCTCTTTGGCGGTGCTGACATAGACGCGGGTGCCTTCAAGCGCATATTTTTGAGCGTTGCTGAGAAGGTTATCGAGCGCCCGCCATAAAAGCCTGCCGTCGGCCGGCACGACAAGGGGCTCCTCCGGCAGCGAAACGACCGCGGTAAGCCCGTTTTCCGTGAAGCGCGGGCCGTACTCCGCCATGCTCTGATTGACGAGCTCCGAAAGATCCGTAGGCTGCATATTCACATTCAACGCCCCGCTCGACGCCTTGCTGGCCTCCACCACGTCCTCCGAGAGCTTCTTCAGCCGCTGCGACTGGCGATCGAGCACGGCGACGTATTCGCCGGACGGCTCCGGCAGCTCCTCTTTTCTGAGCAGGTCGACATAGTTGATGATCGAGGTCAGGGGCGTTTTCAGATCATGCGAGACATTGGTGATCAGATCGGTCTTCATGCGCTCCGATTTCATGCGCGCCTCGATTGCGCGGCCCATGCCCGCGCCGATGCCGTTGAGCGCTCCGGCATGCTTTTTGAATTCGGAAAACAGCCCTTTTTCTTCTATATTGTGAGAAAAATCGCCGTCCGCCAGCGCTTTGGCGCCCTCTTGCAGCCGCTTCATCTGTATGGCGCAGGCGATGCAGAAGACAAAGGCCGCCAGATTCAGCAGTACAAAGAGAAGCGCGGAAAAGGCATTGTTGTCGGCCAGCGCAAGCAGTATCGCGTCAAGGATAAAGAACGCCGCTATGGCCAGCGCCGCCTTCCAAACGATCGGCAGTTCAATACAGAACGTCCTTAAGCCGCGGCAGATCCATTTTATGAAGCGCCAGAGCTGCCTCAGGATCCAGCCGATCACGGTGTTGTGCAAAAGATTGCGGCACTTAACGCGCGCGGCAAAGCTCATCAAAAGAGCGATGATGACGGCCAGCGAACCGCCAAGTGCGAGCACCGTCATAACGCCGAGCAGCAGCACGTCCGCGCTGTGATAAAAAGCGTAGGCCGTATAGAACGCCGCCACGATCAGCCCGACGCAGATCGCGAGATACAGATCGAAGGGCACGCGGTCGAGATTGCGGCATTCCGGCTTTTCCGCATCCTGATACCGGCCCGCGGCGCACATGAGGAATACGAGCAGCGCCAGCGCGCAAAGCAGCGAGAGCGCACCAAGCACGATGATCCAGTATTTCATCGAGAGCAGCGCGTTAAAAAGCCGGTTTTGCAGCGCAAAGCCGTCGTTTACGCGCATGGCCGGATCGAGCGTGCTCAGCACCTCGTAGCTTTCGTAGTTCTCGTGGAAGTTTCTCGTCGTATAGCAGTGCCGGCGCGCGGTCTCGATCGGCCCCAGCTCGCCCGCCGTGCCCGCAACGCGCTCGCCCGCCTCGTTGTAGACGGCGTAGCGGTAGTTGGTGTTCGCCGGATCGAGCAGACGCTCATAGGCATCGAGCGCGTATTCCTCCTTGCCGGTATACAGCGTGCCGTAAAAATACAGGCTGTTTGCGGCGCTTTCATACTGGCTCATCATGCGCCCCGACAGGCTGCTTTCGGCGTAGCTTCTGCGTTCGCCGGAATAATAGCCGTCCTCGTAAAGATAGAGCGCGCCCAGCATGCAAAACAGTCCGGTCAGCGCAAGCAGCAGGCAGAGCAGGAACGCCGCGCACTTGGCGGGCAGCGAACGGGTAAGGGTCTTATGGGACGTATTCATACGTTTATTTCTCCGTTTCCATCTTATAGCCCTGGCCCCAGACGACCTTGAGATAGCGCGGGGTCTCGGGATCGATCTCCAGCTTTTCCCGGAGGTGGCGGATATGCACCGCGACGGTATTCTCCGCGCCGAGCGGCGCGCCTTTCCAGACGCTTTCATAGATCTGCTTCGAGGAAAACACGCGGCCGGGGTTCTGCATGAGCAGCTTCAGGATGCCGTACTCCTTCGGCGTGAGGCTGACGGGCTCACCGTCGCGGGCGACGGATTTGCTTTCGTCGTCAAGCGTGACGCCTCCGATGGAGAGCGCCGCGTCCCTTGGCGTCATTCCGCCAAGCTGCGTATAGCGGCGAAGCTGCGATCTGACGCGCGCCAGAAGCTCCACGGGATTGAAAGGCTTTGTGACATAATCGTCGGCGCCGACGGTCAGGCCCAGCACCTTGTCCGAATCCTCGCTTTTGGCCGTGAGCAGTATGATCGGGAAGTTGCCCGTTTCACGCAGCTTCACCGTGGTCCGAATGCCGTCGAGCGCGGGCATCATCACGTCCATCAGCGCCAGATGAATGTCGTTCTCTGCGGCGATTTCCACGGCCTCGCGCCCGTTATTGGCCCCAAATACGCGGTAGCCCTCGGCCTTGAGATAGATCGTGAGCGCGGATACGATGTCTTTTTCGTCGTCGCAGACCAGAATGTTCAGCATGCTTTCACCTCACGCAGCTATTGTACGTTACAAAGCATTAATTTCACAGTCCGAAAAGCATTAAGATTTTCTTAACAATAAATGCGAACATAAAATGTTTTCCATGAATTAATATCATATATGATATATTTCGCTGCATGCGCGACAAATTGGGTTTACATAAACTTCACAATTTGCTAATATAAATAAGCGGACACAGGAAATGCCTATGCCCGATATGTTATATTGCATAGTGTCTTTTCCCCCCCGTGTACAAAAACATATAGGAGGACGACTCATGAAAAGAATGACAACCAAAAGATGGATCCTGTTGTTGGTCGTCATGGCTGTCGTGGTTGCGACGGCGGCCTGCGCAGGAACCGGCGAGACCGGCAACCCCTTCATCGGCACATTCTGGGCAATCGTTCCGCCGGTAGTGGCTATCGCGCTCGCGCTGATCACCAAAGAGGTCTACCTTTCCCTGTTCCTCGGCATCCTCGTCGGCACGCTGTTCTATACAAATTTCAACGTGATCGACACCATCACCGGCATATTTGTCGGCGGCGAGGGTTCCTTCGGTATGGTTTCGGTCCTGGCCGACGGCTGGAACGTGGGCATACTGGTATTTACCGTTTGCCTCGGCATCGTCGGCGCGCTGGTTTCGGCAGCCGGCGGTTCCGCCGCCTATGGCCGCTGGGCAGAGAAAAACATCAAGACCAAGGTCGGCGCGCAGTTTGCCACCTTCATTCTTGGCGTTCTGATTTTCGTGGACGACTATTTCAACTGCCTCACGATCGGCAGCGTCATGCGCCCTGTCACCGATAAGCATGGCATCTCCCGCGCCAAGCTGGCCTACCTCATCGACTCCACCGCGGCGCCGGTCTGCATCATCGCGCCGATCTCCTCCTGGGCGGCGGCGGTCGCGGGCTCGCTCGAGACCACCGGCGGTTACAGCCGCTTCCAGCTCTTCACGGGCTCGATCCCCTTTAACTTCTACGCGCTCCTGACGCTGACCTTCATCATCTGCATCACCTTCATGAAGTTCGATTACGGTCCCATGAAGATCCATGAGATGAACGCGGCCAAGGGCGACCTGTTCACCACGGCCAACCGTCCCTACGCCAATCAGGCGGAGGTCGAGCCCAACCCGCGCGGCAAGGTCATCGACCTTATTCTGCCGATCGTCGTGCTCATCATCTTCTGCGTGCTCGGCCTTGCCTATACCGGCGGCTGGACACTGTTTGGCGGCGAAGCCGACCTCGCGACCGCCTTTGCGGACTGCGACGCGTCTCTCGGCCTCGTCTATGGCTGCTTCGTGGCCATGGTCATTATGTTCGTCTACTTCCTCTGCCGCCGCGTGCTGACGCTCAAGCAGTTCACCGATTGCTTCGTGGTCGGCTTCCGCGCCATGGTTCCCGCGGTTCTGATCCTCATCTTCGCGTGGTCTCTCTCCTGGGTCACCCTCGAGCTCGGCCTCCGCGACGTTGTGGCCACCTTCATCACCAGTCAGGCCGCCACGCTGCAGAAGTTCCTACCGTTCATCGTTTGCCTCATCGCCATGGGCCTCTCGTTCGCGACCGGCACCTCCTGGGGCACCTTCGGCATGCTGCTGCCCATCGTCATCTCCGTGTTCCCCTTCGGCCAGGGCAACGACGCGCTGTGCTTCGTCGGCATCGCGGCCTGCCTCGCCGGCGCCGTGTTCGGCGATCACTGCTCGCCCATTTCCGATACGACCATCATGTCCTCGGCCGGCGCTCAGTCCGATCACATCAATCATGTGCTCACGCAGGCGCCCTACGCCATTACCTGCGGCGTGATCTCGCTCGTGTTCTTCCTGATCGCGGGCTTCCTGCCGCTTTGGTATGTGGTCATGCCGCTTGGCATCATCGTCACGATCGCGACCTGCTTCGTGATCCGTGCGATCACCCGCAAAAAGGACGTCGCGCTGTAAGCAGATCAACAGGACGAATAAGGAAGGGCCCGCAGGCATTCGCCTGCGGGCCCTTTGTCTGTCAAGTAACTTCGTTTATTGACCGGATGACCGTTTTTTGCCTGCGCCATGAATGGCGCGTCCGGCAAGGCCCGTTACTGACCGTCATCCGGCGACGGCATATCGGGATCGCGCTGGGGCGTGTTATTCTCCCATCTGGCGCCGACGATCACAACGGTATAGATCTGTATGGTTTGGGGATACTCGGCCGTTACGGTAATGGTGACGGTGTTGCCGCCCTCCACAAGCGTGACGGAGCCGGTGCCGGACACCTTGGCCTTGGGATGGTTCGCTGCGGCGTCCACGGTCACCGTTTCGCCGACATGCGTGGTGCGGTTCGAGCCCGCAGAATACGCAAAAACGGTTTTACCATCGAAGCCCGGGGACAGCGACAGGATCTGTCCTTCGCAGGTCACCGTAAGGGATTTTAGGGTAGCGTCGTTGGAAATACATACATCCAGGCCGTGCTCGCCCTGGCACTGCCAGCCGCCGCAATACTCGCAGGCGCTGTGCTCCACGCCGTCCTCGTCCACCGTCTTGCCCGGCAGCACAACATGCCCATCTATCCCGCAGGGCGCATTCTCAAGATTGCATACGCCTGCACCGTGCGCGCCAACACACAACCGTTCTCCGCACAGCCCGAGATATCGTGAGACTGACCGTGCATATCCACGTTCATGCCCTTGAGAACGTAATGCTCTGAATATCCGCAAGGCGCTCGATCTACACACTTAGTAATACCATGCTCACTGGGATATCCTGTCCCAGAACAGTCTTCCAAAACGGTATAGTGGTATTGACGTCCGCAAAAACGGCACGTTCCTTTCAGTTGAGAGTCTTCTGCGCAGGCGCCGGAAAGCACCAGGCAAAAGATAAGTACTACGGCCAGAATCCTTGTACGTTTTTTCATTCAGGTTCCCCCTCCATTATATTGTTTCGCCCCGCAATGCTTTTGGCGCCGGATTGCGCCGTTCCCTGTAAAGAGTACCATGCGCGGGAAAAAGCCGTCAACCGCGGTGTGGTTCTTCACAGGCTGCGAATGCCGCGGCGGCTCTCCACACGGGGCACAAACTCCCGCAGCAGCAGGCAGATAGCGCCCAGCATGAAGAACGCGAGAAGCCAGACGGGTACGGTGACCGCGTCAAACAGGTATGCGACGTAGCACATAAAGGAGCTCAGGCATACCAATCCGCTGATATACCAGCGGCGCGGTCTCCAGAACAGGTAAACGGCGGCCATGGCGTCCGCCAGATAAAAATAGCGCTCGTGCATCAGCGGCAGCACGAAGGGGATGATCAGCGCGAACAGAAACGCCGCTTCTATCATGGCCGTGTCGTCCAGCTGGCTGCGGCGGCGGAACAGATAGAGCAGGAAGCTGAGCGCGATCGCGCCCGCGAAAAACACGCCGGCGGCAATGACCGGCACGTTGGAACGCGTTCCCTCCGGAAACCATGCGTAAGCGGAGGGCGCCAGCATACAGAGCTGCGAGTAGGTCCCCGCCTGCTTCACATAGATCGATACGCAGTCCACAAAGCCGCGGCCGGCCGCCATGGCAGGAACAAGGGTCAGAAGGAATACAGCCGGAAACACCCAGATATCCCTAAGCCGCACGCGTTCCGTAAACAGCAGCACGATCAGCGCCGGCAGCAGGAACACCGTCTGCAGCTTGATCGAAAGCGCGATGGCAAAGAAGGCCCAGCACCACCGGCTCTTTCCGCGCAGACCGTAATACAGGCCGCCAAGCGCAAAGGCCGCGAAGATGGAATCGCACTGGCCCCACATGGCGCTGTTGAGGATGATGCTCGGGACAAACAGCGCGACAGCGAACGAAGCCATGGCCACGCTGCGCTTCTCGGTCTTGAGCATGACGAGCTTCATAATGTAGTAGGCCAGCACATAGTCGAAGAGCACGGATACCAGCTTGATAACGTACAGATCCGCGGACTGCGGCAGAAGCTTGCCCAGCGCAAAGAGCATATAGAAATACGGCATATTGTAATTGCCGATATCCGCCGCAATGGCCGTAAAGCCCGGCATTGAGCGGATCTGCTCCAGCCAGACGCTTAAGTATTCGAGAAAATCGTCCGATTTATGCGGCAAAAGCGCCGTGCGCGAAAACAGCGTCATAGCCGTTACAACGAGCGCCGCAGCCATCCACAGCGGCTCGATAGGATCGTCCGAGGCCCGGCGGCTGCCATGCAAAAGCAGCGTCACGCCAAAGGCATAAATGACCGTGACCGGTATGCAGGCAAGGCTCAGCCCTCCCTCCCCTGCCACCAGCGGCAGCATGATCGCCGACAGCGCCGCGCAGACAAGCATGGCGCCAATAAACAGGATCCGGTTCCAAATCCTTTGATTCTTCAAAAAACTCCCCTCCCGCACATATCCTGATATGTTATGTCATTATACCGCATCTGCGATGCCACGCCAAGTGTTTTGCCTTGCATAACGGGCAAAAAATCGCTATACTGATGCCGTAACAGAATGGGAGGAACGCATATGCCGGATATTGCCATTATCGGCGGCGGCGTCGCCGGACTCACCGCCGGCCTGTACGCGGCGCGCGGCGGCGCGGACGCGGTCGTCTATGAGGAGCTGTTTGCGGGTGGCCAGGCCGCTAAAACCAACCGCATTGAAAACTATCCCGGCTTTCCCGAGGGCGTCGACGGCTTCGCGATCGGCGCGCTCATCGAGCAGCAGGCCAAGTCCTTTGGCCTGACGGTCGCCTACGATCCCGTCACTTCGCTCGACCTGACCGCCCGCAGGCTCACGGTAAACGGCAGTCAGATCCAGGCGGGCGCGATCATACTCTGTATGGGCGCCTCTCCGCGCAAGCTAGGGCTGCCGCGTGAGGAGACGCTTACAGGCCGCGGCATTTCCTACTGCGCGACCTGTGACGGCGCGTTTTTTAAGGATAAGGACACGGCCGTGATCGGCGGCGGCGATACCGCGCTGTCCGACGCGCTCTACCTTGCCCGCCTCTGCCGGCACGTCACCGTCATACACCGCAGGGCCGAGCTGCGCGCCTCGATGGCGCTGCAAAAGGCCGCACAGGAGCTTGGCAATATTGAGTTTAAGCTTGATTCCGTTTGTACGGCGCTGCTTGGCGACGAAACGCTCTCCGGACTGTCCCTGAAAAACGTCAAAACGGGCGAGGAGAGCGCGCTCAGCGTTGCGGGCGCGTTTGTGGCCGTCGGGGTGACGCCCCGCTCCGAGCTCGCCGCCGGCCAGCTCCCGCTCGCGGCAGACGGCTCCGTGATCACCAACGAACGCATGGAAACGGCCCTTTCCGGCATATATGCCGCGGGCGATCTGCGCTCTACGCCGCTGAGACAGGTCGTCACGGCCTGCGCCGACGGCGCCATCGCAGCCACGGAGGCGGTCGCCTTCCTGTCCCTGACCTGAAAAGTCATCCCAACGCTTACAGTAACTGGAGGAATACGATTTATGGCAAGACTATTCGGAACCGACGGCGTACGCGGCGTAGCCAACCGCGACCTGAGCTGCGAGCTGGCCTTCCAGATCGGCGCGGTAGGCGCTTATGTGCTCACCAACGAGGTGCATTCGCCGCGCATACTGATCGGCATGGACACCAGAAAATCCGGCCCTATGCTCGGCGCGGCCCTGTCCGCCGGCGTCTGCTCGGTCGGCGGCGACGTGCTGGACGCGGGCGTGCTGCCTACGCCGGCGCTGGCCTACCTTGTCCGGCTCTACGAAGCGGACGCGGCGGTCATGATCTCCGCAAGCCATAATCCCATGGAATACAACGGCATCAAGTGGTTCGACGGACGCGGTTTTAAGCTCTCCGACGAACTCGAGGATCGCATCCAGTCCATCATCGAGGGCGGCGGCGATATTCCGCATCCCGAAGGCCGCGGCGTGGGCCGCATCATTCCGGCAGTGCGCGCGCGGCAGGATTACTGCGATTATCTTGTGGAACAGTCCGCGGGCCGTTTCGAGGGGCAGCGCATCGTGCTCGATTGCGCCAACGGCGCGACCTCCGCCATCGCCAAAAGCGTTTTTGAGCGGCTTGGCGCGGAGGTGATCGCCAAATCCTGCGCGCCCGACGGCACCAATATCAACGATCATTGCGGCTCGACGCATCCCGAGCGTCTTCAGGAGATGGTGGTCAATTATGGCGCGGACCTGGGCTTCGCCTTCGACGGCGACGCCGACCGGCTGATCTCCTGCGACGAGTACGGCAACATCGTGGACGGCGATCAGGCCATGGGCATACTCGCCCTGTCCATGAAGGAGCGGGGAACGCTGAAAAAGGACACGCTCGTGATCACGGTCATGTCCAATCTGGGGCTCAAAAAGGCTATGCAGGCCGCGGGCGTCCATATCGCGGAAACCAAGGTGGGCGACCGCTATGTGCTCGAGGAAATGCTCGACAAGCGCTATAACATCGGCGGCGAGCAGTCCGGTCATGTGATCCTGCTCGATAAAAACACCACCGGCGACGGCATGATGACGGCCATCTCGCTCCTCAACGCGGTGACGGATTCCAAAAAACGGCTCAGCAAGCTTGCCGCGCAGATCCCGCAGTATCCGCAGGTGCTTGTCAACGTGATCGTCGATAACGCCGTCAAGGACGCCGCCATGCAGGATACGACGCTGGCCGCGCGCAAGGAGGAGATCGAAAAGCTGCTTGGCGATAACGGCCGCGTGCTCTTAAGAGCCTCCGGCACGGAGCCGCTCATGCGCATCATGCTCGAGGGTCAGGACGAAAAGGAGATCCTCGATTACGCGCTGTCCATGGCGCATATACTCGTCGACCGCTACGACGGAAAGATCAAGGGATGATGCTTTCAGGAGCAAAGCGGGAGGAGGCCCTTCGCCTTTTAGCGGCCGCTTATCCAGACGCCGGGCCCGCGCTCGAATTCAGTACGCCTTTCGAGCTGCTGGTAGCGACCATGCTCTCCGCCCAATGCACCGACAAGCAGGTCAATAAATGCACGCGCCTGCTCTTTCCCGTGTATTCAACGCCGCAGCAGTTTGCCGCCCTCTCCCCAGAAACGCTTGAGCCCTATATCCACAGCTGCGGTTTTTTCCATACAAAGGGGCAGCATATTATTGAAACCGCGCAGATCCTCTGCCGCGATTACGCCGGCGAGCTGCCCCGGGATCGCGATGAGCTGACCCGCCTGCCCGGCGTCGGCCGCAAAACCGCCAACGTGGTCGTATCGAACGCCTTTGGCATACCCGCGATCGCCGTCGATACGCATGTGTTCCGCGTGTCCAACCGCATCGGACTTGCCGAGGCCACGACTGTGGAAAAAACCGAGCGCCAGCTCATGCAGAACATTCCCGAGGCCGATTGGGGCCGCGCGCATCATTGGCTCATTTATCACGGCCGGCAGGTCTGCTCCGCCCAGCGGCCCGGGTGCCAAGAGTGTACGTTGCGGGAGATCTGTTCCTTTCTTTCGCAGGAAGGAACAGAACCAAAAGAAAGCGTAACTAAGGGCAAATAGCCCAAAGTTCAGCCTTTCTTTGCTTCTTTCTTTCCTGTTGAAAAGAAAGAAGGGAAAAGGAGAGTATCCAATGCAGTTTGTAGACAAGGCGCGCATCGTGATCAAGTCCGGCAACGGCGGCGACGGATGCACCGCCTTCCACAGAGAGAAATATGTCGCGCGCGGCGGCCCTTCGGGCGGCGACGGCGGACGCGGCGGCGATCTTGTGTTCCGTGCAGACCCGCACATGAGCACGCTTCTGGATTTTAAGTACAAGCGCCATTACCGCGCGGAAAACGGTGAAAACGGCAAATCGGAGCTTATGACCGGCAAGAACGGTGCGAATCTGACCGTCAGCGTTCCCCTCGGCACGATCGTGCGCGACATAGAGACCGGCGCGGTGCTTGCGGACATGAGCGAGCCCGATAAGGAAAAAACCGTGCTGCTTGGCGGCAGCGGCGGCCGCGGCAACGCGCGCTACGCAACCGCCACGCGTCAGGCTCCGCGCTTTTCACAGGACGGGCAGAAAACGCTCGAACGCGAGGTGGAGCTTGAGCTCAAGACCATTGCCGATCTGGGCATCATCGGCCTGCCGAGCGTCGGCAAATCCACGATCCTTTCCGTGCTGACAGCCGCAAAGCCCAAGATCGCCGCCTATCATTTCACCACGCTTTCGCCGAACCTCGGCGTATGCACGCGCCGCGGGCGCTCCTTTGTGCTTGCGGATATTCCGGGTCTGATCGAGGGCGCCGCCGAGGGCGCGGGACTCGGACATGATTTCTTGCGGCACATCGAGCGCACGCGCATGCTGCTGCATGTGTTGGATATCGCAGGCAGCGAGGGCCGCGACCCGCTCGACGATTATGAAAAGATCAACGCCGAGCTCCATAAATTCTCCGCCCAGCTCGCCGCGCTTCCGCAGCTTGTGGCCGCCAACAAGACCGATCTGCCGGGCGCAGAGGAAAATCTGGCGCGCTTTAAAGCCGCCTATCCGGAGGCGCCGGTCTTTCCCGTGTCCGCCGCGACCGCGCAGGGCTTCGACGCGCTTCTCGACAAGGTGCTTCAAACGCTCGATACGCTGCCGCCCGTGCTCCGCTTTCCCGAGGAAACGCTTGAAACCGAGTCCGTCTACGCGTCCGGCTTTACCGTATCGCGCGCCGACGACGGCGCATATGTCGTCGAGGGCGGCGACGTCGATAAGCTGCTCGACGCCACCGATCCGAACGACGAAAGCTCCATGCGCCGCTTCCAGCAGGTGCTCGTCAAAAGCGGCATGATCTCCGCCCTGCGCGAAATGGGCGCGCATGACGGCGATACCATCCGCTTGGGCGAATGGGAGTTCGAATTCGTGGATTAACTTGCTTTTCTTTAAAAAAAGAAAAGTAAGCAAAAGAAAACTGCACTATGGTTTTTTCCTAATAAGAGCGGAACCTTGACTATGGTTTCACCGGCTCAGCCTTCCTTTCCATTTCAAGAGAAAGAAGAGGCGCGGAGCCTTGACCTTAATTCCACCAGTTCAGCCTTTCTTTACTTCTTTCTTTCCTCTTGGAAAGAAAGAAGAGAGAGAAAAGAGAAAGTGAGCGTATGTATGAGCGGAGCGGAGCGCGCGGCGCTGAGAAAGCAGGCGAACGCCTTGAAACCGATATTCCAGATCGGTAAGGGCGATATCGGGGAGAACATGATAACGAGCGTGGATCAGGCGCTGAAAAAGCGGGGGCTTATCAAGCTGTCGCTGCTGGAAACGGCGGCCTATGCGCCCAAAGAGGCGGCGGACATACTGGCCCGGGCCACGGGCGCGGAGATCATACAGTGCATCGGCCGCAGGCTCGTGCTGTACCGAGAGCCTGAAGCCGAAGATGAATGAGCGCTATGACCGCAACATACGCATTTTAGGGTTTGGCGAAGCCGGACAGCAGGCATTGGGTCAAGCGCGCGTCCTTGTGATCGGCGCGGGCGGACTTGGCTCGCCCGCCATACTGTATCTGGCCGCCGCGGGCGTGGGCCGGCTGGACATAGCCGACTCAGATTGCGTCGCGCCGTCCAATTTGCAGCGGCAGATACTGTATACGGAGGCGGATATCGGCAGGCGCAAGGCGGAAACCGCCTGCGCGGCGGTTCTCCGTCTGAACGGCGCAGTAAAAACAACGCCGCTTTGCGAGCGGCTTTTGCCTGCGCGTCTGGAGACGCTGCTTTTGCAATACGACTGCGTGCTGGACTGCACGGATACGCGCGAGGCCAAGTATCAGATCAACGACGCCTGCGTTCTTCTGGGAGTACCCTTCGTCCATGCCGGCGTACGGGAGCTGTCCGGCCAAATACTCAGCTTCGCGCCCGGCCATGCCTGCCTGCGCTGCGTGCTGCCGGAGCCTCAGGCGGTCGCCGCGGGTGAATTCGGCACCTTGGGCGCGGCCGCGGGCGTACTTGGCGCCATGCAGGCGGCGGAGGCCGTCAAGCTCCTCACAGGCCTTGGGACGCCGCTGTTGGATACATTGCTGCACGTCGATCTGGAAACCGGCGCGTTTACCAGAGTCCATATTGATAGATCCCCGCACTGCCCCGCCTGCGGAAAAATGAACAGATAAAACATCCGCCTCCGCTTTTGCAAAAAAGAAGCGAAGGCGGAACCATATACATTCCGGCGCTCTGAGCCTGAGCCGCGCCGTGTCCGCGGCGTTCTTATTCGAGCGCGGCGGCGGCTCTCTGCATCAGCTCGATGACCGGCAGCTTCTGCGGGCAGACAGACTCGCACTGACCGCACTGTATGCAGTCGGACGGCTTATGCCCGCCAAACACCCAGCCGGTCGAACCGCGCGACATCTCGGGGCTTTCATACTTGGTAATATCGTTCAAAAGCCCGATGATATCCGGAATGTTCAGGCTCTCAGGACAATCCTTTTTGCAATAGCCGCAGCCCGTGCAGGGGATCAGCGGCACGGCCGCAAAAGCCTTCTGCGCCCGTTCGATTACAGCCAGCTCCCCGCCGTTCATGGGCGCAAAATTCTCCATAAAGGAGATATTGTCCTCCATCTGCGCCATGTTCGACATGCCGGAGAGCACCGTATCGACGCCCGGCTGCGAAGCCGCGAACCGAATGGCCCAGGACGCGGGCGAGGCGGCGGGGTCCGCGGCCGCGAGCAGCGCCTTGACCGTTGCGGGCGGGTCGGCGAGCAGGCCGCCCTTGACCGGCTCCATAACGATCACGGGCTTGCCGTGCTTTCGAGCCGTTTCAAGGCATTTGCGCGACTGTATCTCCTGATCCTCCCAATCGGCATAATTGATCTGAAGCTGCACAAAATCCATCTCCGGATGCGCGGTCAGCACCCGCTCGAGCGCGTCTGCGGTATCGTGTATGGAAAAGCCCAGCTCTTCGATCAGGCCCTCGGCTTTGCGCGCCGCAAGGAAATTCCAAATATCGAAGCGGTCGAAGAGCTCCGTGCGCTCGCCGCCGAGATTGTGCAGCAGATAGCGGTCGAAATAGCCGGCGCCGGTGCGCTCGAGCGAGGTGTAGAACATCCGCTCGGCTTCCTCCTTGGTCTTTGCGCCCGCCCAGGCCGGCAGCTTGGTAGCGAGGCGAAAGCTGCCGCGCGGATGCCTGTCCACAAGCGCTTTCTTGATCGCCGCCTCAGATTCGCCGTCGTTATAGCCATAGGCCGTATCAAAATAGTCAAAGCCCTTCTCAAGGAACAGGTCGGCCATGCGGCCGGTCTGCTCAACATCGATCCTCCGGCCGTCCATCGGCAGCCGCATCAATCCAAAGCCCAGTTTCTTCATTTCTCATTCTCCTTCATGCTTTATCGTACGACGCGCGGCGCCGCTCAGTCAAGCTCGGTCAGCAAACTGTCTATGAGGGCGCGCCAGTCGGCGTCGCTCATGGAGCCGAGCTGCGTTTCGCCCACCTGCACGCCGTAGGCGTCAAAGAACACCGTGGTGGGGATGCCGATATAGTCGGCGGACATGGCGTTAAAGGTGTCTTCGGCCAAAATGATCGGATACCCGATATTTTGCTGCGCAATAAATTCGCGCGCGGTCTCCACGTCCCCATCCCAGATCATCACGCCAAGAATGCCAAAGCCCTGATCGGCATAATCGGTATGGATCACCGCCAGATCGGGCATTTCGCCCACGCAGGGCCCGCACCAGGTCGCCCAGAAATTGACCATAGTGAGCCGGTTGCCCCGAATATAGCTTTCATCGATGCTCTCGCCGGTCAGCGTCTCCGCGGTGAATACCGGCCCCTCGTACGCAGGCTCGGGCGTAGCGGTCGGTTCCGGCGTCGGCGCTTCAGTGGCTGCGGGTTCCGGCGTGACGGCGGGCGCCGCGGTCGGCGCCTCGGTAGGAGCCGCGGTCGGCTCGGCCGCAAAGATGCCTCCGCCAGCGCAGCCCGCCAGCAGCAGGCAGAGCATTCCAAGCACCAACAGCTTTTTCATGCAAAATTCCTCCATTTCATGATCGAATACGCATTGATTATCTCGCCGGCGTCCATCGGCGGGCTCCCCGCCGGTATCTCGCCGATCAGATCGCAGTCGGCAAAGTCGGAGCCAGCGCCGTCATGCAGCCGCCTCGCCGGGAAAAAGCGAAGCTCGCCGCCCTCGATCCGCAGATGTCCGCCCATCAGCCTTATCTGGGGGCTCGGCCTGTCCACCGGCTCCATGAGCCGCGCGCGTACCACCGGCCAGGCGGTCTCGCGCCGGCCGCCCAGCCGCTTGACATAGGGAGCCGCCACGCGCAGAAGGCCCATCACCGCCGCGGCGGGATTTCCGGAAAGGCCGACGACCGCCTTGCCGCTCATTTCGGCCGCAAGCATCGCGCCGCCCGGTCGCATAGCCGTCCTGTGAAACAATACGCGTCCACCCAGCCGTTCGATGGCGGAAAGCGTACAGTCGTAATCGCTCAAGGAAGCTCCGCCGGTCAAAAATACCGCGTCGTTTTTCGCCAGCGCCCATTCTATGGCGGAGGCGATGGCGGCGCTCTCATCGCATGCCGTTCCGCCGTCCGTCACCGCCGCGCCCAGCGCCTCCAGATAAGCGCCTATGGTGAAGGCGTTGGTATTATAGATCTGCGCCGGCCCGCGCGGCTCACCCGGGGGCACAAGCTCGCTGCCCGTACAGATCAGCGCGATGCGCGGCAGGCGGTATACCGCCGTTCTGGTCAGGCCCTGCCCCGCCAACAGGCCCAGCGCGGTGGGATCGAGCACGTCGCCATGGCACGCAAGCCGCTCTCCGGCCGCCACGTCCTCACCCATTGGCGTGATGTTCTCGCCTGCCTGCGCCGGCGCAGAGACCAGGAGACTGTCGCCAAATAGCTGAACGCGCTCCCGCGGCACAACGGCGTCCGCGCCCGCCGGCACCGGCGCGCCCGTCAATATCTTGACCGCACAGCCGCCCTCCAGAGCGAATTGAGGCGCGCTTCCCGCCGCAAGCTCGCCGCTCACGCGCAGGCGGACCATCTTGGACACCGCGGCCCCCGCGATATCCGCCGTGCGGAGCGCAAACCCGTCGAAGGCGCTGCGCGCAAACGGCGGATTCGGCAGGGTTGCGAACACGTCCGCCGCGCATACGCGTCCCAGCGCCGCACGCAGCGGAATCTCCTCCGTCGCGGGCGGCGCAGCGAGCGCCAGCAGCGTTTCAAGCGCCCAATCGGGCTGCACTCTTGTTCTCATACATGTATTATTCCACATAGCGTCCGTTTTCGCAAGATGCGCGCGCCGATCGTGTTTTTGCAGCCGTCCGCTCCAAAACCTGCAATTCGCGAGGGCCCGCCCCCCGCGCTGCGGCCGTTTTCCATCCTTGAGACGATAATATATGCCAAAAAGTATTCGTTTCATGCAAATTTGCTATTTTACAAATGACAATTATGCTGTATAATAAGTTTTACGCTATGCGGCGGCCGAAAAGCTCTCCCGCCGGAAAGACCGGCGACAGGCCGCTCTCTGAGCACGACCCGGGAGGGCTTCTCCTTTTCATTTTCTGAAAGGGCCGTGTAAGCCGGACGATCGGGAACGGCATCTCTCCAGACCGCCCTTTGACCCCGCCGCCTCGGGTCAGCCGCTGTCCGGCGCCTGCGGCGGATCCCCGCTTTTAAGAGGCCCGCGCCCCAGCTTCCCCCGGATGATCCGCGTCCGCCGGCGCAGTTTCTGATCGAACAGACAAATCCGTAAACTAACTTTGCGTAGATATATAAACAGTCTTTTTGAAAGGAAGTAAAGTAACCCATGGAAATCCTGATCTATGCCGCGCCTGCAGCGGGCATACTGGCTTTGGTGTTCGCCTTGATAAAAACCGTCGGCATCAACCGCCAGGACCCCGGCACTGAGCGCATGCAGGGCATCGCCAAGTCCATTGCGGACGGCGCGGGCGCCTTCCTGCTCTCGGAGTACCGCATCCTTATCCTGTTTGTGGCCGTTCTCTTTCTCTGCATCGGTCTCGGTCTCGGAAGCTGGCTTACCGCGCTGGCTTTCCTCGTGGGCGCGCTGTTCTCCGTGCTTGCGGGCTTCTTCGGCATGAAGGTCGCCACGCGCGCCAACGTGCGCACGGCCAACGCCGCAAGGCTTGGCGGCATGAAGCGCGCGCTGTCCGTCGCCTTCTCCGGCGGCACGGTCATGGGCATGTGCGTCACGGGCCTCGGGCTGATCGGCTGCGCGGTGTTCTACATCGTTACGAAAAGCACCGAGGTGCTGACCGGCTTCTCGCTCGGCGCGAGCGGCGTGGCGCTGTTTGCGCGCGTTGGCGGCGGTATCTATACAAAGGCCGCCGATGTGGGCGCCGACCTTGTAGGCAAGGTGGAGACCGGCATTCCCGAGGACGACCCGAGAAACCCCGCCGTCATCGCCGACAACGTGGGCGATAACGTGGGCGACGTGGCCGGTATGGGCGCCGATCTGTTCGAAAGCTATGTCGGCTCGATCGTTTCCGCCATCATGCTCGGCACGCTCACCTACGCCGTGAGCGGCGCGGTGTTCCCGCTGCTGCTCTCCGCCGTGGGCATCGTCGCCTCCGTGATCGGCACCTTTTTTGTCCGCGACGGCAAAAAGTCCAATCCTCACGCGGCGCTCAAGTGGGGCTCCTACGCCTCCGCCGTTCTCGTCGCCGTCGCCGCGCTGCTTTTGAGCCGCCTGTTTTTCGGCACGCTCCTGACCGGCGTATCCGTGATCGCCGGCCTTGTGGTGGGCCTCGCCATCGGCTATATCACAGAGGTCTACACCTCCGACAGCTATCGCTCCGTCAGGCGCATCGCCGATCAGTCCCTGACCGGCAGCGCCACCAATATCATCACGGGCCTTTCCGTGGGCATGCTCTCCACCTGCGCCTCCATCGCGCTGATCTGCGTGGGCGTATACGTCGCCTTCCGCTGCGGCGGTCTCTACGGCATCGCGCTCGCGGCCGTGGGCATGCTCTCCACCACCGGCATGACCGTGGCGGTGGACGCCTACGGGCCGATTGCGGATAACGCAGGCGGCATCGCGGAAATGGCCGGCCTCGACGAAAACGTGCGCGCCATCACCGATAAGCTCGATTCCGTGGGCAACACCACCGCCGCCATGGGCAAAGGCTTCGCCATCGGCAGCGCCGCGCTTACGGCCATGGCGCTGTTTGTTTCCTATGCGGAATCCGCGGGCCTTGCGGTCATCGATCTTCTCAGTCCCTATGTCATCATCGGGCTGCTGATAGGCGGCATGCTGCCCTTTCTGTTCTCTGCGCTCACTATGCAGTCCGTGTCCAAGGCCGCCAATCGCATGATCGAAGAGGTCCGCAGCCAGTTCCGCACGCGGCCCGGCATACTCGAGGGCACGGAATTGCCCGACTACAAGCGCTGCGTTTCCATATCCACCAACGCCGCGCTCAGGGAAATGATCGTCCCCGGCCTGATCGCCATACTCTCGCCCGTAATTGTCGGCCTGCTGCTCGGCGCAGAGGCGCTTGGCGGCCTGCTCGCAGGCGCGGTCGTGACCGGCGTGCTGATGGCGATATTCATGTCCAACTCCGGCGGCGCCTGGGACAACGCCAAGAAGCATATCGAGTCTGGCGAGCACGGCGGCAAGGGCAGCAGCGCCCATAAGGCGGCCGTCGTCGGCGACACCGTCGGCGATCCCTTCAAGGATACGGCGGGCCCCTCGATCAATATCCTCATCAAGCTCATGACCATCGTTTCGCTTCTGTTTGCGCCGCTGTTCATCCGCTTCGGAGGGCTGTTGATACCGTAACGCGCTTATCGCTCCGCGGCAAAATGCCGCGGAGCGCTTGCATTTTGGCTAAAGGCGTATTAGGATAGGGCCATGGAAATCATACTGTTCGGGGGCTTTCTTGGCTCCGGTAAAACCACTCTGATTCAGCTCGTGCTGCACGCTATCGTGGACGAGGGCAAAAAAGCGGCCGTTATCGAAAACGAAATCGGCGAAGTCGGCATCGACCAAACGCTTTTAAGCGGCTCCGGCGTATCGGTAACGCCGCTCTTTGGCGGCTGCGTATGCTGCCAGATCACCGGCAGTCTCATAGACGCCATACACCGCATCCATGTTGAGATCGATCCGGACTATCTTATCGTGGAGATGACCGGCCTTGCGCGTATGAGCGAGATCAAAAAGGTCTTCGTCAGGTACGGCGAGGCCGGCGTTCCCTTCCGCACGGTCGCCGTAGTGGATTGCGTGCGTTTTTTAAAGCTGTGCGAAGTGGCGGGCGATCTGATGGAGGATCAGATCGCCGGCACCGACGCCGTGCTGCTGAACAAGGTCGACCGCGCGCCGGCCACGCCGGAGATCCGTCAAAAGATCACGTCCTTTGCCGGCGGGCGCGCATTGCCCGTATCCGGCAAAGGCGACGGCGGTCAGAGCGTCTGGAGGCGGCTCAAGACCTGCTGGGAGGGAAAAGCATGACGCATCACTGCTGCGACGAGCATTGCCACGATCACCACGATCACCACGGCCATCACGACCATCACGACGCGCCCGAGCACGCCTCTGTGTTCGCGGCGCAGCGCAGCTTTGCGCCCGAAAGGCCGGTTTTGCGCACCGCGCTCGAGGCGGCCGCCCGCGCCCTGTTTCTGAGCGTCGGGGAAAGCTGCTGCATAGACGGCATTTTGCCCGGTCACGCCAAGGGCCTCATCGAAACGGAAGGCGCGGCGCTGTCGCTGTCGCTGACCTGCGCGGGAAGGGTCGATACCGCGTCGCTCGGCGGTTGGGCGGCGCTTGAAACGCTGTCTGCGTTTACCGTCACCGTCAACGTGCATCTCCTGACGCCGCATACGCTGGACGAGGAGCGCCTGCTTGCGCCCTTTCAGGCCCTGTAAAAGGAATGACCCTATCGGATCGCAGCAGAAATCAGGCGGCAGGGGCGGTCGGAAGGCCGTCTGGTACTGGGGCCTGCGGACGAGCTTTCCCTGATGTTCTTATCCACGGTCGGCGGTTTGGCGATCTGCCGCGTTTCCCATGCTTATATGGGGGCCCATGCCAGATCACCGGCTGTTAATGGCAATGCTCCTTGCAAAACCGGAAGCAAAGAAAGAAGGTAATGGACATGTTTGAAAAATTAGCGAGGTTTTTGGATGCAGACGGGAAGCTGAAGCAGTGGCCTGCCAAGCAGATGATGAAAGAAGAAGCCTGCGCATATCTCGCACAGCAATTTCAATACGACAGGGACTATACCGAGCCTGACGTAAACGCTATTATCGCGTCCGCCCATACGTTTGGGGATTATTTTCTGCTCCGGCGCGCTTTGATCGAAAGCGGCTATTTGTGCCGCACGCCAAATGGCAGCCGGTATTGGAGGAACAAAGAGAAGCAAGGGAGCGAAACCGAATGATCAGCTTCAAGGCCCGACTGATGCGCGCATTCATGCGCAACCGGCATTTGCTCAAGGGAAAGCTTACACCGGAGACGATCGATCGAAACACCTCCATCGAAAAGTTGAGGAAAAATACAGAGGAAACGGCAAAACGCATGGTCAAGCCAACAGCCGGCGTTTCGTTTCAGACGGCGGAGGGCGCGCCCGTCTATGCGGAATGGGCTGAGCCGCAGGGGTGCCCTACAAAAGACATGGTGCTCTACTTCCATGGCGGCGGTTTTGTCATGGGCAGCGCGCTTTCCCATCGCGGTATCGTCGGCAGCTTTGTGAAACGCCTTGGCATAAAGGCCTTGGTATTTGATTATCGTCTCGCGCCTGAAAATCCCGCGCCTGCGGCGGCCTTTGACGGTGCGGCAGTGTACCGTTATGCACTCAACTTGGGGTATTCGCCTGAGCATATCGTGTTTGCGGGAGACTCAGCCGGCGGCGGCATTGCGCTTTCCACCATGCTGAAGCTAAAGGACGAGGGGGCGCCTATGCCCGCTGCCTGCGTTGTGTTTTCCCCCTGCACGGATGCAACGCTTTCCGGCAGCTCCCACAAAACCCGTCTGCGGGCAGATCCCTGTACGCCAAAGGGAGCAAATGAGACCTATCTTGGATATTATATAGGCGATGGGGACGCAAAGCACCCCCTATGCTTCCCCTCTGTTTGGAGAGCTAAAGGGTTTGCCTTCGCTGATGATACAGGCAGGGGATGCGGAAACGCTGCTGGATGATTCCGTAAGATTCGCCAAAAAGGCAGAGAAAGCCGGCGTCGAGGTTCACCTGCATGTTTGGGACGGCCTGTTCCACTGCTTTCCTCTGCTTGCACCCATGTTCCGCGAGGCAACACAGGCAATGGATGAAGTCTGCGATTTTATTCATCAGAAGCTGGCATAAAAGTTAATCTGGATCTCGCGTCATAGCTCTCCCATGTTCCCGATAATCTTCGGAATTCGATTGCATGAGGTTATGCTCATAATCCACACCGATAAACAGGAATTTATAAGGCTTTATAAGTATAGACTTTCAAATTCGAAACATCTTTGCCACCCCAGTTTTCGCCTTGAACCGTGTCTGGTTCTTCGATAAAACCAATTTTGTTTAAAATTCTTTGTGAATAAACATTTTCAGGCATCACATATGCTTTAAGAGTCTTCACACTCATATCGTTGCAAAGATAATTGACTATAAGTCTTGCGGCTTCTGTGGCAATTCCTCTATTCCAATATAATTCATTCAAGCTATAGC
>CAZCAV010000037.1:0-21442 GCA_964496795.1 uncultured Oscillospiraceae bacterium
GATTCATTCTGTTTTTGAGACCTTTTTTCTGTCTGTTTTATTGGGAATGGCTCACCGACACTCTGGGAAAGGCCGTCACATGGGGCTTTTCCGATCCCTCGATGATGAGTTCCGTAGATGCTACGATCGTTATGCTCAGCTACACCTTCCAAATTTACTTTGATTTCAGCGGCTATTGCGACATGGCTTCCGGCATCGCCTCCATGTTCAATATCCAGCTCCCGCTTAACTTCAATTCCCCGTATAAATCCGTTTCCATCGTGGAATTTTGGAGCCGGTGGCATATTTCCCTTACCAGCTTTCTGCGCGAATATCTGTACTTCCCCTTGGGCGGCAGCCGTAAGGGAAAGCTGCGTACCTATCTCAATATCTTCATCGTATTTTTTGCCAGCGGCATCTGGCACGGGGCCAATTGGACCTTCATCATATGGGGAATGCTGCATGGCCTCATGAATATATTGAACCGCATGTTCCACAGAACATGGAACAAGCTGCATGTCGCCTTTCAGTGGATGCTTACCTTCGTATTCCTGAATTTTTCGTGGCTGTTGTTTCGCGCCGACTCCGTTTCTCAGGCCGTATCCATTTTGAAAAATATACTGTCCATGAAGAGTACGCATTTATCTGCCGAGCTTGCGCAATGCTTTACCTTCCTGGAGGTCAGAACTGCGTTGGAGCTTTTAAGCCTTCCCTGTCGCGACAGTCTGTGCCTGGTTGTCTTTCTGGCGCTTTGCCTGTGCATCGTTCTGAATCTGCCCAATTGCGGCGAATTGAAATTTCGGCCTAACGCGGCGCGCGCCCTCGTCACGATACTGCTGCTGGTCTGGTCCATCATTTCGCTGACAGGCGTATCCGTGTTCCTGTATTTTAATTTTTGAGGATGCTTATGGAAAACACTCTCTGCAGAATTTCGAAGCGTTGGCTTATACTGACCATAATCGGTACGTTGCTCGTGCTGGCTTGCGTAGCTTTGCCTATCGCCATAGTCGATCCCTATTTCCATTTTCATGCGCCGCTGTCCGGCATGGCCTATGATCTGAACAACGAACGCTATCAAAACGACGGCATATTGCGGCATTTTTCTTATGACGCCATCATCACCGGCACCTCCATGGCGCAAAACTTCAAGTGCTCGCAGTTTGACGCGCTATGGCAGGCGACCAGCATCAAGCTTCCGCTTGCCGGCGCATATTATAAAGAAATCAACGAGCAGCTTTGCCGTGCCATTCAGGCAAATCCCGACATCCGCTATGTGCTTCTTGGCTTGGATGCGAATAAGATCTTTTTGGATAAAGACAGCTCACGCATGGAGGAATACCCCTTATATCTGTACGACAATAATCCTTTCAATGACGTGAATTATATCTTGAATAAAAACGTACTCCTCGTCGATGTCCGCTCCACGTTCTCGCGCACGGCCAAAGGCTGGGAAACCACATCCTTTGACAATTATTCAAGCTTTCGGAAACGTACATTCGGTTTGGAAACCATCATCTCTGGCCGCATCCGCCCGGAAAAGCAAACGGGGCCGGAGCAACATATGGATGCGGCGCAATACGACACGATGGCGGCCAATCTTGAGCAGAACGTGCTGCAAACCATCCGGGAAAACCCTGATATTACCTTTTTATGCTATATCCCCCCATATTCCGCTTTCAGTTGGGAAAGCAAATGGGCAAGCAACTCCATCCCCCAGTCCATTGAAGCGCTTCAGGGCCTTATTGAGTCTCTGCTGCCCTATGAAAACGTATGTCTATTCGGCTTCGACAATGTGTTCTCTCTGACCTGCAACACGGATGTATATAGGGATACGATCCATTACAGCGGAGAAGTCAGCGATTGGATCATGGATTGCATGTATCGAAACGAACACCGATTGACGGAAGAAAACTACCGGCAGTACCTGGTGCAGATCAGCAGTTTCTATTCCAGCTTTGACTACGATACACTGTATCGCTGAATTTCGCAAAGCCGGCAAACCCGATCAAACGCACAAACGGCCCGGGCATACGCTCGGGCCGTTTCATTATTGGATTATTTAATAGGAGAAGGTTTCAGAGAATGTGCGATAGGGTACGGGGATACGGTTATAGTCCTTGTTCTCCACGCGGGACTTGGCGGTATACATCCAGTAGTTGCGCGGCGGACTGTCTGGCCGGTTGGTATCGTCAAAGAGCCATTCCCAATCCTCCCAGCTTTGGTTGCCCTTGGTGGTCGCGGGGCTTTCGCCAAAGTAGTAGCTGAACAGGCCGGTCACGACGTAATGCCACATCTTCCATTCGCCGGTTTTTTCATCGCAGATAAAATCACAGGTCCTCAGGCAGGCGCCCGCCATGGAAATGGCGCCCGATTCCGTCTCGTCGGAGGGATTGTTGTAGGTGCCGGGGCAGCACCACATGCCCTTGGCGGTCTTTAGATCGTCCGCGACCTCGATGATGGCGGTGGTGTTGGCGTTAAGATGATAGCAGCCGATGGCCGGCAGGCCGTCCGCGCCTCTGAAAAGCTTGCTGTGCAGCCCGATGACGCAGCGATGGATGCCCGCGGGCCCCTGCCAGAAGCCAAAGGAAAGATCCATGCAAACGTCGGGCTGATCCAGCGCAAAGAGCTGCTCGACCTCCTCGAGCCGCGCGTGCGAGAGCAAAAACTCATACTTGTTCATGAGCTTATCGACCTCCAGCGTCGCCTGGTTTTTGAGCACGATGCGGGTAAGTTCCTGCATGTCCATATTGCTTTCCTCCTTATGCGTTGACCACGTTGATGGGCTCCCCGCCGTCAAGCACGCGCTGAAAATTCGCGATCGCGCCCTTGAGCATGCGGGTAAAGGCCTCGTTGGTCGTGCCGCCGATATGCGGCGTAAGTGTGAGCTTGGCCTGGGCCGCGGCGCTCATGTTGAGCAGCGGCAGGTCGGCGGGGGCGGGCTCGGGTGTAAGTGTATCGAGCGCGGCGCCGGCGATCTGGCCGTCCTCGAGCGCCTCGCGCAGCGCGTCCTGATCGATCACTTCGCCGCGTGCGGTGTTGACAAGGTAGGCCGTCGGCTTCATGGCCGCAAACTGCGCCCTGCTCATCATGTTGATCGTGGAAGGCAGCACAGGGACGTGCATGCTGATGATGTCGCAGCTTTTGATCAGCGCATCAAACTCCATATAATCCACGTTCAGCTCCTTCTCCACTTCGGGAGAGGGCCGGAACGCATCGTAATAGCTGACCTTCACATCCCAAGCGGCCAGGCGCTTGGCAACCTCCTTGCCGATCGCGCCGATGCCCACAAGGCCGATGTGCTTGCCGCCGATCTCATATTCGCCCATGGCACGCTGCTGCTGCTGGCAGACGGCAAAACCGTCCTTGAGTATGCTGGCGGTGCTGGCTGCCGTGCGGCGCATGGCGGCCAGCATAAGGCCGATGGTATGCTCCGCCACCGCGCCGTTGTTGGTCGCACGGTTGTTGCAAACGCGGATGCCGGCCGCTCTGGCGGCCTCAATATCCACCCTGTTATAGCCTACGCCCTCAACATGTACGAGCTTAAGCTGCGGGTTCTGCGTAAATACGGAAGCATCCACCGCATCCACGCTGCCCACGAACAGGAAATCCGCGCCGGCACAGGCGGCGCTGAGCTGTTCCATCGTGTAAGGCAGAGGGATCTGCACGATCTCCCAATCCTCCGGAAAATGTACGTTAAATTTATCAAAGCGCCCCGTAGGGATACTTGACGCCACTCTTGTCATGGCCTGTTTCCTCCGTTCTTTCAAAATGGTCTCTCGGCCCCGTCCTCACGGTATACGGCCGCCTTCTCCTCGCCGTCCAGCACGCGGCACGCACCGTCGGCCAAAGCCTGCATCTCGTTCTCACCGGCCAAAACGGTCACGGGTGCAATGAACTTGACGCGCTTTGCGATCTTGTCGGTAAACAGCTTCGAATAGGCGATGCCGCCGGTCAATATGATCTGATCCACGCAGCCGTCGACGACCACAGCCAGCCGCCCGATGCTCTCGGAAACGCCAAGCGCCATGGCGTCGTAGGCGAGCGCCGCCTCAGCGCTGCCGCTCTCGATCATCTGTTCGACCTTGCGGGCGTCCGTAACGCCGAGAAGCGACGTCAGACCGCCCTGACGCTGCTGTCTGAACATGGCCTCCTTGTAGCTGAGATGATTGTCGCAGATTACCTTGGTCAGCTTAAAGCCCGGTATCAGGCCCGCGCGCTCCGGCGAGAATGGGCCCTCATCGTCGGACACCATATCGATGATGCGTCCCTTGGCGTGCAGCGTGAGCGTAATGCCTCCGCCAAGGTGCGCCACGATCAGATTCTGTTCGTTATAAACAAGTCCGTTTTCACGGCAGTAGCGCAGCGCCGCGGCGCGCATGTTCAGGTTGTGTCCCTGGCCGTGCCGCTTCACTTCCTTCCAGCCGGTCACGCGCACAAGGTCGATCATCTCGTCCACGGTAACGGGATCGTAGATATAGGCCTTGACGCCGAGCGGCTTTGCGATCTCAAGGGCGATAGCCGCGCCCATGTTGCTTGCGTGATGGTTCATGGGCCGGTGCTCCAGCACGTCGAGCATCTCCTCGTTGACCTCATAGGCTCCCGAGGGGAGCGGCGGCAGAAGACCGCCGCGCGACATCACGCAGGCAAGCTCCTCGAGCTTGTCGCCGTGCGCGCGATAGCGCTCAAGTATGATCGGCAGCCGGAATGGGATCTGCGCGTATATGCTCGGATACTTTTTGAGCGCCTCGGTGTCGTGCTCGATATTCTCCTGCCAGAGCTGCTCGTGGCCGTCGTAAACGGCGATCTTTGTGGAGCTCGAGCCCGGGTTGATGACCAGTATCTTTTTCATTGTCCCGCACCCGCCGCAGCCAGAGCCGCCATCGCAATGGAATAAAACTTCTCGTTCGCGTCGGAACCGCGGCTCGTCATGACCGCCGGCGCTTTCGCACCCACAATGATGCCCGCCATCGGCGCGCCCACAGTCACGGTAAAGCACTTGCCCAGAATATTGCCTGCCTGCATGTTCGGCATGATCATGCAGTCAAAATCGCCGCAATAGGGACTTTCAAAGCCCTTGTGATGCGCAATGCTCCTGTCCATGGCCACGTCGTAGGATATCGGACCAACGACGACGCAGTCCTTAATCTCCCCGATCTCGTTGAGCCGCTGCAGCTCGGCCGCCTCAACGGTCTCGATCATCTTCGGGTTCAGTTTTTCGATAGCGCAGACTACGGCGTGCTTGGGCTGGGGATAGCCCATAGCCCGCAGCGCCCAGGTCGCGTTATCTATGATATGGCGCTTGTCCTCAAGCGTTGGGTACATCACCATGCCGCCGTCGGTCGTCATAAGCAGCTTGTGATAGTTCGGTACGCCGAAGAACACCACATGGCTCATGATACCGCCCGTACGCAGTCCGTTTTCCTTCTTTACGATGGGCCCCAAAAAATCGCGGGTCTCCATGAGGCCCTTCATGAGTATATTCGCGCTGCCGTCGCGGATCAGATCCACCGCGCGCTGGCCTGCGCCGCCCTCGGGCGCATCCACGATATCAAAGGCGCTGTGACCGCCCCGCGCGTCGAGAATGCTCTTGATCTTCGCGCTGTCGCCCACGAATACCGGCTCGATGATGCCCTCCTTCTGCGCGTGCAGAGCCGCATCGACGACCGCTTCATCCTCCGCCGCGGCGACGGCCAGCACGCGTTTTGCCGTGCTGGCCTTCACCGCCTTGACCAATTCGTCAAAGTTTTTGTACATTCCGTCTCTCCTTTTGAGAAGCTTACATGCCGTAACCAGCGTCGTAAGCCTTGAGGTTCATCTCCACGGCCTTCGGCGGCACATGCTTGGTCACAAGCGCCTTCCAGTCCACACCGTCAAGCCTGAGCGCCTTGACAAGCGCTCCGAGCAGCACGATGTTCTGCGCCTTGATGGAGCCCAGCTTTTCCGCCGTCTCGGCCGCCTTGATGACGGTCACGTTGTCCACGGCCTTTTTGAGCGCGTCGATCGCGTCGTGCGGATAGCTGACCGCGCCCGTGAGCACCGGCATGGGGAAAATCTCGCGCTCGTCGGTGATGATGGAGCCGCCCTTCTTGAGATAAGGCAGCGCACGAAGCGCTTCGGTTTTTTCAAAGGAAATGATCATGTCGGCCTCGCCCTCGCCGATATTGGGCGCGTAGACCTTGTCGCCGTACTTGATCTGCGTGGTCACGGAACCGCCGCGCTGCGACATGCCGTGAATTTCGCTCATCTTTACGTCATAGCCCATCTCAATGAGGCCGTCGGTCAAAATGCGGGAAATCAGGATCGTGCCCTGTCCGCCAACACCTACGAGCAAAATGGTCTTTGTCATGTCAGTCACCCACCTTTTCGATCGCATCAAATTTGCACATGCTCTTGCAGAGGCCGCAGCCCGTGCAGGAAGCGGTGTCGAAGATCGAGGCCTTGCCGTCCGCAAACGAGATGGCCGGGCAGGCGATCTTCATGCAGCTCTTGCAGCCCTTGCACTTGTCGGGGTCGATCCTGCAGTATTTGCCCGCGTTGGCCCGCTGCACCGACTTGATCAGCGCGCAGGGACGCTTCGTAACGATCACAAACGGGCCCTTTGCCGCAATGCCCGCTTCAATGGCGGACTGCACGGCGGGGACGTCGAGCGGGTCCACCACGCGGACGCGGCTCTCGTCGATACCGGTCGCCTTGATGATCGCCACAAGGTCGATGGGCTTTGTCTCCTCGCCCATGAGGTTGTGCATGGTGCCCGGATTCTCCTGATGGCCGGTCATAGCCGTGATGGAATTATCAAGCACCACCGCGATCACGTTCGCGTCCGCGGCGACGATGTCCACAAGGCCTGTCATCCCCGAATGGAAGAAGGTCGAATCGCCCAGAGAGCCAAGCGCCTTGCGGGAGTCTCCGGCCTTTTCGAGCGCTTTGGAAAGGCCGATGAGCGATGAGAAGCCGGCGCCCATGCAGATGGAATAGTCAAAGCCGTTGAGCGGCGCATTGATGCCGAGCGCATAACAGCCGATATCAGAGACCGACACGACCTGCTTCTGGTACTTGAGCAGCGAATAGAAAAAGCCGCGATGCGGACAGCCCGCGCAAAGCACCGGCGGACGCGGGGGCGCGGCGACGTCGCTCTTGTACGTTGCGGCCTGCGTATCGCCAAGCAGCGCCGCGCGGAGGATACCCGCGTTGAGCTCGCCCTGAATGGTGATCTTCTGCTTGCCGACGGCGTTAGTAAAGCCTTCGGCGCGCACAGCGTTTTCAAGATAGGGATCGTTTTCCTCGATCACATACAGCGTGTCGTAATCCTTGCAGAATTCGCGGATCAGTCTGCGCGAAAGCGGATAGGTCAGGCCGAACTTGAGGTAGCTGACGGAATCGCCGAACACCTCTTTGGCATGCTGATAGCAAATACCGCTCGTGACGACGCCGATCTTGCTGCCCGCCGCCTTTTCCACGCGGTTAAAGGGACAGTCGTATGCGTAGTCCTCAAGCTCTAAAAGCTTCTGCTCGCGCACGATATGCCGCGCGCGCGCCGTGACCGGCAGCATGGCGTATTTGCCCGGCTGACGCTCATATTTGACGACGTTCTTTTCCCTGCGCTCGCCAAGCTCCACCACGCTCTTGGAATGGCAGACGCGCGTGGTCATGCGCAGCATCACGGGCGTGTCGAACTTCTCCGACAGATCGTAGGCCGCGACCACAAAATCCTTGCACTCCTGCGAATCCGCCGGCTCCATCATGGCGATCTTGGCATGCGGCGCATAATAACGGTTGTCCTGTTCGTTCTGTGAGCTGTGGCAGCCGGGATCGTCCGCCGTAACGAACACAAGGCCGCCGGTGACGCCGGCGTAGCCCATCGTGAAGATCGGGTCCGTCGCCACGTTCATGCCAACATGCTTGAACGCGCAAAACGCGCGCGCGCCGCCGATGGATGCGCCCGCCGCGATCTCAAAGGCGACCTTCTCGTTGCAGGCCCACTGGCAATAGATGTCCTGCTTGTAGTGCTCTCCGATATTCTCCAGAATCTCGGTGCTCGGCGTTCCCGGATAGGCCGCGGCGATGTGACCGCCCGCCTCCCAGACGCCTCTGGCAACTGCTTCGTTGCCGCTAAAGATGACTTTGCTCATGCTCTGCCTCCTCTTGCTAACTGGTATTACCAGTATAATGTTCTGCGCCTGCTTCTGTCAATCCGCAAAGCGCAAAAAAACGGCGAAATCGCCGTATTTTTTTAGTTTAGAATGTCGGTTTCGAACAAACGGATGTGCTCCCGCATGGTTTTGCGCGCCAGGGCCTCGTCCTGCGCGCCAATGGCCCGATAAATGGCCGTATGCGAACTGAGGATATTTTCCATCATACCGCGCCGCGCCCTGTCGGATTTCTTTTCATAGGCCTCTGACAGCAGATTGAGCACGAGTCCGTGCACCACGCGGTCCACAATGCCCGCCAACCGGTTATGGCCCGCAGAGGCTATCGCCTGATGAAAGGCAAGATCCTGTTCCGCAAAGCGGGCGAAATCATTTTTCGCCCGATCCAGGCTCTCCAGGCAGACTTGTATGGCCTCCAGATCCTCGTGCGACCGCCGCGTTGCCGCCCAGCCGGCCGCAGCCAGCTCGTTGAGCTCGCGATATTCCAAAAGCTCGCTCTTTTCTATCTGCTTAAGGGTCAGCATGCTTTCAAGCGGCTGCTCCACAGAGGCGTTCGAGGGCTCCATGACCACCGCTCCGCCGCTGCCGGGGATGATTTTGACAAGGCCCGCGCACTCGAGCATGCGAAGCGCCTCGCGAATGGTGGGACGGCTTTTTTCGAGCATATCCATCATGGCGCGTTCGCTCGGCAGCCGGTCGCCCGGCTTGATCTCGCCCGCCATGATTTTTCCGCGTATCTGTTCAAAGATCGACTCGCTCGACCGCTTGGATTCGACCGGATCCAGCGTAATGCCGCTCTCGCCCGCCTGACGCATGCTTTCATCTCCTCTGGTAATACCAGTATAGCAAAATCCTTGCCAAAGCGCAAGCGCCGGATTATACTCTGGGTATGAAAAAAATACCGTTCCGAAAATTTGAGTTGGATGCGGGAGTATATCAGCTCATCGACGAGCTGGGCTTCTGTGCAACGCTGCTCGTCGGCAGCGAAAAAGCGCTCCTGCTGGACACGATGAGCGGGTTGGGCGACCTGCCCGGCTATCTTGCCGCCATCACCGATAAACCGCTCACCGTTGTCAACAGTCATATCCATATCGACCACACGGGCGGCAACTGTCATTTTGCCGAGGCCTGGCTCTCGCCAAAGGATATGCCCTTCAATCTCTTTGGCCGCAGCGCCGAGCGGCGCCAGGAACTGGTAAAGTATTTGGACGCTTACGCACACGGCCTGATGAGCGAACCGCAGCGCCGGCAGGTGCTTTCCGCCGCGTTCGACGCCTATCGACCGCTTGAGCCCGGCCGGCGCTTTGAGCTTGGCGGCCTCTCGGCCGAGGCGGTGGCGCTTCCGGGACATACGCCGGGCTCTATGGGCCTGCTGCTCAGGGAGCAGCGTCTGCTTCTCTCCGGCGACGCCATGACCCCCGTCGAGTGCCTGTTCTTTCCGGAGAGCCTGCCGCTTGCCGATTACCGCGCCACGCTCGATTACGCCATGACGCTGCCCTTCGATCGCTTTATTACGGGCCACTCAACGCATACGCTGCCTAAGGAGCAGCTCCTGACCTACATTGCCGCAGCCGACATGGTGCCGCAGCTTCGCGGTATGCACTTTGTATTCGATCTGCTGCCCATCTACGAGGGCAAGCTGTATCTCTATCATTTTGGCGAAAGCAGCGACGATACCATCGGCGTGATCTTAAAGGATTGAACAGATATACTAAGGGAGAAGCGATCGCTTCTCCCCGTTCATTATAGGATATGCCTTTGTTTTGCTTCAGCTCACGGCCGCCAGCTTGCGTATGCTCACGCCGCCGCTGACCGATTCAAAGCGGCACTGGCAGGCGCCGTCGCCCGCGGTCATGCTCTTGCCGGAGCTTACGGCGGCAAATTCGCTTTCGATATCGCCGCTGACCGTGTCGAGCGCAGCGGTAAAACCGGCGTCCGCCGGCAGATAGACCGTTATCTCGGCGCTGACCGTCTCGGCCTCGATCGAGCGGGGCACGGCTGTGCAATACAGATGGATATTGCCCGATGTGCTTTGGGCGTCCATGATATCGAACCGGCCCTCCATCTTGACATCGCCGCTGACGGATTCCACATCCAGCTCGTCAAATGCGCAGTCCTCCGCGTTCAGCCCGCCGCTGACCGTGGACAGAGACAGCGTTGTGCCGCTGAGCCCCATAAGCGTCTGGTGGCCCGATATGGTCTCCACGTCGATCTCCGTCATAGCAGCGGCGGCCTCTACCGTCACGTTCGCGGACACGGATTCCACGTCCAGCTCCTTCAGCGCACAGCTTTCCGGCAGCTCGATGACGAGCGCCTTGCCGCTGAGATTAAAGTTGCCGCTGACAAACTGCTTCCATATGCTTTTATACTCGTCGCAGTATTGTATTGTCAGCTTGCCGTCCTTGAGCGTCAATCGCATTTCATCCTCGATCACGCCCGTAAGCGCGCTTTCCTTAATGCGGATCTGATCCGTGCCGCCGCTGACGATCTCCACGCTGCCGGCTATCCAGCCGATATCGATCCTGTTCACGCTCGCTGCGGATACCGTATAGCCGCCCGCCGCTTCCACAAGGTCTCCCGCGGCGCCGTCCGCATGCTTTTCGTCATCCATCCGCGCCGTCTCAGACGCGTCCGTCGAGGCGTCCTCCGTCTCCGGTGCAGCCTGAATGGGCATAGGCGTTGGCGTGGCCTGAAACAGCGACACTTTGCCGTCGCCGTCGATGGTCCATAGGCTGTGACCAAGCAGCAGTCCCGCTAAGATCGCCGTCAGTATCACAAGCGCCACGCAGCCAATGACTATTTTAATGATTCCCGCCGTTTTCATGGCTTTCGTCCTCCTATTGCTTCAGATCGAATATGCCCGAGATGATCAGAGATATCGCAGAGCCGAACAAAAAGATGATCCAGGTGATATGCCACGCGCCGGTCATAAAGCTGATCAGCAGATACAGGCAGGTGATCAAAAGCCACATGGCCCCCTGAATCGCTCCCTTGGCACGGTGATTGTCGCTCTTCTCCTGTTTCCAGGCCTTAAAATCCTCGACCACCGTGTCGGGTGTTTCGCTGCGGCCGGGCTTTGTCGCGCCGTTATAGATCAAAAGCGCCGTCGCAAGCGCCGCGATCACAAACATCAGCACCAGGCCTACCTCGTTGCCCATCAGCAGCAGCGGAACGATCGACAGGATATACAGGCCGACGGCGATGGAAAGGAACAGGGCGTTCCGTTTTCTTGCGCGCTCAAGCGCCTCGCTTCCCGCGCCCTCGCCGTTCATGCTGGCAATAAGCGCACGCACGTCGCCCACGCTGGCCGCCGCAATGTTGAACGCGGCCTCCTCCGTCTTTCCCTCGGCAATGAGATCGTTGTATTTGTCCGTCAGATTCTGAAGCATCTCTTCCTTCAGCTCCGCCGTATGCAGAGTCTCGGGCGCATCCGCAAACAATGAGTCCATGTACTGCCGCAGTTTCTCGTTCATATCTGTTCATCCTCCCCAAGAATGAGTTTATCGATCAGCGTCTTGGCGCTCTCCCATTCCTTCCTGCGGAGCCGGTAGCTTTCCCGTCCGATATCCGTAATGGAATAGTAGCGCCGCCGTGCGCCCGTGGTCTCGTCGCCCCAATAGGAGCAGATACAGCCCGATTCCTCCAGCCGCCGGAAGGCCGTGTAGAGCGTTGCCTCCTTGAGCTCAAAGCGGTTGCCCGTTTTTTGCAGGATCGTCTTGTTAATGACATAGCCGTAGCTGTCCTTTTCGAGCAACTGCGCCAGAATAATGGTTTCCGTGTGTCCGCGGATCTGGTCCGAAGCAATGGACATGGCGCACCTCCTCGCTCAGTATGGCGCTATACTATCACGAGATACCTCGCCTGTCAATGTATATTTCACAGTAAAATACATCTGGGATTGACAGCCTGATAAAAAAAGTGCAAAATATTTAATGGGAGGGCATGATAATGAAGAAATGGCTTTGCGGCTTATCAGCCCTGCTGCTGCTACTGGCGGCAGGCTGCAAAACAACCAAGGAGGAAGACGATATCGTGGTCATTCAAGCGCCCATTGCAAGCATAGAAATGGAGGACGGCAGCGTCATCAAGCTGGAGCTGTATTACGACGTGGCCCCCAACACGGTCAAGAACTTTATTTCATTGGCCAACAGCGGATTTTACGACGGCGTGATATTCCATCGCGTGATACCCGGCTTCATGATCCAGGGCGGCGACCCTGCCGGCACCGGAACGGGCGGCCCCGGGTACCGCATCAAGGGCGAATTCACGAACAACCATTTTAAGAATGATCTCTCGCATGAGCGCGGCGTGATCTCCATGGCGCGCCAGGGCAATGCCTATTTTCCAGAGAAGGCTTACAATACGGCCGGCAGCCAGTTCTTTATCATGCACGCCGATTCGCCCTTTCTGGACAAGGACTACGCCGCTTTCGGCTCCGTGATCGAGGGCATCGAGGTCGTGGACGCCATTGCCTCCACGCCCACGGACGGCAGCGACAAGCCCTTGACCGATCAGGTCATACGCTCCATACGCGTCGAGACCTTCGGCGTCGATTTCGGCGAGCCGGAGATCATCGAGGAATAGCGTTTTTCTGTTCCGGAAAGGATCGCGCGTCCTGCATGACGGAAACCTGACGTTTATAAGACCGGAGCAAGCCGCATGCGGCTTGCTCCGGTGAGTCTGTCCATCAACAGGGTGTATTGACGGGCTCAGGAATTCCATGCTGCAGCTTGCCGCTCCAGCCAGTCGGTCCAGGGTCTCATACCCTCTCCGGTCTTTGCGCTGATTGGGAATATTACAAGCTCCGGATTGCGCATATGCGCATACTCCACGACTTTTTTCATATCGAAATCAAAGTAGGGCAGCACGTCGATCTTATTGATGATAAGCGCATGGCATAACAAAAAACAACACGGTATGGACAGGCTCGAAAACGTCTTTGCGGCGGCGCCCTGCGGCGTCGCGGTCGTGGACGAGGCGTCCCGAAAGATGCTCTATACCAACGACGCCTATTATACGCTCGTGGGCTGCACGCGCGAGGAATACGCGGCGCGCATCGGCGGCGATTACCTCAGCATGATTTTTGCCCCCGACAAAGAGGTTTCCGGCAGCAACGAGCTCCGCTTTGCGAAAAACGGCCGTATACCGGACCGCGAGTACAGGATCGTCAGACAGGACGGCGACGTGCGATGGATCAGACTGAATGCAGCCCGCATCACCGTAGACGGGAATAGCTGTGCGCTTTGCTTCTTTGAGGACGTCACGCCCGAAAAAGAGAGCTGTGAACAGCTTCATCTGGTTGCCCAGAATATCGGGAGCAGTATTTCCGTACTCTTGGTGACGGGAGAAAAAGGCAGGCTGCTGTACGCCAACGATACTTTTTTCAAATGGGTCGGCACGGAACGCGATCATTACAGCGAGGATGTTTTGGAATACAACATGTCCTTTGTCGCTCCGGAAGATCGCCCCGCGACGCTTGCGGCAGTTCACAAGTCGGCTCTCACCGGCGAGCCGCAGGATCTGGAATACCGGTTTTTGCGTCCTGGCGAGCCGCCGCGGTGGATGAACCGCCGGCTCGCGGCACTGAAGCGCGACGAACCGGACAGCTTTCTGGTAGCGTCTATCGTGACCGACATCACCGAGCAAAAGAACGCCGAGCTGATGGGAATTGCGGAGCGCGAACGATATCAGTCGGTTATGGACAATATTCCCTGCGGGCTCGTGAAGGTGCGCGTTGAACCGGACGGCCGCTCCGGTCCGGTCTTTGTGAACAAAGCCTTTCTAACGATGACGGATATGCCCCTCGACGACATGATGAAGCTGTACCAAAGCGACTCATGCGCGGGGATACATCCCGACGACGTCGATCGGATCAGGGAAATGATGCTGAGCTTTCGTCCCGGAGAAAGCAGAACGGCTGTGTACCGGCTGCGCAAAGGGAAAAGCGGCTGGGTATGGGTACGCATTCATTCCTACATCAAAGAAGAAGACGGCGTCATGATGCTCTATAACAGCTATCTGGATATAGACGGCGAGATCGAGAAAAGCGCCATGCTGGACAGCCTCGTCAACAGACTGCCGGGCGGCGTCGCCATATTCCGCGTAGCGGAGAAGCTCGAGTGCCGGTATTTCAGCGAAGGCTTTGTCGCTCTGTCCGGATATACTCAAGAGGAGCTGGCGCGTTTTGCCGAGCAGGGCGAGCTGTTCGAGCGCTCGGTCTATCCTCCCGACCTGCCGCTTTGCCTGGAAAAAATACGCACGCTTTCGGCAAAGGGCCTTCCTGTCAGCTTTACCTATCGCTCCATCAAAAACGGCGGCGCCTTTCAGTGGCTCACCGTGTCGGCCAGCCTGATCCGGGAGGAAAACGGCTGTCCTGTGTACTACTGCATATTCACCACGCCGCCGGACGAGGCCGCGCTCTATCAGAGCATGGCGGAAAACAGCAGCATCGGCATGATCGTAAGCGACACGGAAACGCACGAGGTCTACTATACCAACCGCGCGTTCCGCGATATGATGTATATCGAGGACGAAATGCCGGCCGGTAAAAAGTGCTATGAATATGTCCGCGGGCAGACGCATCCCTGCCAAAACTGCGCCGCGCTCGATCTAAAGCCCGACGAAACGGTGACGGCCATACACCATTTTCCGCAATTCGGCACCTACCTCAAGGTGCGCAGCAGTCTCGTCCAATGGGCGGGGCACACGGCCCTGCTTGAATACAACGTGGACATCACGGAGGAATACCAGGAGCGGATCCGGCAGCGGGAGCTCATCAACAATGTGCCCGCCGGCTTAGGCTTTACCGAGATCGTAAACGGCAAGGTGCGGGCCGGATATATGAATGACTTTTATTACAGCATAGTAGGCGAGTCCCGCGAGGAAAGACTCCGCAAAATGAACGGCGACGTCTCCTTTTTCACCCATCCGGAGGATATCGGCAAGAGCGCGGAGGCTACCCAAAGGCTGATCGGCGGCAGCGATAGAGAGAGCGTGCTTCAGCGTATCCTCTGCGGGGACGGAACGTATCGCTGGTTCCGGACGGACCTCTCCGTTGCGCACCGTGACAGCGGAAGGATCATGGTCTACAACAGCTATGTCGACTGCGACGAGGTCATGCAGGCCCGCATCGCGCAGGATCAGGCCGCCGCCGTGCTGCAAAAGCAATATGAAATGGAGCAGTCACAGCGGACGCTGCTCGAGCAGGAGAGCGCGATGGCGCTCCGGTTCAACGCCACCAAGGACAAGCTGATCGGATTCACAAAAACGCGGGATATATCCTTCACCTTCCCCGAGGGCTGCAGCATGCGGGAGATCATAACGGAGATGCAGAAGCAGCTTCCATCAGAGGACGAGCGCAAGCGTTTTATGGAATTTTACGACGGTGAAAAGAATCTTGCGCGATTCAAAGCAGGCCTCACGGACTTTTCTTCCGTATTCCACGTCCGGCAAAAGGACGGCTGTCTGCACTGGATGCAGCACATCTGCCGCATGATGCAGGATGAGAGCCGCGACGTGATCGTCTACGCGTTTATCAACGACGTGAGCGATGAAAGAAACAATGAGCTGGCGATACGAAGCGTGATCGACGATGAAATGGACGTCATCCTGCTGGTCAATGCCGTAACGGGCGTAGCGCGTATCCTGCGCATAAATAAGGGCCGCGTCCAGTCGCGCTACAAGGCCAACGAGGAGTTCCCGCTCGAGCACATCCTCGGCGACCGCATAAGCACCGTGATACCTGAGGATCTCGACGCAGTGCGTTCGTTTTTGGATCTGAACAATCTGAAGGAGCGTCTGAAAACCGAGCCGGCGGCCGCCCTTACGGCCCTCAAAACCGACAGCTCCGGCGCGTACAGACGCGCCAGGGTGCAGGCGTACTATCTGGACGATGACCGTGAAAGCATCGTTGTGACCAGCAAGGATATTACGGAAAGCTATGAGGAGGAACAGCGCGTGAAGCGGGGGCTGGAAGCGGCGAACAAGGCTAAGGCCGAGTTCCTGTCCCGGGTCAGCCACGATATGCGCACGCCGCTCAACGCCGTGCTGGGCTTTACAAAGCTTCTGCAGGAGGAAGCGGAGCTGCCGGAAGAAGCGGCCGGCTACCTCAAAAACATCGATGATTCCGGCAAGTACCTTTTGGGGCTTATCAGCGACGTACTGGATATGTCCAAGATCGAGGAGGGCAAGCTGGAGCTGCATCCGCAGCCGTATTACTACAAGGAGTTTGAGGAGACCCTCCGCACGCTCCTGCAGCCGAAAGCGGAGGAAAAGGGCGTCGAGTTTGTCATGCTCTCCGGCATGCGCAGCCTTGAAACGGTGTATTTTGACGAGCTGCGGCTCCAGCAGATCTTCGTCAACCTTATTGGCAACGCCATTAAATTTACCCCCAAGGGCGGCAGGGTCGAGTTTGCGTTTTCGGATGGAACGATCACCGAAGACGGGCATCTGCCGCTGACGTTCACCGTATGCGACAACGGCATCGGTATGTCGGAGGAGTTTTTGCAGAGCAGAATGTACCAGCCCTTTGAGCAGGAGCGCCTCAGCGGCAGACAGACGGAAACGGGCACCGGCCTTGGCCTCTCCATTGCCAAGCAATTGATCGAGCAGATGGGCGGAACAATAGAATGCGAAAGCATGCTCGGCAGCGGAACGACCTTTACCGTTAAGCTCTCCCCCGCCATAGGCGGAAAATACGAAGACCCTGTCACGAAAAAAGAAGCGTCGTACGAACGTCTGAGCGGCGCGCGCATCCTTGTTTGCGAGGATAATCGCATGAATACCGTGATCGCCAGGAAGCTGCTGGAAAAGGTCGGCTGCCATGTGGAGACCGCAGAAAACGGCTCTCTGGGCGTAGAAAAATTCTCTGCATCCAAGCCTGGTGAATTTGCCGCGATCCTTATGGATATCCGCATGCCGGTCATGGACGGTCTGGAAGCAACGAAAGCCATCCGCGCGCTTGAAAGGCCGGATGCGGCGTCCGTACCCATCATCGCCATGAGCGCCAACGCCTTTGACGAGGACGTCAAAACGAGCCTGGACGCAGGAATGAACGCGCATCTTGCCAAACCCGTTGAGCCGCAGAGGATGTATGAGACTCTGACGCTGCTGATCCCGCAGCGGCAGAAATAACAGAAATGCCTTCTGTTATTTTATATTTGCTCCGTTGTGTTTAGATCGCCTGCGCCGCCGCCGGCTTCTTTATCGACCGTGTTTTTCATCCGTCGCCTCTTTATATAAAGGGCGCCTTTCAAGGGACAGTTTTCGATAAGAAGATTTTCTCATGATCGGAGGAATGAAAAAAGCCCGAAAACCTCAGATGTTCTGCGGGCTTTCGGGCATGGCGCGCCTGGCAGGATTCGAACCTGCGACCTACCGGTTCGTAGCCGGGCACTCTATCCACTGAGCTACAAGCGCCTGTGCAATTAATAATTGTAGCTATGAACAGTCGGAATGTCAAGAGATTTTTTATGGATCCGGCGCCTTGACTGCATCTTCATTGTCAGCCTCCTTCTTGGCCGCTGTTCCACAGGCAGCAGCGGCCCCTGTGATGTTCCTTGGCCTCACAAAGCGCCTCGCTGAGCCTAACGGAAACCACATCATAGCTTTCGGCTCGGTTTGCCAGCGTGATTCCCGCCGAACAGGCGAGCGGCCGGTCAGTATCCGGCTCCATATGACACTGGACAGCTTCGCACAGCCGCCCCGCGCGGCTGAGCGCGTCCTCCGGATCGCTCATGCCCCGCAGCAGTATCACAAATTCGTCTCCGCCCGTGCGCGCCAGAAGATCGCCCGTCCTTATCTCTTCTTTGAGAGCTTTGACAACCGTCCGGATGGCTTCGTCACCGGCGGTATATCCGTCGACCATGTTGATCCTTTTGAGATCGTCTATGTCCAGTTCGATCGCTGCATAAGCCTCCCTTGCAGGAAAACGCTTGAGCGCCTCCAGCAGCCCGTTGCGGCTGAGAGCTCCCGTCAGCTTGTCGCAATATGCCCTTTCATGCAGCGCGACCCGCTGAAACTCATAATCGCGCCGCATTTTACGGAATTCCCTTTCCTCCACGGCCTTTTTGACATGGTGCAGCAGTATCTCGGGGTTATAGGGCTTGGGAACAAAGCTGGCCGCCCCGAGCTTGAGGGCCCTCAGCTCGCTGTTGCCGCCCGTTTCCGTAGTAATGACGACGGGGATCTCCTCGATCGCGCCGTTAAGGCGCATGCTTTCAAGCACCTGAAAACCGTCCATCACCGGCATAAGAAGATCCAAAAGCATGCAGGAGAGCTCGTCGCGGTGCGCTGCCAGATACACGCAGGCCGCCCGCCCGTCCTCCACTGTCGCAACGCGGTAATACGGCTGCAGCAGCACCTTCATGATCTCGCGATTGACTTCGATATCCTCCGCCACCAGTATCAGGGGCTTATCCTCGCTGCCGGCCCCGTCCGAAAAGGGCGTATAGGCGGGAGCCGACGGCTTGTCCAGATTGCAGACGGCCGGATGCTCCCGCATATACGCTTCAAAATCGTTGGCCGGCATAGGCCGGGCAAAATAGTAGCCCTGGATCAGATCGCAGCCCATAGCCTTGAGCTGCTCATACTCCTCTCTGGTCTCCACGCCCTCCGCCACGGTGGGAAGCTGGAGCCATTTGGAAAGGCTGACGATATAGCTCAGGATATTTCGTTTATTGCCCGCGATCCGGTCGTTATCGCTGCGTATGAAGCGCATATCCAGCTTGAGAATATCGATCGGCAGCTCGGAAAGCATATTCAGTGAGGAATAACCGGAGCCGAAATCGTCCATCTCGATCTGAAAGCCCATATCGCGCAGCGCGGAGATGTCCGAGATGATCTTCTGCGGATTGTCCGTATAGGCGGATTCCGTCACCTCCAGATGGATCAGCGCATGCGGGATCCCATTGGCGTCCACGCACCGCCGGATCCTTTCGGGCAGATCGCCTACGATGAAGTCCAGTCTGGAAACATTGACCGAGATCGGAACGGGCAAAAGACCGTTCCCGCGCCACCGGTTCAAGACGCTGCAGGCCTCGCCAAGCATGTAGTCGTCCAGTCGGGCAATGAATCCGTTGCGCTCGAACAGCGGTATGAATTCCTGCGGGGAGATATTGCCCAGCTCCGGATGCTTCCAGCGCACCAGCGCCTCGGCGCCGGCCACCGCGCCGGTTTCCGTACAATGCTTGGGCTGAAGATACAGGACGAACTGCTTTTTTTCCAGTCCCTCCTCCATGCCGTCCACCAGCTGATGCTCGCGCAGCGCGCGCATCATCATTGAGCTGTCGTAGACCGCATAGTAGACCCCGTATTGATGCTTGATGGAGGCCTCCGCCATCTTGGCCCGATCGCACATATCCGAAACGGAGATCGACCGATCCGCTACAGGGTAGACGCCGCACCGGATCTGAAAGCCCTTAACGGGAGCGTCCCGAAATTCGCGGCTGAACGCCGACCCAAGCTGCTGCTGCGTACGCTTCGGACGCTCGGAGAGCAGCATGGCGAAGGTGTCCCCTCCCAGCCGTCCGCAGATCCCGTCCTTGCCGGCCTGCTTGCGGCAAAGCTCGGCCAGATATTTGAGCAGCTCGTCCCCCGCAGCATTGCCGTACCGTATATTGATGAGCTTGAAGTCGTCAACGTCCGCATAAATGATATAATACGGTTTTTTCGGATTGGCTTCCAGCAGCTCCTCGGCGCGTCGAAAGAAAAACTCCTTGCTGTAAACGCCGGTAAGGCGATCCGTTTCCAGACGGTTGATCAGGGCGGCGTTATCCCAAAGGCGCAGCAGGCTCCTGACCCGATGCCGTACAAGCTCGGCGTTATAGGGCTTTTTTAGGAAATCGGAGGCGCCTTTTTCCAGGCATCGGATCTCTGCGTTGTCGTCCTCGTTTCCCGTGGTGACGATGACGGGAACCGTTTGTATCAAATCGGTTTCGTTCATTTCCGTTAAAAACGCGTAGCCGTCCATAACTGGCATGACGATATCCAGAAGCACGAGTGAAACGGACTGGCCGGGCTTTTGCAGGATCTCCAGCGCTTCCCGCCCGTTCTCCGCTTCGAGAGCGTCGTAGCCGTCGGATGCCAGTATCCTGCATAGGATCATGCGGTTTAGCTTATTGTCGTCAACAACCAGTATGGTCTTCTTTGCGCTCATCGGAATATCGACCTCCCTTTTGCGCGCCGGTCCATATATCGCTGTGCCGGTACACCGCTGCGTCGCCCGCCCTATATCCAGGCTGAAAGCGTCGTCAGAGCCGTCTTGCGCTGCTCCATAAGCCGTCGATACGTCTCTTCCAGAGCCGGATACTCGGGCGCGCCGCCGCGCAGCGGCTCCACGATCTGCACGATCAGATCGTACAGCGGCGTCACACCGCAGTTTCCGGCGATACCCTTGAGCATGTGCGCCGTATCAAAAGCCGCGTTCGTTTCCCGTCTCTCAAGCTGCCCGCCAAGCGTCTCAAATCCGGCGTCGCCCAGCATTTCGTTAACGATCTCCAGATAAAAATCCGTATCGTTCAGGAATCGCGCCTTTGTCGTTTCAATATCCTTGCAGCCAAGGCTTTCCAGCAGCTTATCCACGCTTGATCTAACGCCCTTCTTGCATTTTGTTGTCCGGTGTATGCTTACGTTCTAATAAAACCCGCCCGCAATACGGCACACGGGAGATATTTAGCTTTGCAGCTGGCTGCCGTCACGCTATGCGAGGCCCTTTAGCTTTGCGAAGCGGCATCGCTGCCGCCGTGCCTACCAAATTCAGTTTTCTGTGCAGCGCACTTAATAAGAACAACCAACGCCCAATAGACGGCACTCCTGATTGAATGCCATTCCGCATGATTCAGGGTTATTTTACCATTTCATTCACGATTCTTCAATATGTAATCGAAAGGAATTCTATATTGGGGGGCATGCGTTTCCGGTATGAAAAGAAAAGCGGTTTCCCAAAGCATTGAAAGCCCGGAAAACCGCCGTCCCCGCAGGGACTCTGGAGCTGATACCCGGATTCGGACCGGGGACCTCGTCATTACCAATGACGCGCTCTACCAGCTGAGCTATATCAGCATATTTCGTTCTCAGCCTGAATCATTTAACAATCGCCTGCCGCCTCCGCTGCCGGCGGCCGCCTGACATTCGTCAATGGCGGCGAGCATTATTATAACGAAATCCACGCAGATTTGCAAGCAATAATTCTCTGTTTGATAAAATTCTATTTGCTCCGGCGTGCGTAGACCAATGCAAAGGAGGCCGCTTGGGCCTCCTTTGCGTTGAAGCATATACCGACTTTTGATACAATGCACCTATAGAAATCCCAATGCACC
>CAZCAV010000038.1:0-20761 GCA_964496795.1 uncultured Oscillospiraceae bacterium
CTCCGCGTCGGAACGACCGCGCGGGTCAAAATCGCTGCCGCCCTTGCCGCCGCCGATGGGCAAACTGGTCAGACTGTTTTTAAAGGTCTGCTCAAAGCCCAAAAACTTCATGATGGAAAGGTTCACAGAGGGATGGAAGCGAAGGCCGCCCTTGTAGGGCCCGATGGCGCCGTTAAACTGCACGCGGTAGCCGCGGTTGACATGTACCTGGCCCTTGTCGTCCGTCCATGTGACGCGGAATTCGATCGTACGCTCCGGCTCAACCATCCGCTCAAGCAGCCCCATAGCCTCATATTCAGGATGGCGCTCGATCACTGGCTCCAGCGAACGGTAAACTTCTTCCACCGTCTGCAAAAACTCCGGCTCGTGCGCGTTCTTCTGCTTAACTTCGTCCAACACCCGCTCAATATATGCGTTCATACCAGTCCGTCCTTTCGTATGTTTACACGCCCATCATAGCCGGTTCCCGTACGAATTGCAACCGATGCTGAAAATATATTTACCGTATAAAAATTTTTTTGGTCATGCCGCAGACTTGGGCGCATAGCCATAATAGAGAACCAAAGCGCAAGGAGGGCCGCATATGGATGTTCAGACAGGCCTGATCGGGCTGTATACGCTGAAAAAGAGGCTGGTTTCACAGACGCTGATAGAAAGCGAGCTGACGCTGCCCGATGGACGGGACGCCTCGGAAACGCTTCTGTGCACGGCGGCTGCGGCCGTGACGGAGGCGCGAGCCGCAGAGGGCCGCGTCGTCGTGTCGGGCCGCGTCGAGCTCCGGCTCGTCTGCCGCTCAATGGGCGGCGATACCTATGCGTTTCAGGCGGCCTCCGCCTTTACTCATACCATGGAATGCGAAGCGGCCGAGGAGGGCGTAAGCGTCGAGGCGCGCGCGCAGGTGCTTGAATGCACGGCCAGGCCCGACGGTCTGCGGCTGCGCTTGAGCGCCATACTTGAGCTCATCGCCGTTGTGACCGCTCCTGTGACCACGCCGCTGATCACCGATATTACCGGCGCGCAGCTGGAGATCCGGCGCGCCGGCGTGAACGCGCGGCGGCACGCTCTTCTTGGCGAGACCAGCCTGCGTGTACGCGACGAGCTGCCCGCGGAGAACATAGCGCGCATATTGCTCGAATCCGGCGCGGCCGAGATCGCGGCGCTTCGCTATGCCGGCTCCTCCACCTGCGAGGTCGAGGGTACGCTTCGCCTGATGGCGCTCGCCGAGGATGAAAGCGGCGTCTTTACCGCGCTGAACTTCTCCGTCCCCTTTACCTGTGCGCTCGACGCGCCCTATGCCGGCGAAGCCTGGGCCGTGGCCGAGGTGGAGCAGCTCACGCTGAGGGCCGCCGATCTGAGCTTTGGAGTAGCGGATGTGGACGCAACGCTCAAGGTGCGGGTCTACGGTGTGGAAGAGAATGAATACGCCGTAGTGCTCGACGCCTATGACGAGGCCAATTCCTTTTCCTGCGAGCGCCTGCGCATCGACCGCCTTGTCTGCGGCGGTGCAGCCGCGCAGCGCTTCGACTATATGGAAAGCCTGTTGATCCCCAAGCATCTGCCCGACGCCGCCACCGCGGTATTCGCCGCCTGCATGCCCGTGGTGACAGGCCTTTTCGAAAAGGACGGCAAGCTGGGCGCCGATCTCATGCTGCTGACCGGTGTGCTCTATCGCTGCGCCGAGGGTACGCTGCTTGGCTTTACCGAGGATATCCCCGCTCAGGCGGTGTTCGACCTGCCCTATACCGCCGGCGCCGAGATCTCCATGACGGTGCTCTGCTGCGGCGTCTCCGGCAGCGGCCGCACGCTCAAGGTTGCCTATGAGCTCTGCGGCATGGCCGTGCTCTTCTCCGCCGAGCCAGGCGTCTATGCCGTGGAGCTCGCGCGCGGCGGAGAGCCCTGTCCCTACGCAGGCCTGATCGTCTACTGCGCCGACGCCGGTGAAACGCTTTGGGATATCGGCAAGCGCTTTTCCGTGCCCATCGCCGCTCTCGGCGCATGGAACGCCGATCTTTCCGAGCCGCTTTCAGAGGGTCAACCTGTGGTGCTGATGAAATAATCCCTCCGGCCGCAAAGCAATGAACAGCCGGATCGATCGATCCACATTATACAGGGAGGGGCTGCGGCCCCTCCCTGATGATATAGTTCTGCTTTCTCTTTGCTGCTTTCTTTTTCGTTTGAAAGAGAAAGAAATCAGTTGTAATACTCGTATACCTTCCGAAGACCCACGTCAGAATCCATATGCTTGTTGAGATCGAGCTCGGTCAGCATAAAGTGCATGGCGTCGCAGGTGGTTTCGTAATAATAGCCCCAGGAAAAGCCCGCGCGGTAGAAGGCCAGTTCATACAGCAGGTAATTTATGATCGTATTGGGGATGCGGTCGGTATAGCCCTTATAGCTGCCGGTGTAAGTAAATTCGTAATACTGCTGACCCTTTTCATCGACGCCGATGCCGTCATAACTAAGGTTGTCCCTCACATCGTCGCCAATGAGGGCATGGTTGGTCTCAACATTGGTATTCGGATAAACCTTGCTGTTGATATCGGCCGCCGTACCAAAAGAGTGATGGCTGATATACTCCCAGTTCTTCTGGAATCGCGGCACGCGCGTACCAACGTTGCCGCCGCCGATCAGCTTATCGAGCTGTACCACCTTGGCGTTCTGATACTTAAGGGAGTTGACCTTGATATAGCTGCTCTGCAGATACTCGCTGGCCAAATTGAAATTCTCAAGCGCAGCGGCATGCACGCTGGCGCCGTGCAGCTCTGATTTGACGATATACTGCTTGACCCAGTCCTGATCGGTGGATATAAATTCGCTGCTGTTCTTGTTGGAGGGCCAGTACTGGAACAGAAACTGCTCCGTATCGCCGCCGAAAAAAGCATAGATCTCGTCCCAGTTATCGTCAAACAGGTTTTGCGTAAGCCTGTGGGTCTTGACCTGTACGATCTTGAATGTGGAGGAATACAGCGGGACGCTGTCGGGATGTCCGACGGTCGTCGCGCTGATGGACAGCGTCCAATCGCCCGCGGCGCACAGCTTGAAGTTCAATCCATCGTTGAGCGAGCTTTGCTCCACCGTCTGCCAATCCTCGTCGATCGACCAGGCCATGACGCCGGCCGCGGGATCAAAGGTCACGGTCACGCTCTGCTCCTTGCCCTTGTCCTTGGGCGTAAGGGTCGCCGTAGCGCCGGTAAGCGCCGTCGCCGAATAGATCGCGCCGTGCAGATTATAGCACCAGTCCTTCTCAAGCTCCTGCCCGTCCACAGGCAGCGGTACCTCATGACAGACCCGCAGCTTTACGGGATCGCGGCCGGCGGGCGCATCGGTCAGATCGCCCGTCGCGCAGCGCAGCATGTTGACTGTCACCTTTTTGAGCGGATAATGGTTGTAGGCGTGCCCCAGCGCGGTTTCCCAATAGCTGTATCTGGCGCCCTCCATGCCCTCGCGCAGCATCACCGCGGCATTGGCGGCCGTCGCGGTCAGATCCGGATCGTTCGCATCCGGCGGGGGTATCCAATCGGTCGCCTCCGCCGTTTTCGCTTCATCCGTTTCTCCGGAAAGCGCGGGCGTATCCTCTCCCTGCGCGTCCGCCGAAGCCGCGGGCGTCGCCGAGGGCGCGGGCGTATCCTCCGCCAGCGCAGAAGACAGCGTCTGCACGCCAAGAAGCATGGCTGTCAGCAGGATCAAGAGCTTGTAAACCTTCATGGAACCCATTATACATGATATTTCCGCCAAAATACATCAAAATAATGCTTGACATTTTTTATGCGTCCGGTTATTATATCAATAACAGGAATTATTATTGATAAGGAGAGCCTATGCGATATTCCCACCAGCGTGAACGCATCTACCGCGCCGTATGCGAGAGCGAGCTGCATCCTACGGCCAATATGGTTTATGAATCGCTTCACGCAGAAATGCCAAAACTGAGTCTGGGCACGGTATATCGCAACCTCAACCAGCTCAGCGACGCGGGACGGCTCAAAAAAATCCCCTTGCCCGACGGGAGCTGTCGCTTTGACAAGACGACCATGTCGCATTCGCACATCGTCTGCGAGTGCTGCGGGCAGGTAGCGGACGTAATGCTGCCCGTGCTCGAACCGCTTGAGCGCGCCGTGGAGCGGGAGACCGCCTATGCGCTGAAGTCCTACGACGTCGTGCTGCGCGGGCTGTGCGGCTGCTGCCGAAAAACGGACGCCTAAATCCGATAACTATACACTATTATTATTACAGGAGGAACAATCATGGAACTCAAGGGAAGCAAAACAGAAAAGAATCTTCTGGCGGCATTTGCCGGCGAATCTCAGGCGCGCAACAAGTACACCTACTACGCCTCCGCCGCGCGGAAGGAAGGCTACGAGCAGATCGCGGCAATATTCGAAGAGACGGCGGGCAACGAGAAGGAGCACGCCAAGCTCTGGTTCAAGGCGCTGCACGACGGCCAGATGCCCGGCACCATGACCAATCTCAATGACGCGGCCGCCGGCGAGAACTACGAGTGGACGGACATGTACGCTCAGTTTGCCAAGGACGCCGAGGAAGAGGGCTTCAAGCAGCTTGCCCATCAGTTCAAGGCGGTCGGCGACATCGAGCGCGAGCATGAGACCCGCTATCGCACGCTGATTCAGAATATCGAGGACGGCGTCGTCTTTGAGCGCGAGGGCAAGGTCTACTGGCAGTGCCGCAACTGCGGCTACATCTGCGAGCTTGAAAAAGCGCCCCAGGTCTGCCCCGTCTGCGCGCATCCGCAGTCGTTCTTCGAAATCCGCAAGATCAATTACTAAGCGTCCCAAACATCCCTCATTCGATCCGGCAAAAGCGGCGCTCCTTCCGAAGAAGGAGCGCCGCCGGCCTATGTATGGACGATTCCCCTGTGCTTTCAGGCTGGCTCAGACGTTGTTTTTTCTGTCTGCGGCTTTTCCGTTCGCGCTTCCAGCAGCCGAAAGGAAAGCTCCAGCAGCAGGCGTGTATCGGCGTCGTCGAGATCGTTTTGCAATATGGTGCGGATGCGGCCCAGGCGGTATATCAGCGTGTTTTTATGAATGAACAACGCGTCCGCCGTGCGCATCAGGCGGCAGCCATTGGCCAGATAGCATTTCAGCGTCTCCGTCAGCGGCAGGGCGTTCCGTGCGTCCGCCTCCTCGAGCCGCGCAATATCGGGGCTGATCAGGCAGTCAAGCCGCTCCTGCGGGATATAGGAAAGCAGCCTTAAAAGCATATAGTCGCCGTAATGATTCAGCTTCTGCGCCCGCCCCAGCTCCCGCGCGGCCAGCGCCTGCCCATAGTAACCGGCCAGTGCGCCGAGTCGCCGAAAGCTGTTGCTTACGCCTCCGTAAAGATGCTGCTTCTCAAAATAGGCTTCCAGCTTCTGCATCAGCGTTTCCAGCACAGTCTCATCCACAGCGTGAACGATGACCACAAGCTTTTCCTCGAACACCAGCGGCATAAGCTGCCCGCCCATCCCAAGGCCCTGCAGCAGCCGCGTATAATAGGCGCCCACCTGCTTGTCCCGCGCCATGTCCAGATCGAGGCAGAACACCCGAAACACACCCTTTTCCCAGCCGGACTGCCGCTTCAGTCGGTCGCTGATAAGCGTCTCGGAAAGCTCCGTACCCCGCAGCAGTTCCAGCAGCATGCCGCGCAGCGCGCCGCCCGAGCGCGTTTTTCTGCCGCGCAGCAGGTTCCGCTTCAGATGATCGCTCAGTATCTCGCAGACACATTGTGTCACAGGCGAAGCGTCGCCGCGGATGCAGAGCATATTGAGGCGGCCGACAAAACAGCCTTCATCCATGATGTTGCTGACGATGGAGGTAAAGGGGAATATTTCCGAGCGGTATACTACGGGCTTCTGCGCGGCGGCCAGCCGGTCGAGATCGCCGCTTTCCTTCATGGCCAAAGCGGATTCCGGCGACAGAAAGCCCTTCTCCAGCATATGCCGCCATTCATCGTCCTCCCGAAATGTCACATCGCGCGTTATAGCCAAAACGCGGTAGCTCTCGTCAAAATAAAAAAACGGGCAATTAATGTACATGCCCGACGCGTCGATCATCTCCTGATCGTTATCCAGCCGCGAAAGCAGTCTTTCGAAGGTATCCAGATAGTTCTTCACCTGTGCCAGCGCATTGTATACGGCGGCCACGGTGCCCATTTCCAGCACAATGCAGTTTGCAGCGCCGGCATTATCGCCGCCGACGCTCACCACGAGTGCAAAGCGAAAGGCGGAAACATCCGCGCCGGCCTCCGCGATATACAGTATGCCAGGAAAATCCGCAGCGTCCGCCTCCATCAGCAGCAGCGTGGAGGCAGCATTGAAGCCGGCTCTGCGGACGCTTTGGATGCGAAACTTCTCGAGCGTATATACGATCAGCTCCCAGTTCACAACGATCCCTTTCCTTTCGGCAGGTCTATTGGACTTCTATCACAATATATGCTGCGCTCATTCTGTCTTAAGTCCCAATGACAAGGCTGTATCGGCAGTGATATATTGTGATTATAGCCGATGGTCTCCCGCTTGACAAGTCCGCGGACTGCACGGCGCACAGTCGAAACATCAATCACAGCACAGCGATAAGAGGAGAGAATATTATGACAGAACGCGAGAATATGGCACTGGTCTTCGAGCGCAGGCAGCCCGAATGGGTACCCATGATCAACACCGCCTCCCAAATGCTGATCGTTCCGGAAATCAATGACCGGCCTCTGTTTCAGAGCGGTCGGGACTGGTTCGGGCTGGAGTGGGTTCTGGACCCTGTGCATCCCGAGCTGATGACCTTCGTCAAGCCCGGCCAGCCGCAGTTTGACGACGTCTCCGCCTGGCGGCAGCACATCGTATTCCCAAGCTGCAAGGACTTGAACTGGGATATGATCGCTGCCCGCACAAAAGCCATGTGGGCTAAGCATGATCAGATCATGGGATATACCGTGGGCAACATGGGCGCTTTTGAACGGCTCAACTCCACCATGGGCTACGAAAACGGCCTGATGGCGCTCTACGACGATCCGGACGCCTACGCGGACTATGTCAGCGCCTATGCCGATTACCGCATAGAGCAGTTCGCATACATCAAAAAGTACATGGACGCCGACTTTGTCATGATGCACGACGACTGGGGCAATCAGAGCAATATGTTCCTTTCGCCCGATCTCTGGCGGCGGTATTTCAAGGAGCCGGAGCGCCGCATGGCCGCCAGAGCGCACGAGCTGGGCCTGTATTATATGCACCATAGCTGCGGCTATATCGAGCCCATAGTGCCGGAGCTGGCGGAAATCGGCGTGGATAGCTGGCACAGCGTTCAGCCCGTCAACGACCTCAAAAAGCTCAAGGAGGAGCTAGGCAACCGCCTCATATTTGCCGGCGCTGTCAATCCACAGGTTACCGATAAGCTCGGCGCCACCGAGGAGGAGATCCGTGCAGACGTGCGCCGCGTGATCGATACGCTTGGCAAGGGCGGCGGCCTTCTGGTTTCTTCGGCAGTCATGTTTTCGGTCGTACCGTGCGTGGACGGCATAATCGACGACGAGGGCAAAAAATACGGACAATATACCACTCTGAAATTTAGCTGACGCACCATATTAAATAAAGGAGAACGACTTATGAACAAACTCAATGGCACCTGGAACATGGTTCTGCACACCTATATGGGCGATATGCGCTCGACGCTGGAAGCCAGGGTCGAGGACGGCAAGCTGCTTGGCACGGCTACCGACGGCTCCAACGGCGCCGTGGCCGCATTGGAAAAGGGTACTGTGGACGGCGACAAGTTCAGCTATGAGATCACCATCAAAACCGCCGTGGGCGAGATGACCAACCAGCTCTTTGGCAAGTTGACAGGCGACGAGCTTCACGGCAAGTCCAAAAACGCAATGGGCGAATTCGATTTCGTCGCCACCCGTCTGACGAAATAGAACGTATCATAACCGGATACAGTGTTTTTTTGCAAGCCTGAACAGGCCGTTATCGATGGCGGCCTGTTTTTTTTGCGGCATGTCGGCGGAGTATTATGAATGGACAAACCGGCAAAGCTATATTACAATCGGTTATCATGTGCCCGCAGGCGTATTGTCGGAGGATCTGACCGGATGCTGTTCAACTCCTATGTTTTCATACTTGCCTTCCTCCCGCTTGTGTTGTGCGGTTATTACCTTTTTAACCGGCTCAAGCGGTATGAATGGGCCAAGCTGTTTTTGATCGGCATGTCGCTGTGGTTCTACGGCTATTTTCATCCCGCCTATCTGGCGGTCATCGTATCGAGCGTGCTGGTCAACTTCGGTATCCGCAGAGCTCTTTTAGGCCGCGCAAGCCTGCCTGCCCGCCGCCTGGGGCTGGCGCTGGGGCTGTCGTTCAACCTGGGCATGCTGTTCATATTCAAGTATTACGATTTCTTTCTTGAAAACGTAAACGCCGTTTTCCATTCCGCGCTGCCGCTGATAAGCATCGCGCTGCCGCTGGGCATCAGTTTTTTCACCTTCCAGCAGCTTTCCTACGTCCTCGACGCCTGGCGCGGCGACGCGCCGGATTATCCCTTTGTGGACTACGCGCTGTTCGTAGTGTTCTTTCCGCAGCTGATCGCAGGGCCTATCGTAAGGCACAGCGAGACCATACCGCAGTTCAACGACCCCGCCAGGAAATCCTTTTCCTATGAGAATTTCTCACGGGGCATACTCGCCTTTACGCTGGGTCTGGCGAAAAAGCTGCTGCTGGCCGACACCTTCGGTCTGGCGGTCAACGCGGTGTACGCCAATCTTGCGAGCGCGCGCAGCTTCGACGCTCTCATGGGTATCCTTGCCTACACGATGCAGATATACTTCGATTTTTCCGGCTACTGCGACATGGCGGTGGGTCTTGGCCTGATGCTCAACATACGCATACCGAAAAACTTTGATTCGCCCTACCGTTCGCTGAACGTCGCGGAATTCTGGCGGCGCTGGCATATCACGCTCGGCAGCTTTTTTACGGATTATCTCTATATACCGCTCGGCGGCAGCCGCCGGGGCCGCGCGCGCACGATGCTGAATATCATGATCGTGTTCCTTGTCAGCGGCCTCTGGCACGGCGCCGATTACACCTTCCTGCTTTGGGGCGCTCTGCACGGCGCGGCAGTGATCGTCAGCCGCCTGACAGGCGTGCCCAAAAAAAAGCCGCTGCGGGCGCTGAGCTGGCTGATCACCTTTGCTTTCATCAATTTGAGCTGGGTGTTTTTCCGTGCGGAAAGCATTCCGGAAGCGTGGCAGATGCTCTCCGCGCTCGGGAATTGGCATGGCTTTGGCGCTTCGGCCAGCTATGCCTGCTTCGAGCCCTTCATGACGCCGCTCACCAAATTTGTTATGCGGTTCGTCCCGACAGGCGGACGCGGCGCAGTCTATGCGCTTGCCGCGCTCTGGCTTCTCGCGGGTCTGTATTTTTCGATCCTCGGCCGCAACGCCGGCGAGCGGCTGGAGCGCTTTAGGCCGACCGGCGCGCACGCCGCGGTGCTGGCCGTGCTGTTTGTCTTTTCGGTGCTCTCGCTCTCGAGCGTAAGCCCCTTTCTGTACTTCAACTTTTAGGAGGCGTTATGGCCAGGAGATTCGTCGTTCAGTTTATCGCCATAGCGCTTTCGCTGCTGCTGCTTGCAGCGGCGGCAGTGTTCGTGATCGACCCGCTGTACCAGTATCATACGCCCTGGTTCGGTCTTGGCATGCCGCTGTTTTCCGAGCGCTATCAAAACGCCGGACTCGCGCGGCAGATGGAATACGACGCGGTCATACTCGGCTCGAGCATGGTGGAGAGCAACCGCGCCCGCTGGTATAACGCCGCCTTTGACTGCCGCACGCTCAAGCTGAGCATCGCAAGCGCCTTCCTCTCCGAATACGATCAGACTCTGTCGCTGATTTATCAAAGGCAAACGCTGGACTATGTATTTCTCTGTCTCGACGTGTATCCGCTGACGGACGGCGGCGGCTTTACATGGCAGTCCTGTCCCGCATATCTCTACGATAACGATCCTTTGAACGACGTAAAGTATATCTGGAACCGGGACGTGCTTTTGGATACGTTCCCGCAGTATTTCGAGGGCTGCAAGGCTCCCGCGCCCCTTGAGGACGCCTTTGCCTACGCCGATCGCGTAAGCTTTGGCCGCAGCGTTTCCCTTACGCCGCATCTCGCGTGGCGAAGCGCCGTAGCGCCCGCTGAAGCGCAGCTTCCGCGCGATACCTATCTGGAAAGCTGCTCGGAAGCGCTCACGGGGATTACCGGACATATCGCCGCGCATCCGGAAACGACCTACTATATCTTTTTTCCGCCGTACAGCGCCATATACTGGGACAAACAGATCCGTCTGGGCCTTGCCGAAGCTCAGCTTTCCGCCGTGCGGCAGGCTGCTGAGACGCTTACCGCCTATTTAAACGTGCGCCTGTTCTGCTTTTTGGGTGCGGAGGAATACGTCTGCGATCTTGAGCGCTATTCCGACGCCATGCACTTTGACCGCGCCACCAGCGAAAGTCTGGTCTCCGATATGAGATCGGGCGTATACGAGGTGACGTCCGAGAACTGCGCGGCCGTTTCGGAGGCGCTGGAGGACTGGATCATGCGGTTGGATTACGACGCGCTGTTCTATCCCGAAGGATAAGCCGCCGTTCTAGAAGACGAGCTGGCCGGGCAGCTTCAGCTTCTGCTTCGGCGCAAAGCCCGCATCGAAGGCCTCCGCCTCCTCTTCGTCCACAAAATAGCCTGCGGGCGTATGATAGCTGCCCGCAGCGCCGTCGAGATAGCCGCTCGTAAGCTCCCTGCACAGAAAATACGGCACCTCGGCCTCCCGCGGCTCCGCGTAATAGTGAATGTCCTTCGTGGAGGCAACGACAAAGCCGGACTTCCCGTAAAAACCGATATTGCCCTCCATGCAGAGCGCTCCCGCGCCCATGGCGGCGGCCTTTTCCATGGAGTAATCCAGCAGCGCCTTGCCGTAGCCCTGCCGCTTATACGCGGGCAGTATGCCAATGGGCCCGAAGGTCATGATCGGCAGCTCCCCGCCCGCGTCCAGCTTGATTGAGGCGCGCACATACATGACCTGACCTATCAGCCGGCCGTCCTTTTCCATAACAAGATCCAGCTCCGGCACAAAATCCGGCTGTGCGCGATAGGTATGCAGCACATAGTGTTCAAGACAGCCCGGCCGGTAAACGTTCCAAAAGGCCTCCCGCACAAGGCTCTCGGTTTCGCGGTAGTCCGCGGGGGACTCCGGACGAATGGTATATTCCTTATTCTTCATAGCTTTTCTCTTTCCGATCGCTCTGCTTCAGCCGATGCGCCGTACAATGGCCGCGGCCTCGGCATATATCCGCTCCGGATCGTCGCCCGTATCATACCGGCCGTCCTCGTAGAGCACGCGACCGGCGACCATGGTCAGTCTGACGTTCTGCTTGCCGCCGCTGTACACGAGATTTTTGACGATATTGTTCTCCGGCTGCATGTTGGGCCGGTCGAGATCGACAAGGCACAGGTCTGCCTGTTTGCCCGCGGCCAGGCGGTCGCATTGATCGAGGCCCATGGCCCTGGCGCCCGTCGAGCAGGCCATTTTGAGCACCTCCTCGGCCGGCATGGCGTCCGCGCCGTGAAGAAGCTTTTGGAGCGCGGTCACAAGGTACATTTCGCGGAACATGTCCAGGCAGTTGTTGCTTGCGGGCCCATCCGTGCCGACGGCCACCGGCACGCCGGCCCTCAGCAGCGCGGTAACGGGCGCGACGCCGCTGGCAAGCTTCAGGTTGCTCGCGGGGCAGGTGATGGCGTACAGGCCGCGCGCGCGCATGATTTCTATCTCATTGGCTGACAGATGCACGCAATGATAGCCGCCGCCGCCATAATCGAACAGCCCGAGAGCGTCGAACTGCTCAAAGGGCCGCTTCCCGCAGCGCGCGACGCATTCCTCCACCTCTCGCGCGGTCTCGTTCATATGCGCATAGAAGGGCCTTTTGAGCTGATGCACAAGCGCAGAAAAGTCCTGAAGCAGCGGCAGCGAGGTCGTATACTCGGCATGGATGCCCAGCTCGTAGCTCACAAGCGGATGGAGGCTGGAAAAACGCCTGTACTCGTCCTCGGTCTCTCTGGCCGATCCGCCGTAGTCGTTGGCGCAGCCCACCAGCACGGTGCGAAAGCCCATATCGATTCCGGCTCTGGCGATCGCGTCGCGAAAATAATACATATCGAAACCGGCCGTAATGCCGCCGGAAAGATACTCGAGATTCGCCAGCTTGGTCAGCGTATAAACGTCCTCAGGCCCAAGCTTGGCCTCTCTTGGGAACACAAGCTCGGTCAGCCATTGCTGGAGCGGCAGATCGTCCGCCATGGAGCGGAGGAAGGTCATTGCGGCGTGCGCGTGCGCGTTTTTAAAGCCCGGCAGCAGCAGGCCGCCGCGGCAGTCGATCACGCGGTCGAAGCGCCCGTCCGTCTCCTCGGGCGGCCCGACATACGCGATAGCGTCATCCTCGGTCCTCAGCTCCCCCCAAAAGGGCGCGTCCGTTTCATCAAAGCTCAGGATCCTAGCGTGTATAAAGCGTATTTTCATGTGTTCCATAGTATCATAAAACCATATGGCGCGCCACATAAAAAAGACGGCGCAGTTCACGCTGCACCGTCCTCAAAAGCAGGCCCGCTTATTCGAATATCGTCAGTACAAGCGCCAGAACGCCAAGCAGTATGGCAAGCGCGATGGTGATCTTCTGAAGCTTGGCTTCCTTGCTGGCCGCCTTTCCTTTGGTGGTGAACGAAGCTGTATCGCCGCCGAAGGCAGCGCCCATGCCGGAGCTCTTGGAATTCTGTATGAGCACGACGACGATGAGCAGCACAGAGATCACAAGCAGCGCTATTTTAATGATAAGGGATACGGTTTCCATCTAATCTTCCTCCAAATTCTTATCGCAGGCGCATTATACCACGGGTCACGCTGCTTTGCAAGCGCATATCGGCGCAAAACGGCCTTTTTTCCACCGCTCACAGGCCCTTTGAGCCTTTGAGTGCAGCAAAAAGACGCGGGCCGGCGCGTTCAGCGCGCTGCTGGCCGGATGGGATGCCGTATGACGGTTTTCCACTTTTCGGCAGGCGTCCTTCTTGCATCGGAAAGATAGATCTCGTGATGCCGCCGCAGGCTGGCAAAATCATTTTCATAGCCCATCGACTCCGCATAGCGATCCATGAGCGCAACACTTTGCGGCTCGTCGTCGTAAGGGCCGACGTGCAATATCTGTACGCAGGTCCCCTCGTCGATGCGCAGCAGCTCCGCCGCGGAGCAGTCCAGCTTTTTCCTGCGGGACGCGGCGTCCACCGCCCAGAAAAAGTCCTTCTCCGTAACAAAATCCGGCAGCCGGATCACGGAAATCCAGCGAAAAGCGGCCTTGTTGGCATAATCTATGCCCTCTACGCCGTCCTGCCACCAAAAGCCCTCCAGCGGCGGCACCACATACTCGAAATAGCCCTCCATGCGATAGTCCGTCTTATAGCTCATCCTGACGGTGTAGGCAAGCGCGTACAGTACGCTCAGCGCCCGCTGGTAGGCGCCGCCTTCTTCGTTGGGATCCCCGCTGCCGCGCACCGAAACGAAGCTCGCAGACGGCACGGTAACGATGGCCGGCTGCGTCTTCGGCAGATAAAACTCCTTGTATTCCTTTTTAAAATCGAACATGATCGCTCCTCATTCCCGCCATGCCCGCGCTCTGTGCCGCAGCCGCCCGCGTCCAAAGGGGCCGAGCGGCTCTATTCGGACAGCTTCTGAAAGCTTTTGTTCGTGCCAAGCGCAAATATCATATCGCCTTCGAGAAACAGCTCGTTTGGCGAAAGATTTATCGTCAGATGCCCGTCGCGCCGCAGAGCGATCACCGACAGGCCGTAACGGTTGCGCACCGACAGCGACGCAAGCGATTTTCCGATCCATTCCTCGGGAACGATGAGCTCGTTGATACAGTAATCCGAGGAAAGATCCAGCGAGTCGATCACGCCCTCCGCCGAAAGCGACCGTGCAAGGCGCACGCCGCCGTCACGCTCCGGCTGTACCACGCTGTCCGCGCCGGTTTTGGCCAGCAGCTTGGCATGCAGCTCGTCCTGCGCCTTGGCGATGATCTTTTTCGCACCCATCTCCCTGCAGAGCACCGTAGTCAGCACGGAGGCGCGGATATCGTCGCCGATGCAGATGACGATGCAGTCAAAATTGGATACGCCAAGCTGTTGTACGGCGCGTTCGTCGGAGGTATCGGCCTGAACGACGTGCAGGATATCGTTTTTGACGGCGTTGACGCGATCCGTTCTGCGATCCACCGCCAGCACTTCATGCCCGATGCGGGTCAGCATGATGGCCGTGCTCGTGCCAAAGCGGCCAAGCCCGATGACCATAAAGCTCTTTTTCATGTCCTTTTCCTCCGTTTACCCTATCAGTATGTTTTCGCTCGGATAATGCAGCATGTTTTCCGTATCATTGCGGCCGGCCAACGCCATGACGAGCGTGAGCAATCCGACCCGTCCGGCGAACATCATGCTGATCTGCACAAGCCGCGTTACGGGCCCCGCCGCGGCGGTTACGCCGTTGCTGAGTCCCACCGTGCAGAGCGCGCTGGTGAGCTCATAGAGCTGATTGAGCAGCCCGAATTCCCCCGCGGCCCCGTTCTGCTCGATGATGGACACCAGGATAGCCATGCACGCCAGATACATCAGACCGATAAAGCAGATCGTCAGCGCGCGGCGCACCTGCTCAAGCGAAATGGCACGGCCGAATACCACCGTATCGGTCCTCCCGCGGATATAGGCCCTGACCGCAAGCAGCAGTACGATAAAGGTCGTGATCTTCAAGCCGCCCGCCGTGCCCGCCGGAGCCCCGCCAAAAAGCATGAGCACGATGCCCACGGCCTTGGTAGCGTCCCGAAGCCCAAGCTGGTCGATGGAGTTGAAGCCCGCCGTACGGAAGGTCACCGACTGGAACAGAGCGTTGTACAGCTTCTGGAAAAACGGCATCCCGCCGAGCGTGGCCGGATTGTCATATTCGATCAGCAGCACCAGCAGCGTTCCGAGCACGATCAGCGCCAGCGTACCCCAAAGCACAAGCTTGGCGTTCAGGTTCAGGAGCCGGAAGCGCCGCTTCTTCCAAATGTTGACGACCACCGAAAACCCGAGGCCGCCCACAACGATCAGCGCCATGATCACAAACAGGGGATAGGGATCGCCGGCAAACACCGTTACCGATCGATAGCCGCCAATGAGGTCAAAGCCGGCGTTGCAAAACGCGGATATGCTGTGAAACAGGCCGTACCACAGCCCGCGGCCAAAGCCGTAGCGTTGTATAAAGCAGGGCGCCAGAAGCAGAGCGCCTATGCCCTCCGAAACAAATGTCACCAGGAGCGCCGCGCGGCAGAGCCGCACGATGCCCTGCAGGCGTGATTCCCCCAGTCCCTCCGCCATCGTCATACGATCGTGCAGCGATATGCGGCGGCCCGTCAGCGCAAAGAGGATCGTGGACATGGTCATAAAGCCAAGTCCGCCGATCTGTATCAGCAGCAGTATCACGATCTGTCCGAACAGCGAAAAGCAGGTGCCGGTATCCACGACCACAAGCCCCGTTACACAGGAGGCCGAGGTGGCGGTGAACAGCGCGTCGGCAAAGGATATCGGCCTGCCGCTCTGCGTGCTCACGGGCAGCATCAAGAGCAGCGTGCCAAGCAGTATGACGCACACAAAGCCCAGCGGAAGAACCCGTATGGGCCGTATACCGAGCCGAGCCTTTTTTTCCTGATTCATATGCCCCCCTTACGGCGCCACAAACATGGCGCTTTCCTCCGGTACGTCAATGTCCGGCGGAGCAGTCACGGGCTTGATCCATTTCATGCGGAAAAAGTGCGGCAGCGTAATGGCGCATTTGACCACATCCTCCGCGATCACCATAACCAGATAGGTCGTAATAAACGGCAGCTTCCATACAAGACCGCAGAGTATCGCGGCCGGCAGGGAAACGACGTACATGACCAGCATGTCCGCCACCAGGCCGATGCGCGTGTCGCCGCCGGCACGGAATATGCCCACGACTGTAATATACGGAATGTTGCGGACATTGATATCCACAGCGTAGATGATCAGCAGCACCGACGCCGTTATGCGGGCCGTGTCCGATATGTCGAACAGGCTTAGGATCGGCCATCGCAGCAGCACAAGCAATATGCCTATCGGTATCCCCAGAACGGGTATAAGCTTGATGAACCGTCTGGCATAGCTCTTGCCAAGCTCGAAGTCGCCCGCGCCGATGGATTTGCCCACGAGTATGTTGCAGGCGTTGCAAATACCCATGAAGAATACGAAGCCGAAATTCTCGATCGTGCGGAAGATCGTCAGCGCGGCGTAATTGTCGGTGCCCATGCGGCCGAACACCATGTTGATGCCGACCACGGAGAGCGACCAGAACATCTCGTTGAGCAGCACCGGCAGCGCGCGCGACCAAAACAAGCCCAAAAAGCCCTTGATATCGAATATTTTCTTGAGCGGCGCAAAGAGTATGTTCTTTTTTTTAAGCGATATCAGCCCCACGATGACCGGCGCGGCTATGGCGGAAATGGAGGTCGCGAGGCCCGCGCCCGCTACGCCCATGGCCGGCAGGCCCGGCATGCCAAAAATGAATATGTAATTCAGCACGGCGTTGAGCGCGGCGGAGAAGGCGGTGGCGATCATGGGAACGCGCACGTTCTCCGTGCTGCGAAGCGTAATGCTCATGGCCTGATTGACCGCCAGTCCCAGATAGGAGAAGCATGCCGTTCTCAGGTAGCGCGCACCCTCCGAGACCAGCGCCTCCTCGTTGGTGAGGATGCGCATGAAGAACCGCGGGCAGATAAATATGAATGCCGTAAAGGCCAGCGACAGCGGCAGCGCAAACAGCAGCAGCGTCCCGTAGGTGCGCAAAATACCGTCCCTGTTATTCGCGCCGTGGTACTGCGCCATGAATACCGCGCCGCCCGAGGCAAGCCCGAACATGATCAGCTCTACGAGGAACGAGGCGGAACCCGCAAGTCCCACCGCCGCGATGGAAACGTCGCCAAGCCGGCCGATCATCAGCGTATCGACCAGCCTAAAAGACGTCATCAACAGATTTTGCAGCGCGATCGGCAGCGCCAATGGCAGCATTACGCGCCAAAAGCTGCGATCAAGCAGCGAGGAAGGTCCTGTTTTCATAGCAAAGTAAGTATAGCGAAAGCGCAGACGCTTGACAAGGGCAAAATCGTCGTATATACTAATTTAGTAATTTACTAAATGGAGGGCACGATCGATATGACTATTCCGACCGATTTAAAGCACAAGCCCGTGATCGCGGTAGAGAACTACGAGCGCGTGGACGGCCGCGCCGCCTATGACTCCGAGGCCAAGGGCCTCTCGATCGGCCTCGCGCAGTGGAACGATCGCGGCCGCGTGGACGCTTCAGCCAAGGTCTGGCGCTACACGGGCGAAAAGTGGTCGCGTCAGAGCGAGGAGCTGCCGCTGCACCGTGTGCTCGATCTGGCGATACTGCTCGTGCGCACGCGGCGTTTTCTGGCGGAGGAGTCCTATCGCTTTGAACAGGGCTATGATCCCGCGCATCCCCTGCTTGAGCGCATCGGCGTGCAGGGCGACGCCATGAGCGTGACCGTCTGCACGGAGAACGCGCATATCGAGGGCGACCTCAAGCTGCTCGGCGAGGCCTTTGCGCGCGATTCGGAGCTGTTGGGCGAGCGCATGAACGTTCTGAGGCGCGAGCTGGAGGCGGCAAACGCATGATGGTGGATATCACCCGCGAGCTGATCTCCACCCCGCCCTACCCCGGCGACGCCGCACCGCGCCTGACGGTTGAGAAGTCCTTTTCCGCCGGCGACCGCTACCGTCTCAGCCGCATAGATATGAGCCTGCACGCCGCCACGCATCTGGACGCGCCGCTGCATTTCCTGGAGGAGGGCGCGGATATCGCTTCGACGCCGCTTTCGCTGTACTCCGGAAGCTGCTGCGTGCTGCCCGCGGAAGCCGTGGATACTCTTTCGGAGGCGGCGCCGCGGCTTCTGCTGCGCGGCGAGCCCTGTCTGACGCCCGCGCGTATCGAAAAGCTGCTTTCGCTCGGCGTGCTTCTGATCGGTGTGGAAAGCATGAGCGTCGGCACGGCTGAAAACGAGCTGGAGACGCACACGGCGCTGCTAAAGCGCGGCGTGGCGCTGCTGGAGAATATCGATCTTGCCGCGGCTCCCGACGGGCTCTGCCGGCTCTGCGCGTTTCCGCTGAAGATCCGCGGTGCGGAGGCTGCTCCCTGCCGTGCCGTGCTGTTCTATGACCGATGAGCTCCGGCCTCCAAAAAGGCAGTGCGCCGCGTGCTTGCGGCTTGCTTTGCCGCACGGCTGAGGCTATACTGAGCATATATCCGGTATTATGGATGGGCATAAGGAGGAATCCGTTATGAAAGGAAAGGCGTTTACATGCGCCTGCGGGCTTCTGGCCTGTCTCATGCTGTTCTGCGCGCTCCCCGTTTCGTCCGTGGCGGCCGGCGGCGCGGATCAAGCGGTTACCGCCGAGCAGGTGGAGGCATTCGTACGCGAGGCCGAGCGCGAGTGCGGCTATTGGGACGGAAAAAAGCCGGACTGGGCCACCAGTAACTGGTGCGCCTATTTTCTCAGGCGCTGCCTGAGTGTAAGCGGCATAGGTGATTTTTCATCCAACGGCGCGGGCGATCTCGCGCGCGAGATCGGAAAAAACTGCGCAAGCGCCGTATATTATACGGCCAGCGCAGCCGACGCGGCGCTCTGCGATCGTTATCAGCAGGTAAACATGGACGCGTATATCCCCCTGCGCGGGGACATCGTCGTCTACAAGCTTCAGGACGGCAACGTAGGCGGCATGCACACCGGCGTTGTGACCGCCTATGATCCTGCCACAAACGCGGTCACAACAGTGGAGGGCAACACCACCTCCCGCGGCATCATTCGGGAGCGCACCGTCACTCTGCGCACCTCGCTCAGCGGGATCGGGCGCATAGCGGCTTACGTTCGTTTTGAGGTCGCCGCCTCGTCGACGGCGCTCCGTCTGGGCCCCGGCGTATCGCTCTCAGACGATGAGATGCACGCCATTGAGGCCCTGACCGCGTTCTTCTACGGCTCCTGCTACTGGGATTGGAAACCGCCCGAGCCGTTCTATTTTGAATTCATAGGCGGCTTGCAGGCTCTGTTCTTTTACGAAAGCGATCTGATCGGCGCGACGGCGGAGCGGGATATCGAAGACGGTTACCTCTGGGGCCTGACCATCACGCAGGAGAACCTCGGCCGCTTTGTAAAGTCCATAACCGGCTTTGATATGCCGGCGCCCGCTCCGGAGGATTGTGAAGATCAGGATGAGGCGCTTGGAATTTTCTATACGGGCGGCGTATATGAATTTTTGCTCACAGACTATAACATGGTACCGTATATCGTCTCCGTCGACGCGGAGGGAACGGACGTGCTGCTGGTGCGGGCGACGATGATCAATCAGCTTGGCTCCGGCGAGCCGCCCACCGAGGAGGAACTGAACGCACATTGGCGCTACGAGATGTGCCTGCGCCGCGACGCCAACTCGCCCTATGGCTTTGTGCTTGAATGGCGGCCGCAGCCGGATTGATCCGCCGCGGATATGGCGGCTGATCGGCGCGGCCTGATTGGTCCTTCAGCCACGCAGCGTTGACGGTCACAGCCTTGAGCGCCTCTAAAACGGATATGCGCTCCTGCGCGCCGACGCGGCGGGGCTGATGGCCAGGGCGCGCTGCCGGCCAAAGTTTTTGACATGCGTATCGCCCCAGTGATAGACGTGCGCCACAAAAAAGGACGGCGTTACGCCAAGGGCGCGAAGCCGCGGGAGCTGATCCCGCCCCAAAAGCTGCGCATGTATCATCACGGGCCGCAGCGCGGCAACATCGTAACGTTTTTCCGCCTGTTCCACGGCGTCAAGGAACTGCCGCGCGGCGCTTGCCAAAAAGCCGCTCCGCTTATCTTTCGTCCGTCAAAACCGTGTCCCTGCCTGCGATCGCCCAGTTGTCGCGATCCCATATGTCGTCGTGCACCGAAACCCAGTCCGCCGGCAGAAACGTCGTTCCGTTGTTTACAATGGTGCTCCAGTCGCCGGAGACGATCAAATACTGACCGTGCATGCTTTTATCGCTGCTGTCCAGCGCTTTGCCGGTAAAGGGGTTGGCCGGATTCTCGATCACGCCCTCCGCCGCCATGGCGGGCACGTCCGCAAGCGTCATGAACGCGTCCGACGTGGTAAGCTCCGTGCTGTTGAAGTCCTTGACCATGAGCAGCGCGTAGTATCCGGACACATCCAGCCCGTCGCCCGTGATCAGCTCCCCGATCTGGCCGAGAGGAAAGCCGTGGTCGGATACAAGAATGATTCGCGTATTGTCGTATACGCCGTTGGCGCGCAGCTCGTCAAACCATAGCCCAAGCTGAATCAATGCCGCCATATTGGTCTGATAGTGGGCGTAATGAAGCTCCGTTTCCATATTCAGCGTACGGCCGTTGAGCGTAAAGCGTCCGCTATGACTCTGCTCATAGTCCGTATTGTCCACCTCATACGCCGGCGCGTACTCCGGCTCCTGAAGCATCACGTCCTCATGCGTCGTGTTGTTTGTCATGACCAGAAAGCGATCCTGCGCTTCGTCCGTATATCTGGTGATCTGCGGGAGACTGCGCAGAACGTTGTATGCGTCCATGAAGGTTCGCTTAAGGCCTGCCCCTATTCCCGAATTGATGGACAAAAAAGCATTCGTTATAATGGAAAGGA